>JBAVML010000583.1:0-2678 GCA_049690035.1 Chthoniobacteraceae bacterium
CGCGCCAAACGCCAACTTGGGAAATGATGGTCAAACAGAATTCTCCCGCGCCGACGGAATAGGCCCAGAAGGACCAGGATTTGGCAGCGGAATTATCACGGACAGGAGCTGGCTCCTGAGGCCAAGCGCCCGAGGCCGCGGAGGACCAGAGCAACCATTTCTGGAATGTGGACGGTCTCGGCCAGGCGTTCGTTTTCCGCTTGATCAAGTCCATTGTTCAGCACCTTCCACCATTCCCCGGCGTTAACCGGGACTGGCGGGGCGTAGGAAACTGGCGGCAGGCCGTGCGCGGGCGCCCAGCGATCCCAAGCCTCGACGATTGGCTTCCGATCCTGACTGGCGAGATTCCATTCCTTGGTCATGCGTGGCACTTTTTCCCCGCGGAGCGTACCGATCACATCGCGCGTGGCGCCGCCGAATGCGCCGAGCAGGAATACCGCCTTTCGCTCCTTGAGCGCGAGCCAGGCTTCCTCGACAACGCCGGGCCACGGGCCGGTCACGCCTTCGATTTTCCCGCCGAGAAGCACCCGCGCCTGGAGGTCCGCGTTCATCTGCTCGCGCATGGCCGTGAAGCCGCGGGCGCGCCAGCAGGCGTGCTCCGGGTTGGGGGCCTCTTTGGTCCCCGCCGGGGGCTCGGGTTCCTGCGGCGCCGGGCCAAAGTGAAACCGGACCAGCTGCACCAGATCGTCCCGGCGCTCTTCGCTAAGCGTGGGTTTCGCCGACCAGCCCAGGTAGCTGTGGATCGGCACCGTTTTCTTCTCGAAGTCGGAGAAATAAGCCTGCGCCAGTTGGATGAGCGCCTCGCCGAAACCGCCCAGGCGCAGATCGTGCCCGGTGCCGAGCGTCGCTCCCGCGGCGAGCAGGTGCCGCGCGATCTCCGCGAAGGCGTCGTTCAGGTGCGGCTGGCCGAATCCCAGCGCAGCGAGATCGGGGCTCTCGGAAATCGAAAGGCCGACGCGCAGGTTGCACAGCGGCGTCTCGTTCCCGGAAGTCTGCGGATTGCAGAGAAGCAGTGTCGGCGTGCTCCAGCGCAGCGTCGGGTCCATGCTGGCGAGCAGCTCCTCCTCCGCCGCGCTGATCGGTGGATCGGGATACACGTAGAGCGGCGCATGGGGACCGTTCTTCCTGCGCTCCACCGCCGTCACGAGTTCGGGCGGATAAGGCAGTGCGTGTGCGGCGGCATCGAGCCCTGCGAACGTTTTCAGGCTCTCGACGTAGCGCTTGAAGTGCTCCGTGCGCAGCACCTCGCGCAGCAGGTAGCCGATGGGAGCGTCGAAACCCGCGGGGCCATCCTGCCAGCGGACCGTCGGCGTGTTGCCGAGGTAGGGAAAGCTGCGCGCTTCACCCAGCTTGAGCGCATCCACGACGAGCACGGGCTGGCCGAGTTGCTTGGCGCGAAGCACCTCCCGCTGGCACCACGGACGCGACGCATAGGAATCCGTGAGCAGCACGAGGACCGCAGCGCCATCCACATTGCCGATCAATTCCGCCGCGAAGTCGCTCCCGACTGCGATGCTCGTTTTATCGAAAAAGGTTTTGAGCGCCATGTGCTCGCCGATGTAGCGGTCGATCTCCTTCGCCATCTCCTCGCCGTCGCGCTTGGCGTGGCTGAGGAAAAGGGTCACCGGGGCCTTGCTCAGGCGCACGTGCGTCGATGCCTGCGCCGTCCGCGGCTGGTTGAGAAGCAGCCGCGCGAGTTCGTGGGTCACGTCGTGCAGCACGTTCGTATTCTGCCGGGCTTCGCTCTCCTGCAATTCCTCCGCGGCCTTCGACTGCTTCTCGGGACTATCGGCTTCTTCCGCCTTTTGCGCCTCGGTCTTGCGTGGAATCTCAGGGCGAAGCGAAAGCGCCTGCGTCTGGCCAAACGCGTTTCTCCATGACCCCGCGGCACGATTGAAAGCGACGGGAAAGAGCCGGTGCGGTCCTTCATCGCTCAACTGCGGCAGCAGCGCGGCGAAGTAGCGTTCCCAGCCTTGGCCCGCCGCTTCGAACATCTGCCTGTCAACCAGCGGCACGACCACCGAATGGTCCGCTTGCGTGAGATCGATCGGAGCTGGCTCCGTCCCCACCACGCCCGCCGGCGCGCTCCGGAAAAACACCGGCACACCGACACCCCGGCGGATGCCGGGCAGACTGCCATCCTGGGCAAAATGAAGATACAACCGGTTCGCGACCTCCTCTCCGCGTTTGAACTCCGGATGCCAGACGACATAAACCTCGAGGGCAGCTCGATAGCCATTCATGCCTGCCATTCGAGCGCCGGCCAGCAGCCAGTGCAACGCTCGATTTCACCTCGCAATCGCAGACAAAGCCTGCGCCGCTGCGCTCTACGATGCACTAGATGATGATGGACATAAAAGGATCGACGACAGCCTGTTTCCGCGCCTCAATACCAAGGGTAAGGGCATGGCTGATCCTTATCTATCTCTCTGTGCTGCCATAATTCACCGCATCCCATGAAACGCGGCGCCGATCCCTACGGGAAAGAAGCAAAATCTTCCGCCCGATCCTCGACACCGGGAGTGGACGACGCGGTCGATGCGATGCAAAAGCGCGGACTATTCGAACGCGTCGCCGATTTCCTGTTCGGCTTCGACTTCTTCATTTCCTACTGCTGGGCGGACGGACGCCATTATGCCACCGAACTGCAGCGGAAGCTCGAAGAGCAGGGTTTCAAC
>JBAVML010000584.1:0-1840 GCA_049690035.1 Chthoniobacteraceae bacterium
ATACCACCGCGCGCGGATTTTGCAGCAGGACGAAAATCGCGAGCGAGAAATTCAGCAGCGCCCCGATCAGTGGAATCAGTGTCCCGAATTTCATCTCACGGCTGGTAGCGCCGCAGGAGAAGGCACGAGTTCTTCCCGCCAAAACCGCTGCTGAGATTCATCGCCACGCGGATCGGATACGGGCGGGACTGACCGCGGACGTAATCGAGGTCGCAATCCGGGGCGGCGTCCTGGTGATTCAAGGTGAGCGGGATTTCCTGCCGGTGGATGGCCAACGCGCAGATCACTGTTTCGAGCGCTCCCGCCGCGCCGAGCAGATGGCCGGTGACGGGCTTCGTCGAACTCACGGCAAGCCGGTGGGCGTGCGGTCCGAAAAAGCGTTTGATGGCCTTGGTTTCGATCACGTCGTTGGCTTCGGTGGCCGTGCCATGGGCGTTGATATAGTCAACCTGCTCGGCATCGATCCGCGCCTGGCGCATCCCTTTTTGCATCGCGCGAAAATAGCCGAGGCCGTCGGGATGCGGCGCCACGGGATGATAGGCTTCGCAGCTTCTGCCCTGGCCGAGGATTTCCGCGTAGATGCGAGCACCGCGATTCAACGCGTGGGAAAGTTCTTCAAGCACCAGATACGCCGAGCCCTCTCCGAGCAGCACGCCGTCGCGATTCTTGTCAAAAGGCCGCATCGCTGTCTGCGGGCTGTCGTTGCGTCGGCTGAGCACCTGCGCGAGGCAGAGTGCGCCCCAGATGCCCGGCACGATCGGCGCCTCCGCTCCGCCCGCGACCATGACTTCGACTTCCTCGTTCCGGATCATGCTTAGAGCGTATCCGATCGCATCGTTTCCCGAGGCGCTGCTCGAACTCAGCGTAATCGAGTGACCTTTGATATTGAGTTCCTTCGCGATCTCTCCAGAGCCCGCGCCGCTGCCGTTCGCGAGAGAGAATGGGCCGACGCCCTTGTAGCCGGATTTCTGGTAAGCCTCGTGGGCCTTGGTGGTCGTTTCGTTGCCGCTCACCGAGGTGCCTTCGACGATTCCCACGCTGTCGGCCTCGATCTCGGAAAAATCGATCGCCGCATCCTGCTGGGCCAGACGCGCTGCCGCGATCCCGTAGCGATGACAAAGCTCCAGCCGGCGCGCCATTTTCGCGTCCATGAAATCGCCCGCGTCGAAATCATTGATTTGAGCCGCGATCAGCGTTGGCGCATTGAGCGGATCGAATCGAGTCATCTTCGTGGCTCCGCTAAGTCCACCACGCACGCAGGTCCAGAGCCGGTCGAGGCTTTGGGCGGGCGCGGTGATCACTCCCATCCCCGTGATGACGACCCTGCGTTCGTGCGTCTCGCTCATTTCGGCGGCCACCGATATGGGATCAGCATCGGTACCCGGCGCTGGTATTCGCGATAGGCGTCGCCAAACTTTTCGATGAGCGCGGGCTCCTCGAGGCGCAAGCGCATGATCAGCACCGGGAGATAGGCGAGCGGGATGAAGAGCATCGTGATCCAGGCATTGAAAATCAGCGCGAAGCTTAGCAGTTCCAAGACCATCGAGAAGTAGGTGGGGTGGCGCATAAAACGGAACGGGCCGTTTTGCACGAACTCGTGATTCTCCCGGATCTCCACGTGCAGGCTCCAGAAACGGCCGAGCGCTGCGATCGCGCTGCCTCGAAGCCAGAACGACACCAACGCGCACCCCACGCCAGCGCCGAGAGCCCACCAAGAAAATTCGCGCCGTACGAACAAATACTCCGCCAGCGAGCCGAATGTGATTCCGGTGCCGACGAGGAAAAACAGCCGCAGCGTCAAACTCTCCCGGATCGGTCCCGGGATGGTGTTGCGCTTGGC
>JBAVML010000585.1:0-7107 GCA_049690035.1 Chthoniobacteraceae bacterium
ACACACCGCCCCCGGCCTGCGCATGCTTGCCGCCGTGGCCTCGGTGGCCGTCGGCTCACTTGCCGCGGCCGCCGATGCCCGGCTCGACTTCAACCGCGACGTTCGGCTGATCCTCTCGGACCGCTGCTTCGCGTGCCACGGTCCCGACGCCAAGCGCGAGTCGGGACTCCGCCTCGACGACGGCGCCTCGGCGACGTCGGAACTCGACAGCGGCGCCCGGGCGGTCGTGCCCGGCAAGCCGGACTCGAGCGAGATGATCGCGCGGATCACGAGCAAGGATCCCGATGTCGTCATGCCGCCGCCGCACTTCGGCAAGTCGGTGACTCCGGCCGAGGCGGCGCTCCTTCGCCGCTGGATCGAGGAGGGGGCGGAGTTCAAGGGGCACTGGTCGTTCACCCGGGCCGAGCGGCCCGCGGAGCCGGAGGTGGCCACGACCGCGTGGTGCCGTGGGCCGATCGACCGGTTCGTCCTCGCGCGGATGGAGGCTGCGGGGCTGAAGCCCAATCCGGAGGCTGACCGCGCGACGCTCGCGCGACGCGTCGCCCTCGATCTGACCGGGCTGCCCCCCGTGCCCGCCGACGTCGATGCCTTCCTCGCCGACACCGCGCCCGACGCCTACGAGAAGTACGTCGATCGCCTGCTCGCGAGCCCGCACTACGGCGAACGGATGGCGATCGACTGGCTCGACGCGGCCCGGTTCGCCGACAGCAACGGCTTCCAGGCCGATTCGAGCCGGCAGAACTGGCCGTGGCGCGACTGGGTGATCAATGCGCTCAACGCCGACAAGCCCTTTGATCAATTCACGATCGAGCAGATCGCCGGCGACCTGCTGCCCAACGCCACGCGCGATCAGATCGTGGCCACCGGCTTTCATCGCAATACGATGCTCAACGAGGAGGGCGGCATCGATCCGCTCGAGTTTCGTTTTCACGCGATGACTGATCGCGTGGCGACCACCGGCGTGACGTGGCTCGGGCTTACCGTCGGCTGCGCGCAGTGCCACACGCACAAGTTCGATCCCATTCAGCACCGCGAGTATTACCAGATGATGGCGTTCCTGAATAACGCCGACGAACCCGACCTCGATCTGCCCGCGCCGGACTCGGCCGCGCAGCGGAAGGCCCGCGAGGAAAAGGCCGAAAAGTTGCTCGCGGAATTGCCTGAAAAGTGGCCGGCAGCGACCGCCGCAGAGCGGGCCGTGGCGTTGGAAACGAAGCTTGCCGACTGGCTCACTCGCGAACGGGAACGCAGCGTGACGTGGACGGCCCTGCGACCAGTGGAAGCGAAGTCGAATTCACCGCTGCTGACCGTGCAGCCCGACGCGTCGGTGCTCGGCTCGGGCGACATCACCAAAAGCGATACCTACGAGCTGAAATTTCGCGATCTTCCGCGCGGCATCACTGCGATCCGGCTCGAAGCGTTGCCCGACCCCCGACTGCCGAAACATGGTCCCGGCATGGCCTACTACGAGGGGCCGCAGGGCGATTTCTTTATGGGAGAATTCCAAGCCGCCGCCGATGGCGCGCCGGTGAAATTTGGTAAGGCGACGGAGAGCTACGCGAAGAACAACTTCGGCAAGAACCCCGCCTCCGCCGCGCTCACGATCGATGGCGATCCGCAGACGGGCTGGTCCACCGCCGACCATGAGGGCGAAGCGAGCGAGGCTGTTTTCCAAATCGCGTCGCCACTCGAAGACGTCAGGGAGCTTTCGCTGAAGATGATGTTCGGCCGCCACTATGCGTGCTCGCTCGGTCGCTTCCGCATTTCCGTCACCACGGATTCGCGCGCGGCGGAGGCGCGCGATCTGCCGGATGAAATCGAGCGGCTTCTGCTTCTCCCCGACCCGGCGCTCACAGCGGCGCAGCGGAACGCTTTGCGCGAGCAGTTCCTCCTTTCCGCGCCCGAGGTCGCCGCCGCCGCCAAACAAATTCGCACCCTTCGCAAACCGACCGCCGAAACCACCACGCTCGTTTTTCACGAACGTCCGCCCGAGAATCCGCGCCCGACTTTCATTCACAATCGCGGCGAATATCTGCAGCCGACCGACCGCGTGGAGCCGGCGGTGTTTTCTTTCCTCCAGCCGTTGCCGCCGAACGAAAAGCGCGATCGCCTCGCCTTCGCCCGCTGGCTCGTCGCGCGGAAGAATTCGCTCACCGCGCGCGTCACGGTGAACCGCCAGTGGGCCATTCTTTTTGGGCGCGGCATCGTGCGGACGACCGAGGACTTCGGCTATCAAGGCGAGTCGCCGACGCACCCGGAGTTGCTCGACTGGCTGGCCGTGGAATTCGTGAAGCAAGGTTGGTCGTTGAAGAAATTGCACCGCACGATCGTGACCAGCGCGACTTACCGGCAGTCGTCGCGCCTGACACCCGAATTGCTCGCCAAGGACGGCGAAAACAAGTTGCTCGCCCGCGGCCCGCGCAGCCGCCTCGAAGCGGAAATGGTGCGTGACGCGACGCTGAGCGCGGCGGGCTTGCTCAACGGGAAGATCGGCGGCCCGAGCGTGTATCCGCCGCAGCCCGAGGGCGTGAGCGAGGTGGCCTATGGGAACTTCAAATGGACCGCGAGCTCCGGCGACGATCGCTACCGGCGCGGCATCTACACCTACGCGAAGCGCACCGCGCCCTACGCGATGTTCGCCACGTTCGACGCGCCGAGCGGCGAGGCTTGCCTCGCTCGCCGCGACGTTTCCAATTCTCCGCTGCAAGCGCTCACGCTCTTGAACGACCTCGTTCTCGTCGATGCCGCGCAGGCCTTCGGCAAACAGCTCGCTGCCGGCACTGGCAGCGTCGATGAACGACTCCGCACCCTCTTCCGCCGCTGCCTGACGCGTCCGCCGAATGGCGAGGAAGTGGCTGCGCTCACCAAATTCTTCGAGGCGCAGAAGCAGCGCTTCGAGAGCAAGGAGCTCGACGCCGCGAAAGTCGCGGGCGACGGAACCGGCGACGTGAACGAGCGTGCCGCCTGGACCGCGGTGGCGCGCGCCGTCTTCAATCTCGACGAAGCCATCACCCGGAACTGAGCCATGAATCCTTTCCAACAACACGCGCAGCACGTCACCCGCCGTCACTTCCTGCAGGACTGCGGCGTGGGTCTCGGGAAGATCGCGCTGGCCGGGCTGCTGAGCGACGCGCTGGGCGGGCGCGCGCTGGCTGTGGAAAATCCGCTGGCGCCGAAGCAGCCGCATTTTC
This sequence comes from Chthoniobacteraceae bacterium, assembly GCA_049690035.1. Taxonomy (GTDB): domain Bacteria; phylum Verrucomicrobiota; class Verrucomicrobiia; order Chthoniobacterales; family Chthoniobacteraceae; genus Chthoniobacter. The sequence continues at coordinate 3,192 of JBAVML010000585.1, forward strand.
CGGCGAAAGCGAAGCGCGTCGTCCACCTCTTCATGGCTGGCGCGCCGTCGCAGCTCGATCTCTTCGACTACAAGCCGGAGCTCGCGAAGCTCGAAGGCAAGCCGCTGCCGGAGTCGGTGATCCGCGGTCAGCGTTACGCGTTCATTCGTCCGGATGCGGCGGTGCTCGGGCCGCGCTTCACTTTCGCCAAGCATGGGCAATCGGGCGCGGAGCTCTCGGAGGTGCTGCCGCATCTGGGAAAAATCGTGGACGACGTGTGCCTCGTGAAGTCGGTGAAGACGGATCAATTCAACCACGCGCCGGCGCAGATTTTCTTCAATACCGGATTCTCGCAACCGGGGCGACCGAGCCTCGGGTCGTGGGCGCTCTACGGACTCGGCGCGGAGACGCAGGAACTGCCGGCGTTTGTGGTCATGAGCACGGGCAGCGGACTGAGCGGCGGCTCGGCGCTGTGGTCGAGCGGCTTCCTGCCTTCCATCTACACCGGCACGCGACTGCGCGCGCAGGGCGATCCGATCCTCAACGTATCGAGCCCCGCGGGCGTCGATGCAAAGCTCCAGCGCGACACCATCGACCTCGTCGGCACGCTCAATCGCCAGCGCCTCGCACGGGAAGGTGATCCCGAAATCACCACGCGGCTGGCGAACTACGAGATGGCCTTCAAGCTCCAGACCTCCGCGCCGGAACTCATGGACCTCAAAAGCGAGTCGAAGGAGACGCTCGACCTTTACGGCTGCGACCCGGACAAGCCGTCCTTCGCCCGCGCCTGCCTGCTCGCGCGGCGGATGATCGAGCGCGGCGTGCGCTTCATCAATCTCTACCACGAAGGCTGGGATGCGCACTCCGACGTCACCGGCAACTCCAAGAAAAACTGCGGCGCCACCGACCAGGCCAGCGCGGCGCTGGTGATGGATTTGAAGCAACGCGGGCTGCTCGACGACACGCTGGTGATCTGGGGCGGCGAGTTTGGCCGCACGCCGATGGTCGAGACGAATCCTGCGCTTGGCCGCTCGCTCGGCCGCGATCATCACCCTAGCGCCTACACCATGTGGATGGCGGGCGGCGGCATCAAGGGCGGCCAGACCTACGGCGCGACCGACGACCTCGGCTTTCACATCGTGGAGAATCCCGTCCACGTGCACGACCTGCAGGCCACGATTTTGCACCTGCTTGGCTTCGATCACGAGAAGCTCACCTACCGCTACGCCGGGCGCGATTTCCGACTGACCGACGTGCATGGCAAGGTGGTGCGTGCAATCATTGCCTGACTTCGTTCGTAGTGCTGGTGTGAACTTATCGACTCATCTTCCAAACCCCTCGTGAAAACCAAACTCATCACCTTCCTCGCCGCCGCGCTCGCGACGCTCACCTCTTGCTCCCAAGCCGCCGAAAAAATGAACCAGAAATCCATCACTCCCGCTGACAAACCCGCTGCCGGCCTCGAACGCATCGTCCTCGGTGGCGGCTGCTTTTGGTGCGTCGAAGCCGTGCTCGAGCGGCTCGACGGCGTGAAGGACGTCGTCTCCGGCTACGCCGGCGGCCACACCAAGAACCCGACCTACGAGGAAATTTGCACGCACACCACGGGCCACGCCGAGGTGGTGCTGGTCGATTTCGATCCGAAGGTCATCACGCTGGAGAAGGTGCTCGATACCTTCTGGCATGCTCATGATCCGACCACGCTCAACCGCCAGGGCAACGACGTGGGCGACAACTACCGCTCCGTCATTTTCACCCTGAGCGACGAACAGAAAGCCGTCGCAGAGAAGTCCCTCGCCGCCGAGCAGAAGAACTGGAAAAGCCCGATCGTCACGCAGATCCAGCCGCTGACCGTCTTCTACACCGCGGAGGTCAGCCACCAGGATTACTACCGGCTGAATGGAAACCGGAATCCGTATTGCCAGGCCGTGATCCGCCCGAAAGTGGAGAAGCTGGAGAGCAAAGGGATTATCCCAAAACAATAGACGGCGGCGGCGAGCCTCCCGCGACACCGGGGCACATCCCTCGATGTTGCGGGCGCTGGGCGGGAGGCAAAGCCTTCCGATGGGCTAGTAGCGAACGTCGCGCGAACGATCCACGTTGGCGCCATTGGCCGATTGGGCGCGGGCGCCGGGATTGAGACCGCGGCTGCCATCGCCGCTCTGATGCGGCGGAATCGGGCGGGTGGTGTCGCAGGCAGGCAGGACGATCAAGGTCGCGATCGCGAGTAGGGCGAGGGTAAGTAGCTTTTTCATAGTGACCGTGTATCGCACGTCGCTTTCAGAGTGCGTCCCTGTCAGCCGCTACTTTTCTGCGCCGAGCGCGTGGATGGTATTCACCACTTCGCCGCGCAGTTCTTTGCCGTCCGCGGTCTTGAGGTCGTATTTGATGCTCATCTGCATCACCGGTTTCAGGCCCGGGATTTCGAGGAAGACGGTGCGGTCGTCGGTGCCGATGGTCACGCTTTTGACGGTCACGGGGTCGTGTTTGGCCACGCTCATCTGCGCCTTGGTAAATTGCGCGGCACCGTCCTTGCCGGCTTCGGCGGGCGTCTCGGTTTCGCCTTCGGCGGAAAGTTCAGGCGAGCCGTAGGCGGCGCTCCAGAGGTAACGCCATTGCTCGAGGTGCCAGTTCTCCGGGTCGCGGGCGGATTGCGTGTCGAGCGAGGTGGTGAAGCGCAGCTCGATCCCATCTTTCTTCACGTGCAGTTCGATGGGCATGCGCGTGTCGGCGCCGGTGTAGCGGACGCGCTGAAGGCAGCCGTTCTTGAGACCGCTCGTCTGCCAGCCGCGAAGGCCGGCGACGTAGAGCTGGCCATCGGTGGGGGAAAAACGCGCGCGCATGATGCCGCTCTGGAATTGCAGCGGGAACTTCGTCACGCCGCCCTGCATGATTGCGGATAGGGCGGGGCCGGTGGCGGTCGCGGCGGTCGGCTCCTTTTTTCCGCTATCCGCCATCCGCTTTCCGCTATCCTCCATGAGCACGCCATAGAGCGCGGCCTGCCCGTAGCTCAGGTGCAACATCTTGCCGGCCCACGGGCCCCAACGTTCGCCCTCGGGCGCCCAGACTTGCCCTCCGCCGCTGTTGTCCACTCGCTTGGGCAGCCAGCAGAGCGGCGGGTCGTAGCTGGTGGGCTCGGGGTCGCGATGCGCGAGCGGCACCACGCCGTAGAAGCCGCCGGGCTGGATCCAGTTGATTTTGCAGACGGGTGTCCAGGTGCCTTCGTTGTCGCCGCTGGTCAGCTCGCCGTGCGGGCCGACGCCGATGCCATTGGGCGCGCGGAAGCCGGTGGCGATGACCTCGAATTTTCCGCCATCCGGCGAGACGCGGAAGAGGCTGCCGTGATGCGCCATGATCTGATCAAACCCGCGCCCGCCGTTCTTCACCGGGCCGGCTTTGGCAAAGTAGAAATTGCCCGCGGGGTCCGTTTGCAGGTCGAAGACAAACTCGTGGAAGCTCTTCGTCACCTTCACGTCGAAGTTGAACGCCTCGTATAAATCCGCCTCGCCGTCGCCGTTGAGATCGTGCAGGTGCCAGATCCCGTCGCGGCAGGTCACGTAGATTCTGCCGTTCACGATCTTGAGGCCGAGCGCGTGGTAGAGGCCGGTGGCGAAGCGCTTCCAGGTCACGTGCTCCAGCTTTTCGTCCAGCCCCGAGACGAGGAAGACATCGCCGTGGAAGGTGCAGACGGCCGAGGTGGCGGCGCCCGGGACAAGCGGTGGCCGGTCCGTGGGCGAGCCAGCGTCGAAGTCGGAAGTGGGAACTCGGAAGTTGGAAGTGCGCGGCGCGGCGGCTTTCGTTCCGACTTCCGACTTCCCACTTCCGCGTTCGAAGAAGTCCAGCCCACCGACGAACATCGGCGCGCCCCACGGGTTCGGGTCGGGCAGCTTGATCGTGTCCACCACGTAGGCGCTCGCGGTGTCCTTGGAGAGTTCGC
>JBAVML010000586.1:0-14388 GCA_049690035.1 Chthoniobacteraceae bacterium
GCCTTGCACATAGACGCGGGTGCTGGCGGGGAGCTGCGTCGAGGAGTGGGGTTCGATGGTGTCTTTGGTGGCGATCATGGGAAAAGAAAAAGCCGTGCGCGGGAAATCGCGGCACGGCTGAGCTTTGCTCCCTTCGGCGGTGTTAACCGCATCAGGTTCAAAGGGTCGTCCGCATGATCAATCGCGCGGACCTCTCAGCCAAACGGCTCCCCTGCTGGTATTTCCGCGGACGATAAGGTCGAGGGCGGGGGAGTCAAGCGGCGCGGAGGAGTGCAGTTCTTTGAAACGCAGAGGCGCAGAGACGCGGAGGTCGCAGAGAATGAGTTTGCGGGACCGAGCCCTCGGCGTCTCTGCGTCTTTGCGTTTTTCCTCAAAGCCGTCCGCGTCGGACGACCGATTCAATCCAGAGTCTGCTTCGGCGGCGCGATGCTGACGGCGCCGGCGGGGGCAGGGGCGGCAGGCGGCGGGGTAATGTTCAGCGTGTACTCCGGTGGCATGGTGCGCGAGAAGGTCGGCTGGCCGTAGATGTCCCAGCCGACCGGGACGCCGATCTGGTCGGCATACTCGCGGGCGGCCAGATAGGTGGGAATCGAATCCTTGAAGACGTGGAACCAGACGACGGCTTTCGGGTCGGCTTTGAATTTCTTGAGCAGCGTCTGGAAGACGGAGATGAGACTCTTCGCCTGCTCGATGGTTTCGCCCGCGTTGGGCAGCGGCGTGATCTTCATCGGGATGCGATTGGAGGTCGCCGTCGGGATCACTTCCACTTTCACGTCGCGATTGCCGAGATGCACGCGCGCGAAATAGTCGGTGAGCTTCTTCGCGTCGTAGACGATTTTGCGCTGCGGTGAAGTGCGGCCGGCCTTGTCTCTGACCATCACGGGTTTGCCGTCGGGTCCTTTCACCGTCTCCTTGCTGATCGCGATGGTCGCCTCGGCGCGTCGGAGTTCGGCTTCCACCATCTCCTGAAATTGCTCGTCGTTGAGGTAGAAGATGCGGCCGCCGGCGACGAGGAAGTGCTGTACCTCGGCCTTGTCCGGCATCGGGCGCGGATTCGGGAGCTTCACCACGACGGCGGGCGGCGGGGTGTAAACCGGCGTGGTGTCGAGACGCGCTTTGAGTTGGTCCACTTCGGCGAGCATTTTTTCGACGGCGCTCTTCTTCGCATCGCGTTCCTTGCGCTTGGCCTCGAGCTGCTTTTGCAAGTCGTCCACGTCGATCAGCTTCACCGCCTGCTTGTCCGTGGTCACGTCGAGCGTTTGCAAGGCTTCGGTCGATTTCCTCAGGTCCTGCTCCAGCTTTTTGTTCTCCTCATCGACCTTCTGAAGATCGTGCTTCGGCTTGGTCTCCTCCACTTCCTTCTTCAGCTTCGCGTGTTCTTCGACGGTGACGGGTGGCAACTCGGAGAGCACCTTGTTTACCGAACGCGCGAGGCCGATGCCGACCATGACGAGCACGATGATGAGCACGCCGACGACGTTGGTCATCGTGTCCATGAGGGCTACGAACGGGAGTTCTTCTTCGTGATGTCCGCCGCGTCGGGCCATGGTCGGTTAAGGTTTGGGTGGAGCCGCGGTTGCCGGCGTAGCGGGTTTGGCTGGCGCGGGCGTGGCTCCGGGAGCGGGAGCAGCACCGGCGGGTTTGGGAGCGGGCGTGGCGGCGGGTGGAGTCGGTGGCGCGAGCGCTTCGGGGGGCGGGGTGAGCTTTCCGAGGAATTCGCTAAACATCTTTAGATCGATCTCACCACGACCGGGAATCGGCAACCGGCCGATCTGCTCGACTTTGTAGCCGTAGGTCGCCTGCGCCCAGCCGGCGCCGAGGTTGAACGCGCCCATGCCGTCGTCGCGGAGGAGGAAGATGATCTTGGTCTGCGGCAGGGCCTGCACGGCTTTGAGGAAAGCGTTGAAGCCGACATCGACCGCGACCACGTCGGGCGTGGCGGCGACGACGCCCTTGGTCTTCTCGTCCCAATAGAAGGTGAGCTTTCCTCCCGACGCTTCGACGAAGAAAACCTTGGTGCCTTTGGCCAATCCCGAGCCGCCTGGCTGAACGACCACGGGGGCGCCTTTGTTCGCGGGCGGCTGCCGCTTTTTGATTTCTTCCTGCAAGGCGGCGATCTGCTTTTTCAGCGGCGCGTCCTGCGTGCCGAGGCCGTTGAGTTCGATGAGCAAGTTGTCCAGTTCCTTCATCAAGTTCTGGCTGATCTCCTTGTTCTTCTCGCGGTCAGCGACAGAGGTATCGAGCAGCTTCCGCAGTTTGGCGACCTGCTCTTCTTTCTGCTTCGTCTCGGTCTGGAGCTTCTCCAGCTTCTCGACCTTGTCCTTGAGCTGGGCGTTGATCTTCTCGTTCTCCTTTTGCTCCTTGAGCATCTTTTGATGCTCCTGCGCGCGCTGGAGTTCCTCGGGCGTGCGGCCGTTGATCTTCTGCGTCTGCGCCACGCAGAGCACCACGATGATGAGCACCAGCACCCCGATGAGCGAACACAGGATGTCCAGGAACGGAATGAGCATCAGCTCTTCAGCCCGGTGGACGCGGCGCTTCATCATAGGTGGCGCGGGGGAGGAGGGCTAAATGATCAGCCTTTGCTGCGGCCGAACCAGCCCTTTTTCTTCGGCTGCTCGATGACGATCTGTTTCCCGCCGAGCTCGCCGAGCACCGCGTTGAGGCCGCGGAGTCCTTCGTCGAGGCTGCCGATGTACTGCGAAGTGAGGCGCATGGATTCGCTGAGGTTCGCTTCCACCTCCTGGCGCATCGTCGTCATGTTGGTCACGAACTGCTGCACCGCGGTGTTGTGCTGCACCTCCACGCGGCGGTCGAGGTTGTCCGCGTATTGCAGCATGCGGCTGGAGAGTTCGTTGAGATCGACGAGGAATTCCTTCTGCGCTCCCGACAGGCCGCGGATGATGGACTCGCCGATCACGCCGATGTCGCCGGCGCCCTGGCTGCCGCCGTCGTTGAGTCGCGGCAGGAGCACTTCGTTGCAAAAGGCGTCGATGTCGTTGAGCGCTTCCTCTTCGTGCTTGAGCAGCGAGTTCAGCGGGAAATTGAGCAGCACCGCGAAGACGAGGCCGAGCAGCGTGGCGTCAAACGCCGTGCCGAGGCCGCTGGTCACGTTATTGATCGAGCCCATGATCGCGCCCACGTCTTCCACCGCGCCGAAGCTCATGCCCGAGATCGCGTGCGAGAGACCTACGACGGTGCCGATGAAGCCGAGCAGCGGGATCGCCCACAGAAACGCACGGAGCAGGATGTAGCTGCCCATGATCCGCGAGCCGTCGATCGCCGACTGGCTGCCCATCATCGCGCTGACGTGCCCGACATTCTGCCGCACCTCGAAGAACTCCAGCGCCTTGCGGATGCGATTCACCATGAGGCTGTCGCGGAGATTGAAGGGCAGGCGATAGATGTGGTCGATGAAGATGCCGACGTTGTCGCCGTTGATCTCCTTGCCGAGTTCCATGGGCAGCACGTCGAGCAGCATCGCGGCTTTCTGGTGCTTGAGCTTCTGCAGCTTCAGATAGCAAATGGTCATCGCCCAGAAGAAGAAGAGCGTGTTCATGAAGCTGACCGTGAAGTGCTTGTAGAACAGGTTCGCGAGGCCCTGCATCAAGGTGAAGCTCGCCTGCGGCGTGCCGTGTGACGCCTGGAACGGATAGACAATCAGAAACCAAGTAATGGTGAGCCCGATGCCGACGCCGAAGCTCAGTTTCGCGTTGGGATTGGTCGGATCCTCTTCCTTCCACGCCTTGCGTTCCTGCGGCTGTCCGCTGGCGTGCATGCGGCCGCCAGGGGCGGAGGGTGATGTCACGCGCGGTCGATTAATGTCGGGCGGCGGAATTTCCGGCCCGGCCGCTTCCGCAGGAATCTGGATCTTGGTGTTGCAGCCGGGGCAATTGACGACTTGGCCAGCCATGTCGGGCTCGGCCATCAAGTGCATCTGGCAGGTGGGGCAATTGAATTTCACGGTGTGGTTTTCTAGTGAGCCGGGGGGCGAGCGGGTCTGCTCGAGACCGAGCGGCGAAATTTGGCGTGCTGCGTTTCGCGCAAGATGACTCGTTTGTCATCTGCAAAAGCGGACGTTCTTCAAAGAGTGTGGCGGGCGAGCTCCGTCGCCGCCGATTCCCGGATCGGGAGCTAACCCCCGTGCTGCAGACAGGCCGTGACGAACGCTTTGAAGAGCGGGTGCGGCTTGTTCGGTTTTGACTGGAACTCGGGATGAAACTGACAGGCGACGAAGAAGGGATGGTTCTTCAACTCGATGAGCTCGACGAGGGTGCCATCGGGCGAGGTGCCGCTGATGACGAAGCCCTTGGCCTCCATTCGCTCGCGATATTTCATGTTGAACTCGTAGCGGTGCCGGTGCCGTTCGCGGATCTCGGTCTTGCCATAGATCGCGTGCGCTCGCGTGCCGTCCACGATCTTGGTGATCCACGAGCCGAGACGCATCGACGCGCCTTTGTCCGTCACGTCTTTTTGCTCCTCGAGAAGGTCGATGACGGGATCGATGCTCTTGGTGTCAAACTCCGTGCTGTTCGCGCCGGCGAGCCCGCAGACATGGCGCGCGAATTCGATCGTGGCCACCTGCATGCCGAGGCAAAGGCCGAGAAAGGGCACCTCCTGTTCGCGGGCGAATTCAGTCGCGCGGATCTTGCCTTCCACACCGCGATCACCAAAGCCGCCCGGCACGAGAACTCCCGCGACATCGCGCAGGTCATCCGCCGGATTCTTTTCCTCCAGCGCCTCGGCATCGACCTGCACGAGATCGATGCCGCAATCCGCGCTCGCGGCGGCGTGGGTGAGCGATTCGTAGATGGATTTGTAGGCATCCTGCAGCTCGATGTACTTGCCGACGACCGCGATCTTCACCCGCTTCTTCGGCTTCACCACGCGGGCGACAAATTTTTTCCAATCCGTCATGTCCGCGACGGGCGTGGTGATATGCAGCAAGCGCAGGACCGTGTCGTCGAGCCGCTCCTGCTGGAGCATCAGCGGCAACTCGTATATCGTGTGATCCACGTCGCGCGCTTCGATCACCGCGTTGAGTGGCACGTTGCAAAAAACCGAGAGCTTGTAGCGCACGTCCTCGTCGAGCGGATGCTCGGTGCGACAGACGAGCACCTGCGGCTGGAGGCCGATCTCGCGCAGCTTGGCGATCGATTGTTGCGAAGGCTTCGTCTTCAGTTCGCCCGCGGCCTTGATGTAAGGCACCAGCGTGACGTGCATGACGATGGCGTTCTGAGCGCCGACCTCGAGGATGAATTGGCGGATGGCTTCGAGAAAAGGCAGACCCTCGATGTCGCCCGTCGTGCCGCCGATCTCGGTGATGAGGATGTCGCAAGGCTGCTCCGCCGAGAGCTTGCGGAGCCGCTCTTTGATCTCGTCGGTGACATGGGGAATGACTTGCACCGTCTTGCCGAGATAGTCGCCGCGCCGCTCCTTATCGAGCACGGTTTGGTAAATCTGCCCGCTGGTCGTGTTGTTCGAGCGGCTGAGGACGGAATGGGTGAAACGTTCGTAATGCCCGAGATCGAGATCGGTCTCCGCGCCGTCGTCGAGGACGTACACTTCGCCGTGCTGGAACGGGCTCATCGTTCCCGGATCGACGTTCAGATACGGGTCAAATTTTTGCAGCACGACCTTCAAACCGCGCCGCTCGAGCAGCGTGCCCAGCGAAGCCGCGGCGAGCCCCTTGCCGAGAGAGGAAACGACGCCGCCGGTGACGAAAATGTACTTCATGTTCAGAATAGATAGGGGCTAGCGGGGAAAGGGCGCAAAAAGCGGTCATCCTTATCCGACCCAGCGACTCGCGGCTAACCAATTTTGCGTCCGGACACTTTTCGCACCCTTTTTAACGCGAGCAGACGTTCCACGGCTGCAACGTCTTCCGGCGTATCGACTCCTATGGCGGATTGCCGCGCGGGCAGGACTCGGATGCGGACACCGTTCTCGATCGCGCGCAGTTGTTCGAGCGATTCTGCGAGTTCAAGGTCGCCGGGCGGCCACTTTACAAACTTGAGGAGAAGCTTCGTGGTGTAGCCGTAGATCCCGACGTGCCGTCGGTAGGTCGCCTGCACCCCGTCGCTGCGGAGATACGGGATCGGGCAGCGGGAGAAATAGAGCGCGTAGCCGTCGCGCCCGAGCACCACTTTTACCGCGTTTGGATTGGCCACATCTTCATCCGGGCCAAACTCACTAGCGGCGGTGATCATCTCGACTTTGCGCTCGGACACCATCGTCTCCGCGAGTCGGCTCACGAGCGAGGGGTCCACGAGCGGCTCGTCACCCTGCACATTGATGACGTGCGTGACTCCGCGCAGCTTCTTCGCCACCTCCGCCACGCGATCCGTGCCGCTGCGATGCTCCGCCGAAGTCAGCGCGACCTCGGCGCCAAAGTCGAACGCGGCCTCCGCGATGCGCATGTCGTCGGTCGCGATGATGACTTGGTCGATTCCCTGCGCCTCGGCGCAACGCCGCCACACGTGCTCGATCAGCGGTCGCCCCGCGATGCGGATGAGCGGCTTGCCGGGCAGGCGGGTCGAGGCGTATCGAGCGGGGATGACGACGGCGACCTTAGGCATCCGGAGTCTTTAGGATGAACTCGGCGGCGCTGGCAAAGTCTTTCGCCACGAAGACCGCCGGCGGCGGGGCCTCGCTGACGGCCTCGCCAGTGAGCACGAGAATCGAGCGCGCGCCCGCGCGATTGCCAGCCACCAAGTCGCCCGTGCGGTCGCCGACCATCCACGATCGCGCGAGGTCGATGCGGAGGTCGCGCGCCGCTTCGAGTAGCATGCCGGGGCCTGGCTTGCGGCGGTCGCTGGCGGTGTCGGGGTGCTCGGCGCACAGGTAGGTGGCGTCGATCAGGCCGGGGCCGAGGAGTGCGAGGAAACGCGCGTGGACGGCTTCGTAATCTCCATGGGTGAAATAGCCGCGGCCGATCCCGCTCTGGTTGGTCACGATGACGGTGAGAAATCCCCGGGCTTTCAACTTGGCAAGCGCTTCACCCACCCCGTCGAAGACACGCACGTGCGTCGGGTCGCTGACGTAGCCAGTGTCCTCCATCAGCGTGCCGTCGCGATCGAGGAAGATCGCGGGCTGCAACGATCGCTCACGCATCGAGGTATTGCCTCAGCTTTTCCCGAAGCTCGGTCCGCGCGCGGAAAAGCACGCTCTTCACCGCGGGAACGGAGAGGTCGAGGATCTCCCCGATTTCCTCGTAAGAAATGTCGTCGTAACGGCGGAGGATGATCGCCATGCGCTGCGTTTCGGGCAGCGCGTCGATCGCGCGCTGGATTGCCGCCTGCATCTCGTCGTCGAGCAGCGCGGTGTCGGGAGCTTTGCTGGAAATGTCGGCGGCCTGAAGGGTGCGCTCGGGTTCGTCGGGATCGAGCGGGCGGTCGAGGGAAATGGCGGGATGGCGTTTGCGCCGGCGCAGTTCGTTGAAGACGAGGTTGCGGGTGATCTTGAAGAGCCAGGTGGTGAACTTCGCCGTGGGTTCATAGCGACCGGCGCTTTTCCACAGCCGGATGAAGACCTGCTGCGCGATGTCCTCGGCGTCCGAATCGTCCCCGAGCATTTTCGCCACGGTGCCGATGATGCGGTGCTGGTGTGTCTCGATCAGCTCGCGCAACGCGTCGGTGTCGCCGTGTTTGATGCGAGCCATCCACCGGAGATCCTGCGCATTGGCGTCTTCGGCGGGATCAGCCTGGGGGCTCGGATCGGGGCTCATTGATTGGTGGCGGGGCCGGGGGACGATGCCGCTTCGGGATTGGCGAGGCAACTGTTTCCCGAGGTGGTTCTGGGAAACGCAACTTGCGCGGGCTCCGCGGCGTATCTAGGTGTGAACACTCATTCGATGTCCGCCCAACTTATCCCGCCCGACCTGCGCCCGATCTACGACAAAGTCGTCGCCGGCCAGCGGGTGACCGATGTCGAGGCACTTCAGCTCTACGCTTCCAACGACCTCAACGCGCTCGGCACGATCGCGAATATTCTGCGTGAGCGGAAGAACGGCAACATCGCGACTTACATTCACAATCAATACATCAACTACTCGAACGTCTGCCTGCTCGCGTGCCAGTTCTGCGCGTTCGGGGCGCGCAAGCGGGACGCGCATGCTTTTGAGCTGACGATCGACGAAATCGTGGAAAAGGTGCGCGGTGGGCTGGCCGACGGGGTCACCGAGATTCACATGGTCGGTGGGTTGCATCCCACTTTGAAGAAGGATTGGTACCTCGATCTGCTACGGAGGTTGCGGGCGCTCGATGCGAATCTCTTCATCAAGGCATTCACCGCGATCGAGATCCGGCATCTCGCCGAACGCGTCGTTCACCTCTCGATCCGCGAGACGCTGGAGACGCTGCGCGAAGCTGGTCTCGGCGCGATCACGGGTGGTGGCGCGGAGATTTTTGCGCCGGAGATTCGCGAGCAAATTTGTCTGGGAAAGGAAAGCGCGGAGGAGTGGTTGGGAGTGCATCGCACCTGGCACGAGATGGGCATGCGGAGCACGGCGACGATGCTCTTCGGGCACCTCGAAACGGCGGCCCATCGCGTCGATCATCTGCGGCGCCTGCGCGAGTTGCAGGACCAGACGCATGGCTTCACCGGCTTCATCCCGTTCGCTTTCGAGCCCGAGGGCGCGCGACCTTTGCTCCAGCATCTGCAGCACGCGCCGGCCTTTGAGGAGCTGCGCAATCTCGCCGTCTCCCGCATCTATCTCGATAACTTCGACCACATCACCGCCTACTGGGTGAGCCTCGGCCTGCCGCTCGCGCAGCAGGCGCTGAACTACGGCGTGGACGATCTGCACGGCACGATTCAGGAGGAAAAAATCTTCCACATGGCCGGCGCGACGACACCGCAGGGGCAGACCGTCGCCGCCTTCGAGCGCGCGATCCGCGAGGCCGGCCGCGAGCCGATGCAGCGCGACACGTGGTACCGCCGGATCGTCCCGAGCCAGCGCGCGGCGGCGCTGGCCTGCGCGTGATCCGCCACCCGGCGCTGAGCGCGGTGCGCGTGGGCTGCGTCCAGTATCTCAACTCGAAGCCGCTCATTTTCGGCTGCGAGGCGCCGGTGGTTTTCGATCACCCCTCCGGCCTCGCACACGATCTCGCGAGTGGCGCGCTCGATGTGGCGCTGGTGCCGGTTTTTGAGGCGTTGCGGAGTCCGCCGTGGCTGGCCGTCGATGAAGTCGCGATCGCCTGCGATGGCCCGGTCTTCAGCGTCTTTCTCGCGCATCAATCGCCGTTGGCCGCGATCCGCCGCATCGCGCTCGATCCGGCGTCGCGCACCTCCGTGCATCTGCTGCAGGTGCTGCTCGCGGAGTTTCACGATCTTCATCCCGAATACGTCGCGGAGAACGACGACGCGAAGCTTCTCATCGGCAATCAGGCGATCGACTTTCGCCTCGCGAATCCCACCGGTTGGCACTTCCTCGACCTCGGTGCCGAGTGGAAGCGCTGCACCGGCCTGCCCTTCGTCTTCGCGCTCTGGCTGATGCGTCCGTTGCTCCCCGATGCAGCCGCCATCGCCGACGAACTCCGCGGCCTCAAGCGCGACGGTCTTGCCCATCTCCCCGAGATTATCCACGCCGACCGCGAGCACGATCCGATCGTGAGCGAGCGATACCTCACCGAGCACATCCGCTTCGATTGCGGCGAGCGAGAAAAGGCGGGGCTCGCGCTCTTCCGCACCCTGCTCGAAAAGCACGCCCTCATCGCCGCCGGCGGTGCGGCGATTCATTTTCTCTAGTCGGGACGCTCCAAAAGCCGCTGCGATCGCACGGCGTCCTTGCGTTTCTGCGATTGGATATTGGATTCGCGCTTTTCATCGGCGAGGTGGACTCACATCCTCCGCGGCCATGCCGGATGTCGTCACCTTTGGAGAAATCATGCTGCGGCTCACGCCACCGGGGCGGCTGCGGATCGCGCAGGCGCCGCACTTCGAAGTGACCTTCGGCGGCGCCGAGGCCAATGTCGCGGTGATGCTGGCGCAGCTCGGGGCGAGCGTGGGTTTCGTCACCAAGCTGCCGGAGAATGAACTCGCGCAGCGGGCGATCAACGAACTTCGCGGGCTGGGGGTAGAGACAAATTCGATCGTGCGCGGTGGCGATCGCATCGGTGTTTATTTCCTCGAACCCGGAGCCAGCCAGCGGGGAGGGAAGGTCATCTACGATCGCACTGGCAGCGCGATCGCGGAAGCGCAGCGTGGAGACTTCGATTGGCCGCGCATTCTCGCGGGTGCGAAGTGGCTGCACTGGTCGGGCATCACGCCCGCGCTGTCGGTGTCGGCGGCGGCGATGGTTGCCGAGGCGTGTATCGAGGCTAAGCGATGCGGAATCATGATCAGCTTCGACCTCAACTACCGGGCCAAGCTCTGGACGCGCGAGGCGGCGGGGCAGGCGTTGGCGCCGCTGATGCGTTACGTGGATCTCTGCATCACGAGCGTCGAGGAGGCGCGCACCGTTTTCGGACTGCATCTCGATGCACCGGCAGCAAGCCGTGAGGAGGACGCAGCCAGGCGGCTCACGGAACGCTTTGGATTTAAGACGGTGGCGCTGACGATGCGCACCGCAGACACGGCATGTTCTACGAATTGGGGCGCGATGCTTTTCAGTCATGGCGATGCGTACTTCTCGCGCCGCCACGAGATCGCGATCGTAGATCGGGTCGGGGCAGGGGACAGCTTCACCGGCGCACTCATCTTCGCGCTGCGCCGTGGCGATGAACCTCAGCGAGCCATCGACTTCGCGGTGGCCGCGAGCACGCTCAAACACACGATCTCCGGCGACTACGCGCTCGTCACCCTCGGCGAAGTGGAAGCCCTCGCCGCCGGGGCCGGCGGTGGCCGGGTGCAACGCTAATCATGGAAACCGAACGCAAGACCGGACTCCTTGCGTGGTGGCATCGCACCCCGCTTTACCTTCGCATCCTCGGGGCGCTCGTGCTCGGGCTGGTCACGGGGCTCTTGCTCGGCATGCGCGCCGAGCCGCTGGCGATCCCGAGCAAGCTCGTGCTCCGCCTGCTCGGCGCGCTCGCTCCGGCGCTGATTCTCTTCGCGATCATCCAGGCGCTGATCGCGGCGAAGTTTGAGAAAGGAACAGCCGGTCGGCTCATCCGGCTCCTCGCCCTGAACACACTCGTCGCCATCTGCGTGGGCTTGCTCGTGGCCAATCTGATCAAGCCAGGTCATTGGTCGAAGCTCGCGCCCGCGGCGACGGCGGCCGCCGAGAATGGCGAGGGCAGGCCGGACATGCTCCAGATGTTTCTCGAAAACATCCCGCGCAGCCTTCTCGGCCCGCTGACCGACAACGGCAAAGTCATCGGCGTCATCTTCCTCGCGCTCGCTTTCGGCATCGCGCTGCGCAGCCGCGCGCATCGTCCCATTCATACGGTTTCCGAATTCATCGACCTCAGTCTGCAAACGCTCGTCACCATTCTTCACTGGATCATCGACCTAGTGCCGCTCGCGGTCTTTGGCCTCGTGGCGAGCATTGTCGGCACGCAAGGTTTCGGCCCATTCCACGCCCTTGGCGCGTTCATCGTCTCGGTCCTCGTCGCGCTGCTCGTGCAGACGGCATACTACCTCGCGCGCATCCATTTTGGCTCATGGGTGAATCCGATCGCCTTGCTCAGCGGCACACGTGACGCGCTCGTGATGGCATTCTCCACGAGCAGTTCCACGGTCACCATGCCGGTCACCTTCGAGTGCTTGTGGAAGCGCGTGGGTCTGCGCGAAAAGTCCGCCAGCCTCGGCGCGCTCGTCGGCTCGAACTTCAACAACGACGGCACCGCGCTCTACGAAGCCATGTCCGCCCTTTTCATCTCGCAGATGCTCGCCGCGCAAGGACTCGGCGTGGAGCTGACGCTCGCGCAGCAATTCCTCGTGGTGGTCACCTCCGTCATCGCCTCCGTCGGCGCCGCGGGCATTCCCGAGGCCGGGCTGGTGACCATGACGCTCGTCTTTCACGCCGTCGGCCTGCCCACCGAGTACATCGCCCTGCTGCTGCCTGTGGATTGGTTCCTCGACCGCTGCCGCACCGTCATCAACGTCCTCGGCGACATGAACGTGAGCTGCCTGCTGGACGGCCAGACGCGGGAGATCAGGCCTGATGACGCCGCTTCAGCGGCGCCGTGAGCAGGTCCTTCATAAAGGCGCGGATGCCAGGGGCGGCCGCGTGCGGTTCAGGCGCAGGAGGCCGATGGTCTAGATTGACGATTCCGCCGGTGCCTCACATCTTCGCCGGGCTGCGAGTATGGACGAACACCCGACATCCTTCGAGGCGGCGGACCCGCCAAGGCCTGAAATGGCGCATGTTCTTTTTATGGACATTGTCGGCTACACCAAGTTCGCGTCGGACGTCCAGTCGGGGCTCGTTCAGCAACTGCGCGCGGCGGTTCGCAATTCGGTCGAATTCAAGCGTGCGCGTGCGGCCGGTTCGCTCATTTGCATTCCCACCGGCGACGGGATGGCGCTCGTCTATCTCGACAACGATGTGTGCGCACCCATCCGCACGGCGATCGAGATCGAGGCGGCACTGCGTGATGGAGCGGTGTTCGGGCTGCGCATCGGCCTGCACAGCGGCCCGGTATTCCGGGTGCCGGATATCAACGGCACTGAGTGTGTGGCCGGGGCGGGAGTAAATTACGCGCAGCGCGTGATGGATTGCGCCGACGCCGGCCACATTCTGATGTCGCACGTCCACGCAAGCTTTCTTCGTGAGTTTGAGAACCTTCGTTCCCATTTGCGGGAGGTGGGCGAGGCCGAGATAAAGCACGGCGAGAGGCTCCAACTTGTCAGCTACTTTGATGGCCGTGCTGGGTGCACCACGGTTCCGAGCAAGCTCGCGGGACGGCCGGGGAAGAAGGCCACCTTCGCGGCTCAGCCGCGGCCGGGAATTGCATCGGACCGTCCGTCCGGGCCCTGGCGGGTTGCCCTGCTCTATAAGCGCCACGCTGAGCCGGATGAAACGCTGTTACACACGCTGGAATCCGAACTGAAGAGATTCGGCTGCGATGTGTTCATCGATCGACATGTGCGCGTGGGATTGGACTGGGCCAAGGAGATTGAGCACGCGTTGCGGACGGCCGATGCAGTGATCCCACTGCTTTCGGCAGACGCGGTAAAAAGCGAAATGCTCACCTACGAATTGGAGATGAGCGACGATGCTTCTCAGAAGCAAAATGGGCGGCCAAGACTTCTGCCGATTCGGGTGAATTGGGAGGGACGTCTGCCAGAGGGGATCAACAAAATTCTGGACCCGATTCAATACGTCCTCTGGCGCGGCCCTGACGATACTGGTGCGGTCGTGGCAGAGTTGACGGCAGCGTTGAGCCAGCCCACGGCGCCGGAAGTCCGGCGGATGCGCGCCCTCGAGCCGCCCGGCGGGGCGATGCCGCTCGACTCGGTTTTTTACGTCGAGCGCAGCAACGATGCCGACTGCCACCAGGCGATCGGGCAAGGAGTCAGCTTCGTCTTGCTGGAGGGCGCGCGCCAGACGGGCAAAACCTCACTGCTCTCCCGCGGCTTGCAGAAAGCACGCGAGAGCGGGGCGCGCGTTGCCTGTGTTGATCTGCAGGCTTTCAGCTCGAGTGATCTGGCGTCGAGCGAGGCATTTTTCATCACGCTCGGGACGGCGCTCGCCAACCAGCTCGACCTCGATGTTTTCCCGGAAGACGTGTGGCGCACCAAGAGCGGCGCGAACGAAAATTTCACCCGCTACCTCCGGCGTGAGGTCCTCGGGAAACTGCGCAGCCGCCTTGTCTGGGGCTTGGACGAACTCGATCGGCTTTTCTCGACGGGTTTTTGCAGCGAAGTGTGCGGGCTTTTTCGCTCCTGGCACAACGCGCGTGCTAGCGACCCGGAAGGTCCGTGGCGGAATCTTACCCAGATTCTCTGTTACGCGACGGAGGCGCATCTCTTGATCCCGGATTTGAATCAATCGCCCTTCAACGTCGGCGTGCGCATTCCTCTCTACGATTTTTCCGATGACGAAGTCCGCCATCTCAACCGCCTCTATGGTGATCCGCTGGCGGATGCTGAAATCGCCCGCTTCCAATTGCTGCTCGGTGGACAGCCTTATCTCGCCCGGCGCGGCCTGAATGAACTCGTCGCGCGAAAGCATCGCCTCGACGACCTGATCGCGATCGCGGATCAGGACGACGGTCCATTCTCCGACCACCTGAAACGGTTCCTCGTGTTGATCTCGCGCACACCCAAGGTGCTCCACGCCGTGCAACTCGCGCTCGACGGCCGCAAGGATTCTGACGAAGCGACTTTCAATCGGCTTCGAGCCTCCGGGCTGATGCGAGGTCCGCGCGCGACGGAGGGCCGCTTCCGCTGTGAGATCTATCGGAGCTACCTCAAACGCCATCTCTCGAATGAGCCAAAGTG
>JBAVML010000587.1:0-4282 GCA_049690035.1 Chthoniobacteraceae bacterium
GGATTGACGCGAAGGAAGTCCTTCGTGCCGCTCAAGGAGTTAAAAGAGCTGACTGGGAAGTTGCCATCCACGGAAAAAACGACTCCAGAGGCGTCCTGATGGTGAAATTGTCCGCCATATTTTTTACTGATCAGCGCTGTGTACACACCCGCTTGGGTAAGCCGGAAGAAGGCTGAAAATTCAACATGGCCGTAGATGTTTCCATCGGTGCCCACAGCGAGGCTCGATCCTTTCTGGCTGGCTCCACCCACGCTCGCGGAGGGAAAGGTCTCAAGCAAGGTAACGCCGCCGCCCGCGGCAACGCGGAGAACCCGGTATCCACTGGTGTAATTGAGATAGTTGACCCCAAAAAGATTGCCTGCGCCATCGCCACAGAGGAAGGAGATGCCGCCGGTCACGCTGGCCAAAGTGGTGACGGCACCGACAGCGGTGCGCTTGGAGATGGCCGCATTCAATTGCCCCGAAGTGGGATCGCGGGTGGTAAAGTGAATGGTGCCGTCCGTGGTCGCGACGAGTTCCGCCGGACTGGCCCCGGAGAAGGTATAGAGCGTCTCGGGAACCCCCGCGGGACCGACTTGGAAGATCGTCGCGGAGACAACTCCGCCCCCGCTGGTCAATCCGTAGAGAACACCGTCGAGGCCGCGGATCAGCTTGATGGGATCGGCTCCGAGGGTGCCCTCGAACTCATGCAGAACCGTGGTCACGCCCGCTGGCGTGATGCGGAAGAGCAGCCCGCCGTTCGCGGTGTCGCTGATCCGCCGCCCGCCGTCGCAGACGCCGTAGAGATTGCCATCGGCCCCCTCGACGAGACTGCGCACGGAGGTGGGCCCTTGCAGAAAGCTGAAGACCTCCTCGACCGGTGCGGCGCGGAGCGAGGCGCAGAGCGCAAGAAACACGCAGGCAACGATGGGCCACAGTCGGAGGGCTTTCATCGGTGGTGCCCCTAAAGCTTCCCTTCCTGCTCCTTCTTCCCACGCGGCCACTCGCGCAGCTGCGCCTTCGCGGCCTCCACCTTTTCCGGCGCCTGGTTGCAGAGCACCACGTTCATGAGTTGGCTGAGCGCAAATTGCCGCACGATGAATTTCTTCTTCGTCCGGTCTCCCTCGATTTCCATCCGCGTCGTCGGGCGCGTGAAGTCGCCCACGAAATCGAAATGCAGGTCGAACACCGTGCTCGTGAAATGCGGCATCCAGTCCCACTTGATCCGCTTCTTGCCGGTCATGTTTGCGCCCGCGGTCTTTCCCTGCTCGATGGCGGTCGCCCAATGGTCGATCCGGCGCGCACCGCCGAAGATCTTGTCGGGAAACGAGGCCACGTCGCCCGCGGCGAAGATGCCTTTCTCGTCGGTTTCGAGGTATTCATTCACCGGCGTGCCGTGCGGATAGGAGAGCGGAGTGTTCGCCACGAGCCCGAGATTCGGCTCGGCGCCGAGCGCCACCACGGCGAGGCCGGCGGGAAAACGCTGACCACTTTTCGTCTGCACATTCTTCAAAACCGTGCGCCCTTCGAAACCATTCAGCGCCTCGCCCATCATCAGCTTCACGCCTTGCTCGGCGAAGATCTGCGTCAGCCACGCGGCACTTTCAGCATCAAGGTATCGCGACAAAATGGTCGCCCCGCGATGCATTAACGAAACGTGTGCTTTGGGAAAACCGGCGAACCACGCGGCGGATTCCGCGGCGATCAAACCGCCGCCGATCACCACCATCTGGTGTTCCAATTCCGCAACTTCACGCAGCGCCTGCACGTCGCGCAGGGAGCGGAGAAAGAAAACATTGCCGAGATTCACTCCCGCCGCCTGCGGCCGCCGGGCGCGGCTGCCGGTGGCGACGAGCGCCTTGCGAAATTCAACCGCCTGACCATTGCCGAGCACGGCGAGATGCCGCTCGATGTTGAACTGCGCCACGATCGTGTCGAGGCGCAGGTCGATATGCTGCTTCGCGTACCAGGCAGGCTCCTGCGCGTAGAGCTTTTCCACCGCCGGAGTGCTCGTCTTGCCCAGATAGGATTTCAGCAACTGCGGGCGGTGATAAGGAGGCGTCGTTTCGTTGCCCACCATCATGATCGTCCCCTTCTTGTCGTGTTCCCGGATGCCTTCACACGCACTGGCGCCGGCCACTCCAGCCCCGACGATAAGGTAGTCTCGACGAATCATGTTTCAGTGTGAATACCGCTAATTCATAACCCTCCGCGAGAAATTTCTCAGGGCAGAGTCAGCCTCCAACTCGCGGTAAGAAGAATAGCGATTTTTCGGCCAGTTCCGTTTAGGAATGCCGACGCCTGTCGCGCGCATGATTTCGCTCACCATCGAAAACCTCACGAAACGCTTTGGCGACGCCATCGCGCTGAACCGCATCAGCCTCAACATCGCGGCGGGCGAGATCTTCTTCCTGCTGGGTCCGAGCGGCTGCGGCAAGACCACGCTCCTGCGCTCCATCGCGGGCTTTTACCTTCCCGAGGAGGGACGGATTCTTTTCGGCGAAGATGACGTGACCCGCGTTCCGCCGCATCTGCGCAATACCGGCATGATGTTCCAAAGCTACGCGCTCTGGCCGCACATGACGGTGGCCAAAAACGTGGCCTTCGGGCTCGAAGAGCGAAAGGTCGCCGCGCCGGAAATCACGCAGCGCGTCGAGCAGGCACTCGCTTCCGTCCGCATGGCCGCCTTCGGCGAACGTAAGATCAACCAACTCTCCGGCGGCCAGCAACAACGCGTGGCGCTGGCGCGCGCGCTCGTCATCCGACCACGCTGTCTGTTGCTCGATGAGCCGCTCTCCAATCTCGACGCCAAGCTGCGCCTCGAGATGCGCACCGAGATTCGCCGCATTTGCAAGGAATTCGGCCTCACCGCGATCTACGTGACGCACGATCAGAAGGAAGCGCTCTCGATCGCCGACCGCATGGCGATCCTCGAGGGTGGGCACATCCGCCAGGCGGGAAAACCGGCGGAGGTTTATCGCCGACCGCACACGAAGTTCGTGGCGGACTTCATGGGCGACACCAATTTCCTCGACGGTAAGATCGTCTCCACCAGCGGCGCCACGGCCCGCGTGGACTCAGCCATTGGCGCGTTCGATGCGACCGTGGGCGGCGACGGATGGGTTCCAAAAAACGGTGAGACCTGCACCCTTTCGATCCGCCCGGAAAGCTGGAAGCTCTCGACCACGGCTGCGCCTAACAACTCGATCGCCGGGAAAATCCACGACCGCATGTATCTCGGCGAGATGGCGCAATATCAGTTCGCCACCGGTCCGCAGACCTTGAAGATCTACGAACTCAACCCGCGCTTCGTCGAACTGAGCCCCGAGCGCGAACTCTTCGCCAGCGCCGACGCT
The DNA here is from genome assembly GCA_049690035.1 of Chthoniobacteraceae bacterium. Lineage (GTDB taxonomy): Bacteria > Verrucomicrobiota > Verrucomicrobiia > Chthoniobacterales > Chthoniobacteraceae > Chthoniobacter. Next base: position 3,336 of record JBAVML010000587.1, read on the forward strand.
GAAGACGTCGTCGCGCTGCCGGCCTGAACGCGCGATGCTCAAGCAGGCTCCACTTTTCCTCCTGCTCGCCGTCGTCCTCATCGGGCCGATCGTGCTCCGGCCGAAGCAGACCGCATTGCAAAACGCCGTCGGCGAGCGCGCGCTCGTCCTCATCACGCCGCACAATGAATCGATCCGCTACGAATTCAGCCGCGCCTTCGAAGAGCACTACCTGAAGAAGACCGGCCAGCGCGTGCGACTCGACTGGCGCACCCCGGGCGGCACCAGCGAGATCGGCCGCTATGTTGCTTCCGAATATCTCGCTGCGTTCCAGGATCACTGGACGCACAAGCTCAAGCGCCCGTGGAGCGGCGCGGTCGCCGCGAGCTTCGACAATTCCAAAGTCACGCTCGACGACATGCCTGCCGACGACACGATCGAGCAGCAGGCCCGCCGGGCTTTCCTTGCTTCGAACGTGAGCTGCAAGCTCGATGTTTTCTTCGGCGGCGGCTCGTTTGATTTCGAGCAACAGGCGCGCGCGGGCCGCCTCGTCGATTGCGGCTTCGTGCGCGAACATCCCGAGCTTTTCAACGACCAGGTGATCCCGCGCACCGTCAGCGGCGAGCCGTACTGGGACCCGCAAGGCCGGTGGATCGGCAACGTCATCTCGTCCTTCGGCATCGCCTACAACGTCGATTCGCTGCGCCGGCTCGGCATCGAAAAACCGCCGACGCAGTGGGCCGATCTCGCCGACCCTCGGCTGCTCCACCAGATCGCCCTCGCCAATCCCACGCAGAGCAGCTCGGTCAACAAGTCGCTCGAGATGCTCATCCAGCAGCAGATGATTAAGACAAAGGATGAAGGCGGAAGGATGAAGGCGGAAGAAGATGGCGGCAGAGGCGTGGGGAACGAAAATCCAAACACCACCACCAGCACTCCTCGTCATCCTTCATCCTTCATCCTTCATC
>JBAVML010000588.1:0-10895 GCA_049690035.1 Chthoniobacteraceae bacterium
GTACAACGGCATGCTCTACTACCCGACCTTCTATGAAGGTCTTGAGCAGTCCAAGAACGTCATCTACACCGGCCAGGAAGCCACCCAGCAGATCATCTGGGGCCTGGACTGGGGCGCCAAGGAGAAGAAGGCCAAGACCTTCTTCCTCGTCGGCTCCGACTACATCTGGCCGCGCACCTCCAACAAGATCGCGCGCAAGCACATCGAGAACGTGCTCAAGGGAACAGTCGTCGGTGAGGAATACTACGCGTTGGGTCACACGCAGTTCGGCTCGCTAATCAACAAGATCAAGCTGAAGAAGCCCGACGTGATCTATGCGATCATCGTCGGCGGCAGCAACGTATCCTTCTACAAGCAGCTCAAGGCTGCGGGCATCACGGCAGACAAGCAGACTTTGCTCACCATCTCGGTCACCGAAGACGAAGTGCTCGGAATCGGCGGCGAGAACCTCGCCGGCTTCTATGCGGCGATGAAATACTTCCAGAGCCTGCAGAATCCTAACAACGAAGCTTTCGTGAAGGCATTCAAAGCTAAGTACGGTGAGAAAAGCGTGATCGGAGATGTGACTCAAGCCGGTTACCTTGGGCCATGGCTGTGGAAGCTGACCTGCGAGAAGGCAGGCAGCTTCGACGTGGACAAAATCGCCGCAGCTTCCCCGGGAATCGAGTTCAAGGCAGCGCCCGAAGGTTACGTCAAGCTGCATGAAAACCATCACCTCTGGAGCAAGCTTCGCATCGGCCAGTGGCAACTCGATGGACAAGCCAAGGTGCTTTACGAATCCGAGCTGATCGAGCCGAACCCATTCCCGAAGGGCTACCAATAAACAGTTAGTAAGTGAGTGTTGGCCAGGGGTCCAATCCCCTTGGCGCTCTCCGATAAAACTCAGCGCAATCTTTGTAACTTCATGTCCATCCCGCCTATCTTCCTGGCCGAATACACCATGTCGGAGATCCGTTCGATCTTCGTCATGCAAGGATTCGCCGGACTGAGCCTTTTTAGCGTCCTCCTCCTGATGGCGCTCGGCCTTGCGATCATTTTCGGTCAGATGGGAGTCGTCAATCTCGCCCACGGTGAGTTCATGGCCCTCGGGGCCTACATGGTCTATCTCTGCTCCACAATTACCGCAGATCACTTCCCTGCCTTCCAGCCCTATTACTTTATCCTGGCAATCGGCGTCGCCTTCGTCACGGCAGCGATTGTCGGAGCGCTGGTGGAATGGGGGATGATTCGTTTCCTGTACAAACGCCCGCTCGACACGCTGCTCGCGACCTGGGGCCTCAGCCTGATTATGCAGCAATCCTTCCGCACGATCTTTGGCGCGCGGGAGGTGACGCCGACGCTGCCGGAATGGTTAATGGGTTCCTTCAAGCCCACTGAGACCATCGATATTCCGATCAACGGTGTCTTTGTCATGGGCTTGGCGTTGATCCTAACGCTAGGAATCTATATCTTTATGTTCCGCTCCCGCACCGGACTCCATATGCGGGCTACGGTACAGAATCGCGCGATGAGTGGAGCGGTGGGAATCAACACGGCGCTTGTTGACCGCTTCACCTTCGCCATGGGTTGTGGGATCGCAGGAGTCGCCGGAGCAGCCTTCACGACGATTGGTTCGACCGGCCCGGACAGCGGCTCACGTTACATCGTCGATACCTTTCTGGTCGTTGTTTTCGGGGGTGCCGGCAGCATGATCGGCACGATCGTCTCCAGCTTCGGCATTGCTCAGGCGCAGTCGGTTTCGGAGTTCTTCCTAGAAGGCACGATGGGCAAGGTCGCGACGCTGATGGGCATTGTCTTGATCCTGATGATGCGACCGCAGGGCCTCTTCCCGAGCAAGGTTCGAACATAACTCAATCGCGCCACACCATGCAGAAATTTTTTCAAAACGTTCTCGGAGGTCGCAGCGGTGCCATCGGCATCCTCGTGCTGTCGATTCTTCTCTTCGCGATTCTCCCGCTCGCGCTGGATGCCTTCCGACTTAATTTGGTCGGAAAGTATCTTACCTATGCGTTCGTCGCCGTCGGGCTCGTATTACTCTGGGGTAACTCTGGGGTTCTTAGCCTGGGGCAGGGAATCTTCTTCGGCTTAGGTGGCTATTGCATGGCGATGTTCCTCAAGTTGGAGGCGTCCAGTGTGGAGAACACCAAGATCCAATCCACACCCGGAATTCCGGATTTCATGGATTGGAACCAACTGACCCATCTTCCGGCGCTGTGGGTTCCCTTCAAGCACCTCCCATTCGCCCTACTGGCGGTGATGCTGGTTCCGGCGTTGATTGCCTTTATCGTCGGCGCCGCCATGTTTAAGCGTCGGGTGGGTGGTGTCTATTTCGCGGTAATCACCCAGGCCCTGGCGCTGATCCTTTCGCTGGGCATTGATGGCAACCAGGGTCTCACCGGTGGCCGCAACGGCATCACGGATTTACGGACATTGCTGGGTTGGGATATTCGGACGCAAACGGCACAGTATGTCCTCTACTTCGCCTGCTCGATCCTGCTGATCGGCGCAATCCTTGTCTCTCGGCTGGTTCTCTCGACGCGGATGGGACGGCTCCTGCTAGCCATGAAGGACAAGGAAGATCGGGTGCGATTCTCTGGCTACGACGTCGCAAGCTTTAAGGTCTTTGTTTTCTGTCTTGCGGCTGCGATGAGTGGAGTTGGCGGCGCGCTTTTTGTGCTGCAGGTCGGCTTCATTTCGCCATCGCTCGTCGGCATCGTTCCTTCCATCGAGATGGTCATCTTCGCCGCCGTGGGAGGAAAGCAATCACTGCTCGGCGCGGTCTATGGAACGCTCTTGGTGAACACCGGCAAGAGTCTATTCTCGGAAAACTTCCCTCAGCTCTGGCTCTTTGCGATGGGTGGTTTGTTCATCGCGGTGGTAATGTTTTTCCCGAACGGACTCGCCGGAATCGCGGACTCGATTCAGGCAAAGTTCAAGAGGCGAAGCGAGAAGGCTTCGGCCAACCCGCCGAACGTCGTAGCCGCAGCAGCCAGCGTCGGCCTTGCAAAAACCGGGAGTGAATCATGAGCGAATCCGACTACCTGCTTGCGATCGAGGAACTCACTGTTTCCTTCGACGGTTTCAAGGCCGTCGATAGCCTGAATCTCTACATCGATCGTAACGAACTGCGCGTTATCATCGGACCAAACGGCGCAGGCAAGACGACGGTTCTTGACCTGATCTGTGGCAAGACGCGGGCGACAGGTGGAAGCATCAAGTTTAAGAACCGCGAACTGCTCGGCATGGCGGAGCACAAGATCGTGCATTCCGGGGTGGGACGAAAATTTCAGACTCCTTCGATCTACGAGAATCTGACGGTGTTTGAGAACCTCGAACTCTCCTATCCCGCCGGACACACCGTTTTTGGCACGCTCGCCTTCCGGCGGACTCCGGAAGTGATCGCCCGCATCGAGGAGATCGCGGAGTCTGTTTACCTGAAGGAAATGCTCGAGATCGAAGGCGCGTTCCTCAGTCACGGGCAAAAGCAGTGGCTGGAGATTGGCATGCTGCTGATGCAGGACCCGGAGCTTTTGATGCTCGACGAGCCAGTCGCCGGCATGAGTCCCGCCGAGCGCGAGCAAACTGCGGAGCTACTCAAGAAGATCACCGAGAATCGATCCATCCTGATCATCGAACATGACATGGAATTTGTCTCACGCATCGCGAGCAAGGTCACCGTGCTTCACCTCGGAAAGATTCTCGCGGAAGGGACGATGAAAGAAATTCAAGCCAACGAAAAGGTTCAGGACGTCTATCTAGGTCACTAACTTGCCCAAAAACTATGCTCGAAGTAAAAGATCTCCAAGTCGGCTATGGACAAAGCCACGTTATCCACGGAGCCAGTTTTGGCGCTGGCAAGGCCGAGATACTCGCGATCATGGGTCGCAATGGGATGGGCAAGACCACCTTGCTGAAATCGTTGATCGGCCTGATCGGTTCAAAGTCGGGGTCGGTAAAAGTGGATGGCGTCGAAGTAACCGGCTTGCCTTCGCATCGTCGAGTTCGGAGCGGTTTGGCATTTGTCCCGCAAGGGCGCATGATTTTCAGCACGCTTAGTGTCTTCGAGAACCTGATCTCGGGCGCCCGCGGAACCGTCGCCCAGACGACGCTCGATGAAATTTACGCGCTCTTCCCGGTCCTCTTCGAAATGCGGAAGCGTAAGGGCGGCAATCTCTCGGGCGGGCAGCAGCAGCAGCTGGCGATTGCCCGGGCATTGATCACCAATCCCAAAGTCCTCGTCCTCGATGAACCGACCGAAGGCATTCAGCCCTCGATCATCAAGGACATCGCCAAGGCGTTGCGGGAAATCCGCAAGATACGTGACCTGACCATCGTCGTGAGCGAGCAGGTCGTGAGTTTCATGATGGATGTCTGCGACCGCGTACTGGTCATCGACCGCGGCCGTTTCATTCACGAAGCAAATCGCGAAAATCTCGACGCCGACAAGGTCAAGCGCCTGCTCGCCGTATAACTTTCCACTTCCACCTACCACCCACTACCACCCATGCCTAAACCACTGATCAAAGTCGACCTGAACGCCACGCCGGAGAGTCAGGATTATATTCACAATCGCTGGCACCCCGATATCCCCATCGTCGAGTGGGTAAAGCCCGGCGACGAATTCCGCGTCGAGTGCATCGACTGGACCGGCGGCCAGATCGCGAATAGCGATACCGCGAACGACGTGCAGGACGTGAACCTGACCAAGGTTCATTATCTGAGCGGTCCGATCGGCGTCGAAGGAGCCGAACCCGGCGATTTGCTCGTGGTCGATATCTTGGACATCGGTTCGCTGGCCGATTCCGAGTGGGGATTTACAGGTATCTTTGCGAAAGCCAATGGCGGCGGATTCCTCGTGGATCACTATCCTGATGCGCGGAAAGCTATCTGGGACTTCCACGGCATCTATACTTCGTCGCGACACATCCCGAACGTCGAGTTCGTCGGCATCATGCATCCGGGCTTGATCGGATGTCTGCCTTCCAAGGAACTGCTAGATACCTGGAACAAGCGCGAAACCGAACTCTTCAACACCGAGCCGGATCGCGTCCCGCCGCTGGCGGCGTTGCCCTTCCCTGACACTGCGCACATGGGGCGCATGGCGCCGGCGGCAGCGGCGGAGGCGGCGAAGGAAGCCGCGCGCACCGTGCCGCCACGCGAGCATGGCGGCAACTGCGACATCAAGAACCTTACCCGCGGGTCGAAGGTCTATTTCCCGGTCTATGTGAAAGGTGGCGGACTTTCGATGGGAGACATCCATTTCTCACAAGGCGATGGCGAGATCACCTTCTGTGGCGCCATTGAGATGGCTGGTTTCCTCGATCTCCGAGTTAGCCTGATCAAAGGGGGGGTCGAGAAATACGGTGTCGTCAATCCCATCTTCCAGCCGAGCGCGTTGGAGCCGACTTACAAGCAGCACCTGATCTTCGAGGGCATTTCTGTCGATGAAGCGGGCAAACAATACTATCTCGACCCGCACGTTTCCTATCGGCGCGCGTGTCTGAATGCGATCGAGTACATGAAGAAGTTCGGTTTCACCGGTGAGCAGGCCTACGCAATCCTTGGCACCGCGCCAGTCGAAGGCCGCATCAGCGGCATCGTGGATATCCCGAATGCATGCGCGACGCTTTGGCTGCCGACGGAGATTTTCAATTTCGATATCAAACCCTCGGCCAGTGGCCCCATCGCCGGCGTGACGCCTGGCATCGACCTCGCCAAGGTCGTCTGACGCCCTCGACTGGGGCTGCCGGTTCCGCGCGCTTCCTTTCTCCGGCGCGCGGGACCGGCGTGGGCCCGGTCTAAATCCATTTCCCATGCCCAGCTACGAATACGAATGCGCGACGTGCGGGACGTTTACCGAGATCCGCCCGATCGCAGAGCGCGACACACCGGCGCCATGCTTTATCTGCGAGGGACCCGCGCCGCGCGTCATCTCCGCGCCGAATCTCGCGTTAATGAATCCGCTTAGCCGGATGGCGGCCACCCGCAACGAGCGAAGCCAGCATGAGCCGCGGATCGGAGTGAAAAGCTCCTGTTGTTCCGGGCCGAGTTGTGCGCACAAGAAGGCAAGGCCGACCAAGGACGGCAAGCCCGCACTGCGCGCTTCGACAAAGAAGAACCGCCGCCCTTGGATGCTCGGGCATTGAGGCGCGCGGTACGTTTTCCGACCAGGACTTAGCCGGGCGCGCACTTTCCCCTTCCGCCTCTCGGCGGGCGCTGCTAACCCTTCCGGCCATGCAAGCTCGCGAGTCGCTAGAAGATGGTCTGCATATCATCGCCCTCGAGGGCGAAATCGATCTCGCGTGCTCACCCGAGCTGCGTGAAATTCTCGACGTGCATGCTCAGGCAAAACGGAGCGCGCTGGTCCTCGATTTCGTGGGCGTAAGCTATGTCGATTCCTCCGGGCTGGCGACACTCGTGGAGTATGTGCGCAAAGTGCAGGACTTCGGCGGCAAGCTCGCGCTCGCCACGGTGAACACACGCGTCCGCACCATCCTCGACCTCGTGCGGCTGAGCGAAATTTTCCCGATCTACCCCACGGTTGCGGAGGCCAAAGTGGCGCTGGCCGGGCCGCCGCCTGCGGCGTGAAAGATTACTTCACGCTCACCGGCCGCGTCCTTTACTGGATGTTCCTCGCGCCGTTCCGAGGCCGCGCGTTTAGCATTTCCGAAGTCTTTCACCAGATGGTCCTCATCGGCGTGCGCGCGCTGCCGATGGCCGCGCTCACTTCCTTCAGCATCGGCCTCACGCTCGCGATGCAGGCCGCGGGCGAGCTGCGCAAGATGGGCGTGCTCAGCTTCGTGCCCGATCTCGTCGCGGTGTCGCTGCTGCGCGAACTCGGGCCGCTGCTCATCTCGGTCATCGTCATCGGGCGCAGTGGTTCGGCGGTCACGGCGGAGCTTGGCACCATGAAAGTCTCGGAGGAAATCGAGGCGCTCGAAGTCATGGCGATCAACCCCGTGCGTTTCCTCGTCGTGCCGCGCGTCATCGCCATGCTTGTGATGCTGCCGGTGCTCACGATTTTCGGCAATTGTGTCGGCATGGTCGGTGGCTGGTCGATCTGCCACTACGCGCTCAATTTCGACACCGCGGGCTACATCATCCGCTCCATGACGCACGCGCACGCTTGGGACCTCTACTCCGGCCTGATCAAGAGCGTCGTTTTCGCCTGGCTGATCATCACCATCGCCTGCCACATGGGCCTCGGTGTCGAAGGCGGCGCGGAGGGTGTGGGCCAGTCCACCACGCAATCCGTCGTGTGGTCGCTGCTCATCATGCTCATTGCCAATGCGCTGCTCACGGCGCTCTTTTTCTTCACGTAAATGAGCACGCCGACCGGCGCCACGCCCGTCATCGAGGTGACCGATCTCGTCCGTGAATTCCACGGACGCCGGGTGCTCAACGGCATTTCCTTCAAGGTCTTCAAGGGCGACACGATGATCGTCATGGGCGGCTCGGGCTGCGGAAAATCCACGCTTCTCCGCCACGTCATCGGCGCGATGAAACCGACCTCGGGCTCGATCAAACTCTTCGGCGAAGAGATCACCACGATGAACGAAGAGCAGCTCGCGAAGATTCGGCGGCGCTTCGGAATGCTCTTTCAAAGTGGCGCGCTGCTCCAGTCGCTCACGGTCGGGGAAAACGTCGCGCTGCCGATCACCGAGCACGGCAAGCTCGCGCCGGACATCGTGGACCTCATGGTGAAGATGAAACTCGAGATGGTCGGCCTCACCGGCTTCGAGCATCTCAAGCCGGCGGAAATCAGCGGCGGCATGGAAAAACGCGTCGGCCTCGCGCGAGCCATCGCGCTTGATCCCGAGCTGATCTTCAGCGACGAGCCGACCTCCGGCCTTGATCCGATCATGACCGCGGTCGTCGATGTGCTCACGCTCAAGCTCACCCGCGAACTCGGCGTCACCGCGCTCGTCGTCACGCACGACATGACGAGCGCCTTCCGCATCGGCACGCGGATGATCATGCTCGGCACCGGCCCGAATCAGGGGAAACTCATCGCCGTCGGCACGCCCGACGAAATGCGCGCGCACGCCAATCCCGAAGTGCAGCAGTTCATCAACGGCGAGCCCGACGGACCGGTGCCGCTGAAGCTTTCCAAGGACGACTACGTCAAGCGACTGCTCGGCCGTCCACGAATCGCGGAAAATCGACGCTTATGAAAAAGAACTTCTCCGACTATCTCGTCGCCTTCGCGGTGATCGCCTGCAGCCTGGTGCTGCTCGGTGCGCTCACCGTGGCCCTCACGGGCTGGAGAGTGAGTGGAAAAGGCCGCACCCTGGAAGTCGGCTTTCGCGATGTCACCGGCATCCGTGTGCAATCCGAAGTGCGCTACGCCGGCGCGCCCGCGGGGCACGTCAGCGCGGTGCGATTGCTTTCTCCAGCCGAGCGCGAAGCTGCCTCGACCGATTTGGAAAAACGCAACGCGGTGCGCGTGACCTTGCTGCTCAACGAACAAGTGCCGCCCATTCCCGAGGACACGCGTGTTTCGCTCTCCTCGGACACTTTGCTTGGGGAGAAATTCGTCGCGCTCTCGGCCGGAACGGTGGATGCGCCGAAGCTCGCCAACGGCGCGCTCCTCCAGGGTCGAGGCTCCGGCAGCATTGACACGCTCATCGAGTCGATCGGGCCGCTGGTTGAGTCCATAGGCCCGCTCGTCGATACGCTGGTGCCGCTCGTCAGGACGGCTGACGAAGCGCTCAAAGGCGTCGGGCCGGTGATCAAAAAAGCGGGCGAAACGATCGACACGGTGAACGCCGACACCCTGCCACGCGTCGCAAAACTCACCGACGGATTGAAGACCACTTCCGAGACCGCCGACTCCGCGCTCAAGAAAATGGACAAGCTGCTCGCCGAAGCCGACGGCCCGATCAAAACGGACCTCGAGCAGTTGAAGGTCACGCTGGTGCAACTCAAGACCACGCTCGCCACCGCCGACGGCGTGCTCGGCCGCACGGACAAAAGCCTCGCCAGCCGCATGCAGGAACTCGGCGTCGTCCTGCAAAATCTGAAAGTCGTTTCGACCCACGCGAAGGCGCTCACGCAAGCGCTCGGCGAGAAGCCGAGCCGGCTGATCTTCAGCGGCAAAGCGCAGCAGCTCACTCCCGAGAACGAGATCCTGCGCAGCGAGAAAGTGCTCCCGGCGACGCGGTAGCTTGCTTACTCGAAGTAGGTGTCGTCGTGTGAATATGGCGGCGCGCAGCAGCAGAGAAACCGCAGCGCTTCGCCCGCGCGAATCGTGTGCCAGGCGCCGGCGGGAATAAGAATCGCGTCGCCCGGTCCGACCGCGCGCTCTTCTCCATCGATCTCCATCAAGCCGCGACCTTCGAGCAGAAAGTAAATCTCCTCCGCGAGCTTGTGGTAATGCCGCTGCGTGGCGTTGCCCGCGGGCACGCGGGCCTCGGCGAGGCTCTGCTTTTCCACCGGTGCATTGGTGCGATCGAGGATGCTGCGGATGGTCGATCCGTCCTTGGTGGTGAACGGTGGTTGCGCGTCGACGTTGAGGACGGTCATGAGCGGAGAGTAAGCAGTGATAAGTGGTCAGTAATCAGAAAAGCGCGCGACCCGGCGCTTCGGTTGCTGATCACTGACCACTGATTACTTCTTTCCGCTCGTCACTCGCGTCGCGCTCCCCGACACTCGTCGCCCATGAATTTTTTCCACGGATGCACGGCTCTCATCACCGGCGCGTCGTCGGGTCTCGGGCAGGAATTTGCGCGGCAGCTCGCGCCGCACGCACGCTCGCTCATCCTCGTGGCGCGGCGTCTCGATCGACTGGAAAAGCTCCAGGCAGAAATCGATCGTCCCGGGCTCACCGTCCACTGCCACGCGGCCGATCTCAGCGACGAAGTGCAGACCGAAGCGTTCCTCGCGGCACTCGCGGCGAGCGGCGAACGCGTCACGCTGTTGATCAACAACGCCGGCCTCGGCGATCACGGATTTTTTGAAAACAGCGAGTGGTCGCGCGTCGAGGCGATGCTCGATGTGAACATCAAGGCGCTCACCCGGCTCACCCACGCGCTGCTGCCCGAACTCGTCCGCGCGGGCCGCGGTGCGATCCTCAATGTCAGCTCGATCGCCAGCTTTCTCCCGCTGCCGAAGATGGCCGTTTATGCGGCGAGCAAGGCCTACGTCACCAGCTTCACCGAGGCACTGCGCGCCGAGGTGCGCGATACCGGCGTCTCCGTCACCGCTGTTTGTCCCGGACCGGTGAACACGGAGTTTTTCGGCATCGCCGAGCGTCCGATCACCGGCGAGCGCATGCCGGCGCCGGAGATTTTCAAGGTGCCCGTCGCGCAGGTCGTCCATGAAGCGCTCGACGGCGTGGTGCGCGATCGTGCGCGCGTGGTGCCGGGTTGGTTCGTCTGCACCGTGATGACCATCGCCACGCTGGTGCCGATATTCATCCTGCGACTTTTCCTCATCCAGCGGCGAAATTCGGCGTAGTTGCCGCCACTGCGTCCTTCACCTATCTCCATTGCCCATGATCGACCTGACCCGCCTCTTCTATTTCGTCTTCGGCCTCATCACGCTCGTCGGAGGCGTGCAAGCATTTCTCAGCGTCGGCAGCAAGGCCTCGCTCATCGCGGGCGGCATCTCCGGCATTCTCCTGCTCCTCGCCGGGTGGCTCGTGCAGACGGGAAAGGTGATGCCGGGGCTCATCCTCGGGCTCGTCATCACGCTCGGGTTGGCTGGGCGTTTCCTGCCCAAGTTCTTCAAGGACGGGAGTTGGTGGCCGGCGGGTGTCGAGGGTTGGCTCGGCGCGATCGGACTTATCTTGTCGGTACTGGCCTTGGTGAAAAAGTAGTCGCTTCAGGAGTGTGAGGGCTCCACTCGTCGTTCCATTTTTCCGTCTCATCGCGGCGGGGCTGTGTGTGCTCACG
>JBAVML010000589.1:0-13055 GCA_049690035.1 Chthoniobacteraceae bacterium
GAAGAGGATGTTCTCGAGCGCCGCATCGATCTTCGCGGCGGTCAGCAGTTTCTCGAGATCGACCTTGATGTCTTTTTGCTGCTGCGGCTGGAGCGAGAACTGCATCGTCGTCAGCCCGTCGGCGAAATGGCCAAGCCCCGTGTTGCCCTCGACCGTGATCTTTACGATCAGCGGCGTGACGCGAATGTTCTCCGGATTGCACGGATCTCCGCTCGGGTCGCGCTTCGCCGCGCCGTTGCGGAACTGCATCGTGAAGGTGCCGTCATCGTTCTTGAAGAATTGGTTATCCAGCCCGGTGCTGATCGGGATCGGATCGATGTCGATGTCGTGTGCCTTGGTCGGCGGGCACGGTGGGTCGTTGTTCGTGCCGGGCGGCGTCAGGCCGTGCCAGCCCGGTTTCGTGATGCCGTAGCCGGGATCAGTCGCCACCGTCAGCCCGTCCTCGCTCACCGTTGCCGTGCCTTCGATGACCAGCCGACCGGTGGTGTGATCGAACGAGAGGAAGTTGAGCTTCGTTCCCGGCGCGGCGTTGAAGACATTCGGGAAAGTGATCGGCGCCGGCTGCGCGAAAGTCGCGGTGTCGGGCGCCTGAATGGTGATGTCGAAGGTGTGCTGCAGCACTCCCGGCGGAAGCATCTCGCGCACGAGTTCCGGCGGGACGGTCGAGATGCCGACCACGCCGTTGGCGAGCGGCTTTCCGTCGGCGCCGATCAGGCTGCCCGGCTGGATCTCCAGGGTCAGTCCGGCCCGCTGCTCGGGGGTGAGATTCGGCGCGGATTGCGCATCCACGCCGACCATGGTCATGCCGTTGTTGTTGACCGGCTGGAGGATCGAGGTGCGCAGCCGCGGCAGATAGACCTCCGGCCGCGTCAGGTTGGCCACGTTCTCTTCAGGCGAGAGCGAGGCGGCGCTGCCCATCACCGTATTCGCGACGCCCGCGCGGATGTTCTGGTCCATCACCATTTCGGGGAAGTAAAAGCCCGCCGGCGCGTTCGTGGCCGTGCGCCCATCGATGGCGAGCTTCACATTGCCGACCGGCACCGAGGGAAAGCTGAACCGGCCCATCGAATCGGTGAAGACCGCCTGATCCTCCAAGCCGACGATGAAGACCTTCACGTGCTCCAGTCGGTTTAGGAAGACATCGTCCGCCGTGTGCAGGACACCGTCCGCACCGGCGCGGATGTCATCGAAGGTCATCGGCTTCAAGTCCGCCCCCGGGTCGAGGACGATGCCCGAAAGCGAAGTCCCCTCCACCGCCACCAGGCTGACCGTCGAGAACATGTATTCGAAAGCGCCACCCGCCACCCCGTCGCCGTCCCCATCGAGCTTCTGCCCGCCGGACGCCGCGAGGATCGTCTCGCCATCGACGTGCATGGTGATGTTCGCCGCGCCCGGCATCGGGTTGGTGAAGAAGAGCCACGCGAAGCTGCCGTCGTTCGCCGGCACGATCGTCGCGGGCAGTTTGTTGCCCGCCGTGTCGGTGGCGTAAAAATTGTTCGCCGTGAGCGTCGAGGTATTCACCGGCCGCGAGAAAAAGATCTGCGGGCGGAACGTCGTGCCGACATTCTCCATCCCCTCCGTCGGCGTGAAATGCGTGATCGTCAGCGGAATCGCCGCCGCCAGCGAAACGGAGCGCGAAACTGTCGTCTCGAGGCCCGCCGCGTCCCGCGCGATCACCGTGAGCGTGTGCGCTCCTGCGCCGAGCCGCGACAAGTCGAGTTCCTGTTGGAACGCGCCCGTCTCCGCATCGAACGCGATCGAAGCCGTCGGCCCGGTTTCGAATTTGTAGCGGAGCGCCGTAATCAGCGAGCCCGTCCCGCCGACGGTGCCGGAAAGGAGGTCGCCGGAGACCAGCACCGCATTCGCCGCAGGCGTATCCACCGCGAGCGACGGCGCGACCGTGTCGAGCGTGAACGGGAAATCGACCGGCGTGACGTTGCCCGCGTTGTCCGTCGCGATCAGGTGCAGCGTGTGCAGGCCATCCTTCGACCCATCGACGGCGAGCGAGATCGGCACGGAGAAGTGCCCCTGCGTGTCGGTGATCGACACGTTATTCGTCCCGCCGTTGTCGTCGAGCTTCGCGGTCAGCGTCGCGATGCCGGAGATATTGTCCAGCGCGCGGCCTTGCACGTTGATCGTCCCGCTGTTCGTCACCAGCCCGAGTGGCGGAGCATCGACCACGAGGAGCGGCGCCGCGGTGTCCGTCGCGACTTCGAAACGCTCATGCACCAATGCACCGACAGAGCGCCCGGTTGCAAGACCATCGAGGTCCGAGGTGAGGAAGTGAATGCCGCCGTAAATGCGGCTTATGCCCGCCTCTTCCGCCGCCGCCTGGAAGTTCACGAAGGTGCGCGTCACGCCCGGCAACCCGAGGGAGGTGGTCGAGAAGGAAGTGTTTGCGCCAAAGGTCGCGTCGAGCACCGTAGCCGCCGCGCCGCTGAAGGTCGAGTGGCCCGAAACGTATTCCGGAAACGCCGGCGTGATCAAAAGCGGTTCCCAAGTTTCATCCGCATCGGTGAACGGATTCCCGTCGAGATCGCCATTCTGGATCGCCGTGATCGGACGCCAGAAACTGTAGGCATACTTCGCGTCCCAAGCCGCGACTCCCGCGTCGGCCATGGCCACGTTGAGTTCGGCGAAAAGACGTGCGTTCGCCGAGATGCTTAGCCCGCGATCCGCCGCAATCTCCTCGGCGAGCTTGTTCCAGTGCCCCGGCGGCGAGTAGGTGCCTGCCCCATCAGCCCAGAACCGCGCGATCTGCGTCTGATCCGCCGTCCGCGAGCTGCCGGTATTCCGGCCGAGATCCTTGGTCAGATTGTAGTCGTCCACCCAGGCCGTGCTGTCGAGCGGCGTCGGGCCGTCGGGCCGAAACTGATCCCGCGAAGTCAACACAAACGGATCGAGGTGTACCCAGTTCTGGTTAGGGTCCACGTCGAACATCGGCGCGGTCGGCTGCCATTTGCCCGGGTCGGTGCTTCCCGTGTAATCCACGTATTGATCGAAGCCATCGCCCGCGCGCAGGTCGATGATCGCCTGCCCGAGACTCGCGCCGAAGGCGACCCCGGCGGTCTCGCTCGTCCCATCCGGAACTCGCGCGAGGGTCGTCGCAAGCGACGCATCGAGAAACGCCTGCTGCCCGGGGAACAAGTAACTGAGAACCTTGTGCGCAGCCGCCGCCACTGCGGCCTCCAGCGACTCACCGCCCGCCGGCGTGCGATTCACGAAAAATCCGGGCGTGTGCTCGAAGGCGTTGATCACGTCGAGAATCGCGCCGCTGACCATCGCCAGCCCGCGCGTTGCCGTCGGCGGCGGCGTCGCGTCGAGCCGGATAGCTTCCAGGTTCACCGCGTTCCATTCGAGCACGACATCGGTGCTTCCGAGCGCAACGTTGCGGGTGAAGGTGGCCATGGTCTGCGCGGAATTTCCCGCCGCGTCGCTCGCCGTGAGCATGAACAGATTGTCGCCTTCCGCGAGGGTCACATTCGGGAGCAAAAATGCGCCGGTCGGTCCCGCCTGCGAAACCACCGACCCAAAGTTCACCCGCGCATTTCCTTCCGCCGTCCCGGTGAGTGTCACCACCGCCGCGCTCGTCAGCTTGTCGCCCGGGGCACCGGTATCCGAAGCTGGCGAGAGATCGAAGCTCGGCGCGAGCGGCGCCGTCGTGTCGAGCGTGAAAGTCACGTCGGTCGTGCGTTGATTGCCCGCCGCATCGGAAGCGCGGAGATGCAGCGTGTAGGTGCCGTCCGCAAGCGTGCTGCCCTTCACCATTTCGAGCTTCGCTCGATCCAGGCTGAAGGCGCCGGCCACGAGCGACGTGGTCACCGATACAAACGGATCGCTGCCGAAAGCCGCCTCGAGTTGGGTAACGCCGATGTTGTCCGTCGCCGTGCCGGCGATCGTCGGGTCCGAGGTGATCGAGTCAGTGGCCGAGACACCGGTGTCATTCATCAGCGCCCCGGAGATTTTCGGCTTCTTGTGGTCCGGCGATGCGGTGGTCAAAAATCGTGCATCGCTGCCCGGCGTCACCGAGCCCGCGCCGATTTTCACCTTCGCCGGAAATGTTCCCGCGGCGAACAGCACGCTGCCAGCGGTCGCCGTCTTGACGGTGAACGATTTGATCGTGGTCAGCTTGCCGCCGGCAAAGGCCGCGAGGTCGTCCTCGTCGTTGCCGATGATGCCGTCGCTCGAGGTGAGCCCCGCGCCGATCACGCTATTGCTGACCGTGCCCGCGGTGAAACCCGCAATGTTGCCGGCCTGAAAAAAGTCCGCCGCGAAGTCGAGCCCGCCGGGCGCCCGATCGGTGCCGAGCGTCGCGCCGGCGAGGATGAATGAACCGCTGATCGTGTTCCCGATCGTCACCTTGCCGAGATTCGCGCCGGTTAGCGTCGCGCCCGTCACGTTGCCGCCACCGATCTTGTCCGCCTTCACGTCGAACGAGCCAATGTCGCCGACCGCGCTGAAATCGCCGGTGAAATCGCCGCCCGCGACGCTCACCTTTCCAATCGCCAGCTTCTTCCCCAGCGAAGCCGCGCTCGCCGTCGCCTCCACCATCGCGTCGAGATTGCCGCCCGTCGTTGCGATGCTCGCGAACGTCGCCGCCGTCCAATGCCCCGACGCATTGCCCCCGGTCGCCTTCTTTTTCACCAAGATCGCTCCAATCCCACCGCTCGCATTGAGATCGCCTGTGAAGTCGCCATCCGTGACCGTCACGCTGCCGATCGCGAGTGTCTTGCCCAGCGACTGCGCGCTCGCCGTGGCGGTGAGCGACGCCGCCAGGCTGCCGCCGGTGGCCGTGACTTTGGCGAAGCTCGGTGCATTCCACAGCCCGACTCCGGCGCTATGCACGGTGACCGCTTTCACGCCAGCCGCCGCGCTGAGATTGCTGCCCGCACCGATGTCGCCGAAGACAAGCGCCAGTTGCGTTTTAGCCGAGAGTGGCCTGCCGGGGAGCGTGATATCCGCGCCATTCTTCACATCATCGAGCGTGAGCTTGGCGATCGTTCCGCTGATGCTAATGCCCGCGCCGGTGAGATCCGACTTCGCTGCATCCAGGGAACCAAGACTGCCCGTACCCGTCAGCGCGTCGATCGAAACCTCGCCGTCCTTCCCGGACGCGGCTTTCGATTTCATCTTCACGCTCAGCGCGGATTTTTCCGTCGTGCCGTTCAGTTCGAGTGAAGCGATCTCGCCTTTTCCATCGCCGTCTGGATCATCGAGCGTCACGGTCACCGAACCCGGCCCGCTCAGCTTGACCTGAAACAGCTCCCCCTCGCTGTCGGTGAAGAGCGTGTCGCTGACGAGCGAGGACGCAGTGATGAGCTTCGGCGCCGCGGGCGCGAGTGGAGCAGTGATGAGGATCGCGTCCGCGAAGGGAGCCGCCTCGGGGTGGAGCAAATCCTGGCTCGACAGCAACACGCGCGGTTCAAGCGGTTGCAGTTCAAAGCGCCGGCGCCGCGGTGCGCGCCAACATGCTTGCGTCGATCGAGGCGCCCCCCTGCGCAGCAAATAAAATCCAAGGTAGCGCAGCCGACTGGTCAGCCGCCGAAAGGTTTTCGGGAATGGATAGCTCATGACTTATGGCAATTGCTTGCGCCGGGCTCGAAGGTGCTCGGAGCAGTGGTGGAGTTCGTCGCGAAGGGGCAGAAAAGGAATCCCGGAAGGCCATCATCAGATCGGCAAACAACCGCCGCCGACACCGTGCTTATAGATGGAAGACTCATAATACTTGGGACAAGCGGACAAATTTTAGAAACTGAACGCGGAACCAAGTTGCAAGAGAATTAATGCTCGGCTCCACCGCCATTTTCCCGAAGGCTGAAAATCTGGCTGCAACCGACCGGTTTCACGTGAGGTCCGCGAAGTCCGACCACTCGCACGGATCCATGCTGCCCGACCAGGATTTGAACCTAGACAAAGCGAGTCAAAGTCGCTTGTGCTACCATTACACCATCGGGCAAAGAGGGCGGGAATCTGCGTGATGAAATCGCGCTTGGCAAGCGTCGCGAACGCCGCACGTCAGGCCTGCGGCCCGAGCAGCGAGTGGCCGGTCATCTCGGGCGGCTGAGGCTGGCCGAGCAGGTGCAGGAGCGAAGGCGCAACGTCGGCGAGGATGCCGCTCTCGAGGCGATACTTCGCGGGGTCGGCGCCGACGTAGATGAAGTGAACGAGGTTCGTGGTGTGCGCGGTGTTCGGCGAGCCGTCGCGATTGCGCATCAGCTCGCAGTTGCCGTGATCGGCCGTGAGCAGGAGCTGGCCGCCGAGCGAAAGCGTTTTTTCCACCACCTGCCGCACGCAGTCGTCGATCGTCTCCACAGCCCTGATTCCCGCTTCCACGACGCCGGTGTGGCCGACCATGTCAGGGTTGGCGAAATTCAGGATGACGAGGTCGTAGTTCGGCAGCAGTTCCACGACTTTCGCGGTCACCTCCGGCGCACTCATCTGCGGCTTGTAGTCGTAGGTCGGCACGTCTTTGGGACTCGGGATGATCTGTCGATCCTCCCCTGGAAAGGGCTGCTCGACGCCGCCGTTGAAGAAGAAGGTGACGTGCGGGTACTTCTCCGTCTCAGCGATGCGGAGTTGCGTGAGTCCAGCCTGGCTCACCACTTCGCCGAGGATGTTCTTCAGCGACTGCGGGCCGAAGACGACGGGCACGCCGTAGGTTTCATCGTACTCCGTGAGCGTGACGTAGTGCGTGCGCGGCAGCACCTCGCGCTCGAAGCCCGGCCAGTCGGAGCGAATGAAGGCCACGGAAAGCTGCCGCGCCCGATCCGCGCGGAAATTGAACCAAAGGACGACGTCGCCATCGCGCACTCGCTGCTCGTTGGCATGGTGGAAGATAATCGGCTGGAGGAACTCATCCCCGCGCGGCTCCTTCGTGTAGGCCGCGCTCACCGCCGCGCTCGGCGTGTCGTGCGACACTTGCCCTCGCCCGAGGACGATTGCGTCCCAAGCGAGCTTGGTGCGTTCGCCGCGCTTGTCGCGATCCATGGCGAAGTAACGGCCAATCACGGTCGCGATCTTCGCGCCGCTCGGCGCGATGCCGGCCTGGACGGTGGCGAGAAAGTCCGCGCCTCCGGTGGGAGAGGTATCCCGACCGTCCGTAATCGCATGGACCAGGATTTCATTCACGCCCGCCGCCTTCGCCGCGGCAGTCAGCGCGATCAGGTGATTCTGGTGCGAATGAACTCCGCCATCCGACACCAGTCCGATGAGATGGAGCCGGCGCCCCACGGCTTGCGCGAAAGTGTGCTGCAGGACTGGGTTCGTCGCGAGTTCACCGTCTGCGATCGCTTTGTTGATGCGAGTGAGGTCCTGGTAAACAATCCGCCCGGCACCGAGATTGAGATGGCCCACTTCGCTGTTCCCCATCTGTCCTTCGGGAAGGCCCACATCCATGCCGCTCGCGCAGAGCGTACTCTTTGGATAGGCCGCGTAGAGGTTATCGTGGAAGGGAGTCTTGGCGAGCAGCGTGGCGTCGCCATTTTCCAACGCACGCGCGCGACCGTCGGGATTGATACCCCAGCCATCGCGAATGATGAGAACAACAGGCTTCTTTGGCATGAGCGGGGAAGAAACCAGCGCCGCCCGGACAAACCAAGCGCGGAGTTGCGCGAAGCCCTAAAAATGTCTGCCCGCGAACCCCCGGAGCCATCTCGTGCTCCCCCCTTGGATCACGCCCCGCCGACCCAGCAGAGGCGCAGGTAAGAATGCGCCTCCGCTGATTCTCGCTGCCTTGCCGGCATCAAGCCGCGCGGGAGTGTCTTGCGTGGCCGTTGCCATTGCCATTCCCGTGACCGTTCGACTCCCTGGCCGCCGGGGACACTTCCTCCAACGCGCTACGCAGCACCGGTGCGCTGGCTTTCGCCGCCGGGATGCTCAAGGTCACGGGATCGCTCGCCACACCTTGCAGGTTTCCATTCACCCCTTGCACGATGATGTGCACCATCCGCCCCGGCGCCACATCCGCGATCGAAGCCATCGGCTCCGTCGTGCTCGCCGCGAGCTGGTAAGTCGTCTGCACTCCCACCAGCATCGTCCGCCAGCGGTAACGCGTCGCCAGTGGCAGCGCCGCGCATTGCAGCACCAGTGCGCCCGTCTCATCCAGGTGCGCCGTTAGGTCCACCGGCTTGCCCGGCGTGGAAATCGAACCCGGCATCTGCAGGCCAAAGCTTAGCCAGCGCGGATCATCCTTCGCCAGCTTGCCTTCCAGGTTCTTGATCAGCGTCCGCATCACCGCCACCAGCGCATCATAGGCCATCTGCCAGTTATCGCCGAGCGTATTCAGCGCCACCGCCGCCGTCGTCACCGCCTGCTGCGCCGTCAGCGCCGCCGTGCGCAGCGTCGTCCCCTGCGCCGCCGTTAGACTCATTGAGGCTACCTCATAGCTAGGGTTCGCCGCAAAGAACTTCACCAATGCCAGCGCGAGCGCCAGCCGATCCTCGATCTTCGTGGGAATCGCCGTCGTATTGTTAGTGAAGCCCGCCTGCGCCCACTGCGTATTGCAGCGCGTGCCAAATCGCGTGGCCAGCATGTTACTTACTCCCAGTAACCGATCGTACAGCGTGCCCATCGCCGCCTGAAAGCTACCGACGCCGTCTGCCGCGCACTGCGCACTGCGCGCTGCATTGAAGCTGGCATCCACCGTCACGAACGCATCCAACACACTCTGGATCTGCGCCGCCGTCACCATCGTGATCGGAATGATCGTGCCGAGTTGCACGATACCAGTATGCATCTTCTGCCCGAGCAGATGAACTGCCCGGAGTTAGTAGGAAGAGAGTTATCCGCCATATTGTGTTCTTAGTTATAGAGTTATTTCTGAGTGTTTTGTTTTGTGAAGATGCCCAAATTTAGTGAGTTAGATTGGACATCCAAAATTCGATTAGCAACGCCCGTGCAACGACTAACCTTGCAAATACAAGTCCGATGAGTATCACCCGCCGGCGAGGCGGAGCCGAACGCGATAGTGTGAATTCCATGGTCCAGCCATGCCAGGCGACCACCGAATTGGGAGTAGATCACCGGCGAAATCATTGATCAGCTCAGACAGATACAAACGCGCAGCGAACAACCGGCGTGCCGCAAGAGTGCCTAACCTCGCACTTGCGGTATTCGCCGAGGTGTTGGCATGATGTATGACATGAATGCAACTCCGGACCTCGGGTCCTTCCGCGCGGCGATCCACGGACTCGCCGCAAAGTATCGCGCCGAGAATGTCCGGATTTTCGGATCGGGCGCGCGAGGGCAGGCCACAGCGGCGAGCGATGTGGACTTGCTCGTTCACTTCCGCGAAGGCGCCAGTCTCCTCGATCAAGTGGGGTTCAAACAGGAACTCGAAACGTTACTCGGCTGTCGCGTCGATATTGTCAGCGACCGCGCCATCAACCGCCACATCCGTGAACGCGTGCTCCACGACGCCGTCCCGCTATGAAGGAGACCCGGGTGATTTTGCAGCAGATGCACGATGCGCTGGCGCGGATCGCCGAATACACCGCGATCGGGAGAGAGCGCTTCCTCGCCGAGCACGTCTATCAAGACGCCATCATTCGACAGTTTGAGATCGTCGGGGAGGCCGTAAAGCGGCTGCCGCTCGAAGTGCGAAACGAGCGCCCGGAGGTTCCGTGGACCAGAATTGCTGGCCTGCGCGACATCCTTATTCACGCTTACGACGATGTGGACCTCCATCTCGTCTGGCAAATCTCCCAAATGGGCAGAGGTGAAAACGAATTACCGTCGCGCGAAAACGGCTACGCATATTGTTTCGCCTTACTATTCCCGGGCACTTCGTGTTTGTCATTTCTCCAAACTTCACATCACGTAACGATTCCTCTACGCTTCGTGAGCCTGAGATGATGTGATCTTCTGCTTTCCCTCACTGAAATGTCACTGCAATACGCTTGTTTTATCTCCTATCGCGGCGTCAAAGCCGCGCCGTATCTCCAATTCATTGATGATCTCCAGGCGATCCTGCTGGAGGAATCTGAAACACGGATTGGCAGTGACGCCGTATTCCGCGACAAGAGCCGCTTAGAAGCTGGGCAACTTCTCGATCCCGCACTCGGTCTTAATCTCTGTCGTAGCACGTGCATGATCATGGTCTTTATCCGCCCGTACTTCCGCGATGCCCGCGATACGTCGCTCTGGTGCAGCCGCGAATTCCTTGCCATGACTCGGCTTGAGGGTCCGCGTAAGGCCATGCTGCCCGGGGATAGCGCAATCACCAACGGCCTGATCATTCCCGTCATCTACAAAGACCGCCTCGCTTGCCCGCCGAGTCTCCTGCAGGGGCGCCTTTATCTTGATTTTAGTGAGCACGAGAAAAATGCCCGCCGACTCACCGATGTGCCCGAAGCCGTCACTCGAGTGAAGCAAATCGGCACCTATGTCACCGACCAGTTCATCGCCCTCGAATCGAAGGGCGATGAACTTTGCAAGACTTGTCCCGGCTTCACCCTACCTAGTGTCGATGAAGCCCGTATCTGGCGCGCTGGCTTGGATGCCCCACGCGACGCTAACCAGCCGCCCGCCGGAAGTCTACCCTGAGACGCATGAGAAGCATCTCAACTCCATCTCCCTCTCCAGAGGCGAACCCGCTTCCCGGCGAGATCATCACTTTCTATGCCTATAAGGGCGGCACCGGCCGAACTATGGCGGTGGCTAATGTTGGCTGCCTTCTCGCGGAGAACCGCCCCGGCCAACCCGTTCTGATGGTAGATTGGGATCTTGAGGCACCCGGGCTGCACCTTTATTTTACGGAGCAGCACATCGACTACCCAGATGTACCACCGTGGTGGTCTCGGCCAAGGGAAGAGCGGCCTGGCTTGGTCGACTTCATGGTTGAGGCCGAGAGGAGGGCTCGGCATCTGCAGTCGCAATCACCCCTTTACAAGGACTACCAGGCCAACGTGGCCGCGTTAGGATCGGCTGCGATTTCCGACGGCGAGAGTGCCGTCAAAGCCGAACTCGAGAGTGCGGAGCGGGGCTATCAGGACGCCGAGCAAGCGTACTTAAGTGCGGATATTGGGGTGCAGATCTCCGCACGAATCCTCGATGAGCTCGCGCCTGAGAACCTCGCTTGGCGTGTGCGCCTACCCGGGGAGAATGCGGATGAGGCGCACCTCTATCTGCTGCCTGCCGGCAGCTTCGGCCCTGATTATGAGAAGGCTGCCACCGGTTTCAATTGGGAGGGGTTTCACCGTGATTTTCCACTATTCTTCCAAATGCTCGCCGAACGACTCGCAGCCCACTTTCGATACGTGCTCGTCGACTCCCGCACTGGCGTGACCGATAGCAGTCGCATCTGCACCGCGATCCTACCAGAAAAGCTTGTCGTCGTCTTTACTCCTAATCGCCAAAGTCTCGACGGCATACGCGATTGGGTTCGAAAGGCCGTCTTTCACCGCGAGAACACTCCAGATGACATCCGCCCGCTCACCGTCTTTCCTTTACCCTCGCGCATTGAGGCGGACCGCCCGCAACTCCTCAAGACTTGGCGCTTCGGCGACAAAGAA
Source organism: Chthoniobacteraceae bacterium (assembly GCA_049690035.1). Classification (GTDB taxonomy): domain Bacteria; phylum Verrucomicrobiota; class Verrucomicrobiia; order Chthoniobacterales; family Chthoniobacteraceae; genus Chthoniobacter. The sequence goes on from JBAVML010000589.1 coordinate 11,511, forward strand.
TTAGGTATCGAGGGATACGAGCCGATCTTCCGCGGTTTGATGGGAGAGATTTACTCTCCAGACGCCAGCGATCTCGGAGAATACTTCGACGAAGTAAAAATTCAGCAGATTCGTGATTACGCCTATGGGGAGCGGATCGCTGTGCTAGAAGAGCGTGAGGAAAAGGCTGACCGTTTCTCTCTGACTCGCTCATACCAAAGCTTTACGGAACGTCTCGTAAACAGCAGTGCCCCATGGGTCCGGCACGATGCCGATGGTCAAGTGATCGCGCCCATCAAGGGTCCTCGGCGAAACTTTGCTTGGCTCCTAAAGGAGTGGCTAGTTGAGTATTTTCAGAGGATGGCAGTATCAGGGTTGCTCGTCGCTCTGGGTTTGTGTTTTACGTTGTGGAGAAATTCAGAGAGAGAAATGCTGGAGCAGCGCTCCCGTCTGAACAAAGCGGAACTGTCGATTGCAAGAAACCTAGACGCACTCGAGACACAGAACAAATCCTTAGTCAACGATCTCAGCGTGATCAAGAACGAGCTTGTTCTTGAGAAGACTGCGCGGGAAACATCCGAAAAGCATCTCAAGGAGGCCGCGCCTCAGATTGCAGAAGCAAACACTCTCAAGAGGACGCTTGAGGATACTCAGGGTAAGTTGAAGGACGCGGAGCAGGAGTTGCAGCGCCTTGCTGAAATTCGCATAGCTCCGGCTCCAGGACCTGAAGGGAAAACCGGCTATATATGGCTCGGTACTTGGGACGAGAATCGGTGGTCTCTCGTCAATCTCGCCACACCGGGCAGTCGAGTAGTCATCTCCGCCAGGCCCGAAGAAATTCTCCCGGGAGCCAAATTTGACGCGCGCTCTTATTTGAACCTGCGCGAGGGATTGCCAGAAAGCTCCGCCTCCTACTATCGCGGCCTGAAGGTTCTCGGCGTCGTCCCTGAAGGCGCGACGGTGGAAATTCTCGAGGCACCTCAAAGCGTTGCACGACTCGACCGCATCCAAATATGGGCGAAGGTCAAGTTGGTGGTTAAAAAGTAGGCATAGCTCCCTTCACGGATTCGTAGCTTCTCATTGCAGCCAGATTTGTGACGCAAAATTGTGCTGATTCTCCTCTCTCAACTGCGCGCGCCGGTTCCCTTGCTCGCAAGTTTGGCGCTGGAGCAAATCCTCATCGGCCACATGATGGCCATCGCGGGCGAGGCGAATCAAATCTTCCGCCCGGTGACGATGTTCGATTACGGAATCGATGGCGAAGTGGAGTTTAAGGACAACGACGGCAAGGCCAGCGGGAAGCGAATCTACATCCAGCTCAAGAGCGGGAACTCCTACCTGCGCACCCGCAAAGGCGACGGCAGCGAGGTCTTCGACGTGTCGAATGACCGCCATCTCGAATACTGGATCAGCCAGCCGGTGGACGTGTATCTCGTGATCCGCCAGACGGACGAGCTGAGCGGCCAGCAACTCATCCGCTGGATGAACGTGACGCGCTATCTCAAGGCCCGGGCGGACAAGAAGAGTCGGCAGATCATTTTCACCGGCGAGAAGCTCGATATGGAG
>JBAVML010000590.1:0-7630 GCA_049690035.1 Chthoniobacteraceae bacterium
GGCTGATACTGCCGCACCTCGTCGAAGTTCATCCCGCGTCCTTTGAACACGCTCCGATACTGGCCGGAAAATGTCGCCGCGACCAGCCCACGCGTCTTCAACTCCAGACGGCGGATTTTTTTGAGGATTTCGCGCGCGGCCTCCATTCAGATCAGCGCGATCACGGCACGGCGAGTCCCGCGAAAATCTTCTCGATGATTACCTCGCTCGTCACTTCCTCCGCCTCGGCTTCGTAGCTGACGATGATGCGGTGGCGCAGCACGTCGGGCCCGACGCTCTTCACATCCTGCGGCGTGACGTAGCCGCGTCCGGCGATGAAGGCGCGGGCGCGCGCGGCGAGCGTGAGCGCGATGGTGGCGCGCGGGCTGGCGCCGTAGCGAATCATGCCGTCGAGCTTCAGCTTGTAGCTCGCCGGGTCGCGCGTGGCGAAGACGACATCGACGATGTAATCCTTCACGCGATCGTCCACGTAGATGGAGTTCACGATGTCGCGGGCGCGGATCACGTCGGCGGGATCGACGATCGGAAGCACTTTCAAATTGGGAGCGCTCGTCGCCATCAAATCGAGGATCAACCGTTCCTCCGCCTTGCTCGGATAGCCGACGCGCAGCTTGAGCATGAAGCGATCGAGCTGCGCTTCGGGGAGCTGGTAGGTGCCTTCCTGCTCGAGAGGATTCTGCGTCGCCAGCACGAGGAAGGGATCGCTGAGCGGATAAGTCGTGTCACCGATCGTCACCTGCCGTTCCTGCATCGCCTCGAGCAGCGCGCTCTGCACCTTGGCCGGGGCGCGGTTGATTTCGTCGGCGAGGATGAGGTTCGAGAAAAGCGGCCCCTTCTTCGTGGTGAACTCGCCGCTGCGGGGATTGTAGATCAGCGTGCCGATGAGATCGGCAGGCAGCAGGTCAGGCGTGAACTGAATGCGTTGGAAACCGGTGTGAATGCACAGCGCGAGCGTCTTCACGGTCAGCGTTTTCGCCAGCCCGGGCACGCCTTCGAGCAGCACGTGCCCATTGGTGAGCAGTCCGATGAGCAGGCCATCGACGAGGTATTTTTGCCCGACGACGACACGCCCAATCTCCTGCTGCAGCGGCGTGATCCACTGGCTGGCTTGTTTGACCTGTTCGGTGATCTCTTGGGTATTGCTCATTCGGGAAAGTGGGGGCGGCTCTGACATGTTGTGGTGGGATTATGTTCGATTTGGGAGCTTGGCCAGCACAGCCTCGACGACTTCGTCGCTCTTGATCGCGTCCATGCAGCGGAAATCCAGCGGGCATTCGCGGAGAAAGCACGGGCTGCACGGGACATGGTGGCGGATGACGCGATGCGTCGACCCGAGCGGTCCGGTCAGCCGCGGCTCGGTGGAGCCAAAGAGTGCGACCGTGGGCACGCCAAGAAACGCGGCGAGATGCATGGTGCCGGTGTCGTTGGTGAGCAGCAGGTCGCAGGTGGCGAGCTGGTCCATCAGTTCGGCGAGCGTGGTCTTGCCGACGAGGTCGGTGACGGGCACGCCGCCGGCGGCGACGATCGTGTCGGCGATCTCGCGATCCTTCGAGACGCCGAAGATCTTCCACTCGCAACGGGTCCGCTCATGCACCGTCTTCACCACCTCGGCGAAGCGCTCGGGGTGCCAGCGTTTGGCGGGGCCGTATTCGGCGCCGGGGACGAGGCCGATGACGGGCGCGCGGACCTCAGAGCGCGGAGCGCGAGCGTTGGCGAACTGTGCATCCGCGGCGGTGATCTCGGCGCCGACGAACTTCGCCAGCGCGAGGTAATGGTGGACCTGGTGCTTCGGCGGATCGGGCTGCTTCTTTTTCTTTTCGACGAAGGGCTGATCGAGCAGCCAGCGGCGCTGGTGGCCGGGATAGCCGACGCGGCGCGGGATGCCGGCGAGCCAGGGTTCGAGCGCGGTGCGCAGCGAGTTGGGGAAAATGATCGCGACGTCGAATTTGCCGCGGAGTTTTCGCGCCACGGCGAAGACGTTTTCATCCGGGTCGAAGGTGAGCACCTCATCGACCTCGGCCACACGCTTCCAGAAATCCGCGAGCTTCGCCGGCGTGAGAATGGTCACGTGCGCGTCGATGCGGCCGCGCTTGATCGCGCGCACGGCGGGCACGCTCATCACGGCGTCGCCGAGCCAATTGCTCGCGCGGATGACGATGCGGAAGGGCTGGAGCGCGAGCGCGGGAAAATCGCTGAAGGGCAGATGATCGCGCGGCGTGCGCGCATCGCACCCTTCGACGGTCACGAGATCGCTGGTCCCATTCCCCTCCCGCGGGATGAAGACGCCGCGTTTGTAAGATTCGAGCAGGAGCTTCGGCTTCGGAGTCTTCCACCGATTGTGGACCCAAAACCAGTCCGCCGGCTGCTCGCGGATTTGATCCTCCATCATCCGATTGATCCGCGCGGTGATCGTCTCCGCATCCTGCCCGTGCGGCTTCATCTGCCCGCGAATGACACAGCGCCAGCGCGCGATCCCATCGGTGTAAACCGCGGCCGGCACCAGCCACGCATCAGTGCGCAGCGCGAGCGTCGCGGCCAGCGTGGAGGTGGACGCCAGGCGTCCGAAGAACGGCGTCCACAGCCCCGCGTCGCCCGCGTGCTGATCCACCAGCACGCCGACCGCCCCGCCGGCGCGCATGAATTTGCAGGCCTCGACGAAGCCTTCCTTCCGCTCAAAAAGTTTCAGCCCGAGCCGCGCGCGATCCTTGCGCACCTCGGCGTCGATGAACTTGTTGCCCAGCGCCTGAAAGATCGTGCCGACCTTGCAGTTGAAAATGTAGGGCGTGAGCTGCGCGAACATTTCCCAACTCCCAAGATGGCTGATCACCATGACGAAGCCGCCGTCGTTGATCACGCCGGCCTCCATCGTCTCGATGCCTTCCACCTTCACCCGGCTCTCGATTTCTTCGCGCGAGAGGCGCGGCAGCTTCAGGTTCGCGAAAAGATTCGCGCCGAGATTCGCAAAGTGCTGCCGCGCGATGGCGCGCCGTTCCGCGTCTGATTTCTCGCGGCCGAAGGCGATCTCCAGATTATGCAGCACGAGCCGGCGATACGGCGCCGCGACGTAGTAGCCGAGCGCGCCGAGCGCCGCGCCGAGACGAAAACCGACCTCGATCGGCAGCGCGCCGATGAGCCGGTCCAGCAGCCAATAAATGGCGTAGCCGAGCCGATCCATCAGCGCTTCTTCCAATACATCACGCGGAGAGGATGCTCGTCGGTCAGGTTGGATTCCACGCCGCCGAGCCGCTCCGCGTCGTAGAACTGGATGCCCACGTAATAGTAGAGCGGACAGATCGGCGCCTCGTCGCTGACCAGCGTTTTTTCCGCGGCGCGGAAGATGGCGAAACGCTTCTGCGGATCGAGTTCGCGCCCGGCGGCGGCGATCGCGGCGTCGTAGCTCTGGTTGCTCCAGCCGGTGCGGTTGTTGCCGCCGTCGGTCACGAACATATCCATGAAGGTGTTCGGGTCCGCGTAGTCGCCAACCCAGGTCGAGCGGCAGAGGTCGAAATCAAGCGCGGTGAGCGACGCGAGATACACCTTCCACTCCTGCTGCTGGAGCTGGATGGTCACGCCCAGCTCGCGGGCAAACATCCCCTGCAATTCCACGCCGATATCGCGATCGAGGTCCGAGTCGCCCTTGAACAAATAATACACGATCGGGAACCCCTTCCCGCCCGGATAGCCAGCCTCGGCGAGAAGCTTCCGGGCGCGCTCCGGATCGCGCGTGAGCCCCGGCGGCGGTTCGTAGCCCGCGGCGCCGGGCGGAACGAGGCTAAAGGCGGGGACTTCGCCGGCGCGCGTGATCTTGTCCACGAGGAGCTGCTTGTCGATCACGAGGCTGAAGGCGAGCCGCACCCGCACGTCCGTGAAAGGCTTTCGCTTGCAGTTGTAGCGGACGAAATAATTTCCGAGGAACGGCGCGGCGTGAAAATCCGGCCGCTTCTTCAGCTCATTCATCAGCGGCGTCGGCGCGAGGCCCTTGTCCGCCATGATGTCGGCGAGCCCGGTCGCGTAGAAATTAAAGGCCGTCATCGGGCGCCCGCTCGGCAGCACGTCGATGCTCTTCATGCCGATGTTCGCCTTGTTCCAATACGTCTCGCTCTTCACCATGCGGATGCGATCGAACAGCCGCCAGTCCTTGAGCGTGAACGCGCCGTTGCCTACGAAGTTCCCCGGCTTGGTCCAGCTCAGCCCCGCCTTTTCGCACCGCTCGATCGTCGGCACATGCACCGGCAGCAGCGTCGTGAAGGCGCAGAGGCTGAGGAAAAACGGCGTTGGGTTATCGAGCGTTACTTCCAGGGTAAAGTCGTCGATCACGCGCACGCCGACCTCGCCGAAATCCTTGATCTTCCCCTCGTTAAAATCCTTCGCGTTGTGAATGTAGTAGAGCTGGTAGCCATACTCCGCCGCGGTCTCGGGCAGGAGCGTGCGCCGCCACGAGGCGACAAAATCGCGCGCCGTCACCGTCTCGCCGTTGCTCCACTTCGCGTCGTGGCGGAGGTGGAAAGTGTACACGCGGCCGTCGGCCGAAAGATCCCAGCGTTCCGCCACCCCGGGCTGCGGCAGGCCCTTGGAATCAAACGCCGTCAGCCCTTCGAGCAGCGCATACGCGATGCGCCCATCCGGCTGACCGGTGATCAGCGCCGGGTCAATCGACTCCGGCTCCGCGCCATTGAGGAAGACCAGATCCGCCCGATCCGGCACACGCGAACAGCCGGCGACGACGGCAAAGAGGGCAGCGAGGAAAAGGGAGCGGGACACGGAGTTGAGCACGGCGAGGCGCGAACTTGCACGAAACGCCCGGGAGTTCCAAGGCGTTCCCACCCGGCTCGCCCGGCGGCTCCTCGCGACGCCGCGGAAAACTCCGGGCCAGCCCGTGCCTTCTACGTCACCACCATCGTCACCGTCTTCGAGCCCACCCCGAGACTCCGACCGCCCTCGACGCCCGTCTTCGAGGCACCACCGACACGCTTCCCGAGTCCATCCTCCTGATGGCCTGCGTCGGTTTCGCATATCTATCTGCGGCCATTCTGCAAAGATCCGCGCTATCGACACGAACGTCCATTGCACCGTCGCGCATCTCGCCGACGTCTTCGCCTCCTGCCAGGAGGAAATCATCGCAGAGTGGCGGCTGCACGCGGCCGAACTCCTGCACGAGCGGAATCTCGATAAGCCGACCATTACGAACCACCTGCCGGAACTCGTGGCCGAAATCACCCGCGACCTCGCCCTGTGCCGCGATGGCGTCCTCTCCGCGCAGCAGATTCGCGGGAGCCCACCCGTGCATGGCGTCCAGCGCTTTCACGACGGGCTGGATGTGGGCGAAGTCGTCGCCGAATACAACCTCCTGCGCGTCGCCTTCATCACCATCGCAGATCGCCGCAATCTTTACCTCGTGGGCGAAGCCGCCCGCATCATCAACCTGCGGATCGACGACGCCGTGCGCCTCGCCGTGATGGCTTTTGCCGCCCAGCAGGCGCTGAAGCGCAAGGCGCAGGAGGACGAACATCTCGCCTTCCTCGCCCACGACCTGCGCACTCCGCTCAGTGCCGTGTCGCTGCTCGTCGATGAACTCGGCCAGACCCTCGATCCCGGGGCACTCGCCGCGTCGCGCGAAGTCTTCGAGATGCTCCGGCGCAATCTCCAGCGCGTGGAAACCCTCATCCAGCGAGTCCTCCAGACCAGTGTGCAATCGTCGACGACCGGCAGCTCCTTCCGGCCCGAGCGCCGCCGCTTCGAGCTCTGGCCGCTGGTCCAACGGCTCCTCGTCGATCTGCGCGCCGTCTCGTCGAAGAGCTTCATCGCGGTCGCCAATGAAATCCCGCCCGCGCTCACCATCTTCGCCGACGCCGGTCTCATCGCCCAGGTCTTCCAAAACCTGCTCGGCAACGCCTTCAAATACGCCGCGCTCGGGAAGGTCGTTATCACCGCCCGCGAAGACGCCGGCACCGTCACCTGCGTGGTACGCGACAGCGGCACCGGCATCCCGCTGGAAATGCTCGCCCACGTCTTCGAAAAGCTGGCCACCGATCCCGACCAGCCTGGTTCCGGACTCGGGCTCGCCATTGTGAAACAGATCGTCGAAGCCCACGGCGGCACCGCCAGCGCGGAGAGCACGCACGGCTCGGGAGCCACCTTCACCTTCACCATTCCCGCGCCGCCGGAGAGCTGAACCTCGAGGACGAGTTGCGCTTCCGATTTCTCGTCGCCATTCAAGGGTGGCGAGGGAACCGGCGTCCGGCGAGCCTGCGGATGTCCCGCGCGTGGAATCGGGAACGCGGGCCGTGTTTTGATTTGCACGGGCCGCGGGCGCTTTGTCTAGTGGCTCTCCCCGGCACTTATGAAATACCGCACTTATCTCATCTTCGGCGCACCCGGCAGCGGCAAGGGAACGCAGGGCAAGATCCTCGGCACCGTTCCGCGCTTCTTTCACTGCGCGTGCGGCGATGTCTTCCGCCAGCTCGATACGCGGACGCCGGTGGGCCAGGCTTTTCTCGAATACTCCAGCCGCGGCGAGCTCGTGCCGGATGAGATCACGGTGAAGCTGTGGATGGCGCGGCTCGGCGACATGGTGGGCTCGCACACGTTCAAGCCGGACCTCGATTCGCTGGTGCTCGATGGCATTCCGCGCAGCGTAAATCAGGCGAAGATCATGCGCGATCTGATCGACGTGAAGCGGGTCTTTCACCTCTCCTGCCCGGATCGCGACGCGCTCGTCTCGCGGCTGAAGAAGCGCGCACTGAAAGAGAATCGTTTCGACGACGCGAACGAGGAAACGATCCGCCGGCGGCTCGCGACCTATGAGGAGGAGTCCAAGCCCGTGTTGGAGTTTTACGGCCCCGAGCTGGTGCGCGACATCGACGCGACGCAGCCGCCGGTGAAGGTGCTCTCGGATATTTTGAAATGCGTGCTGGAGGAGAATTGAGGGCGTCTCCGCGTTGATGCGCGTCGCCTTCATGGGCACGGGCGAGATCGGGGTGCCGGCGTTTCGCTGGCTGCTCGAGACGCATGAGGTGGTGGCCGCGGTGACGCAACCGGACAAGCCGGTGGGCCGCAAGCAAGAGCTGCACGCGTCGGCGATCAAGCAGCTCGCCGTGGAGCGCGGGGTGCCAGTCCTGCAGCCGGTGAAGCTGCGCGCGCCGGAGTCGGTCGCGGCGATCGTGGCGCTGGAGGCGGATGTGATCGTGGTGATGGCCTACGGACAGATCCTGCCGAAGGCGGTGCTCGATGCGCCGCGGCTGGCGTGTCTGAATTTGCACGCGTCCATCCTGCCAAAGTATCGCGGCGCGGCGCCAATCCAGGCGGCGATCGAGGCCGGGGATCGGAGCAGCGGGATCACGGTGATGTACATGGCCGAAGGACTCGACACCGGCGACATCCTGCTCATTCGCGAAACGCCGATCCGGCGCCGCGAGACGGGTGGCTCGCTGCACGATCGCCTCGCCTTCGTCGCCGCCGACGCGCTCGCGGAAGCGCTGCCGCTCGTAGAAGCCGGCACCGCGCCGCGCCTGGCGCAGGACAACGCCGCGGCCACGCACGTCGCGAAGCTTTGCCGCGAAAGCGGTGCGATCGACTGGGCCGCGACCGCGAGCGCGATCGACCGCCGCGTCCGCGCGATGAATCCCTGGCC
>JBAVML010000591.1:0-13235 GCA_049690035.1 Chthoniobacteraceae bacterium
TGGCACGGCTTGCCCGAAGACACGGTGCGCTTGCACTTTCTCGGCAGTGCGGGCCAGAGCTTCGGCGCGTTCATTCCCAAGGGCATGACGCTCGAACTCGAAGGCGACACGAACGACTACGTCGGCAAGGGCATGAGCGGTGGAAAGATCATCGTTTACCCCTCGTCGAAGGCCACCTTCGCGGCGGAAGAAAACATCATCGCCGGCAACGTCGCGCTCTACGGCGCGACCGGCGGAGAGCTGTATCTGCGCGGCATGGCGGGCGAACGCTTCGGCGTGCGCAACTCCGGCGTGAACGCGGTGGTGGAAGGCGTCGGCGATCACGGTTGCGAATACATGACCGGCGGAAAAGTCGTCGTGCTCGGCAAGACCGGGCGCAACTTCGCGGCGGGCATGAGCGGTGGCGTCGCCTACATTCTCGACGAAGACGGCGACGCGGCGACGCGTTGCAATCCGACGATGGTCGGCCTCGAAAAAGTCGAAGACCAGGAGGAGATCGACGCGCTTTACCAGCTCGTGAAAAACCACGCCGACTACACCAAGAGCCAGAAAGCCTTTAAGGTGCTGGCGCTCTGGGAAGAGATGGTGCCGAAGTTCCTGAAGGTCATGCCGAAGGACTACAAGCGCGTGCTGCAGGCGCTCAAGAAAGCCGAGGCCGACGGCCTGAGCGGCGACGACGCGCTCAACGCTGCCTTCGAAGCCAACGCCCGCGACGTCGCGCGCATCGGCGGAAGCTAGGATTTTAGAAGCACATCGTCTAACACGACCGACACATGGGAAAACCAACAGGGTTCATCGAATATCTCCGCGAAATTCCGGCCGACCGCGCGCCTCTTGAGCGCGTCCGCGACTGGGGTGAATTCCACGAGCACATGCCCGTGGACAAGCTGCGTACGCAGGGCGCGCGCTGCATGGATTGCGGCATCCCGTTTTGCCACACCGGCACGCTGATCAGCGGCATGGCTAGCGGCTGCCCGATCAATAACCTCATCCCGGAGTGGAACGACCTCGTCTATCGCGGCCTGTGGAAGGAAGCACTCGAGCGCCTGCACAAGACGAACAACTTCCCGGAGTTCACCGGCCGCGTCTGTCCCGCGCCGTGCGAAGGCTCGTGCGTGCTCGGCATTAACGAGCCGCCGGTCACGATCAAGAACATCGAGGTCTCGATCATCGACAAGGGCTGGGAGGAAGGCTGGGTCAAAGCGCAGCCGCCGAAGGTTCGCACCGACAAACTGGTGGCGGTCGTCGGCTCGGGTCCGGCTGGACTTTCCGCCGCCGCGCAGCTCAATCGCGCGGGGCACAATGTGACGGTGTTCGAGCGCGCGGATCGTCCGGGTGGGCTGCTTATGTACGGCATTCCGAACATGAAGCTCGACAAGAACGAGGTCGTGCTGCGCCGGGTGAAGCTGCTCGAAGACGAGGGCGTGAAATTCACCTGCAACACCGAGATCGGGAAGGACATGACCGCGGAGCAACTGCTGAAGGACTTCGACGCCGTGGTCATCGCCACCGGCGCGACCAAACCGCGCGACTTGCCAATCGAAGGCCGCGCGCTCAAAGGCATTCACTTCGCTATGGACTTCCTGACCGGCAATACCAAGGCCGTGCTCGACCAGCACAAGAACGGCAGCTTCATCAACGCTGAGGGCAAGGACGTGGTCATCATCGGCGGCGGCGACACCGGCACGGATTGCGTCGGCACTTCGATCCGCCACGGCTGCAAGAGCCTCGTGCAACTCGAGATTTTGCCGAAGCCGCCGCTGGATCGCGCGAAGGACAACCCGTGGCCCGAGTGGCCGAAGGTTTACAAGATGGACTACGGCCAGGAGGAAGCGGCCGCGAAATTCGGCGACGACCCACGCGTGTACGTCACGACCTCAACCAAGTTCGAAGGCGATGAGAGCGGCCACGTGAAAGCCGTCCACACCGTGCAGGTCGAGTGGACGAAAAACGAGAAGGGCCAGTTCATTCCGAAGAATATTCCCGGCACTGAAAAGGTGCTGCCCGCGCAACTTGTGTTGCTCGCGATGGGCTTCCTTGGGCCGGAGCAGCCTCTCCTCGACGAACTCGGTGTCGAACGCGACGCACGCAGCAATGTGAAAGCCGAACACGAGAAGTACACCACCAGCATCCCCGGCGTCTTCGCCGCGGGCGACTGCCGCCGTGGCCAGAGCCTCGTCGTCTGGGCCTTCAACGAAGGCCGCGGCGCCGCACGCGAGTGCGATCGCTTCCTAATGGGGCACACGGATCTGCCGTAAGTCGCCGTGGGACGTCGGAGGCAATGATGCTGCTGGCCGGCGACACTTCGCTGCGCCGGCTGGCGAACGCTCCGCCGTCATATTTAGCCGCCCGGTTTCCTGGTGGGTGCGTAGGGCAACCGGCCGTCAGTCGGCCAGCTTGGTGAAATCGAAGCTGCAGCAGCCGAAGTCGAGGGTGTTGCCGGATTTCTCCAGGCGTTTCCGGAACGGCTCGGCGATGAAGTATTCGCGGCGGGTGCCGTCGGGCTGGACTTCGACGATTCCCGCTTCACGCAGGATGCGGAGGTGCTTGGAGACGTTGTATTGCGAGAGGCGAAGGACGTCGGCCAGGTCGTTCACGCCGTGCGCCTCGGCGAGCAGCGCTTTCACGATCCGCATGCGGCTGCGATCGGCGAGGGCTTTGAGGATATCGGTGCAATCCTGTTTCGGCATGCCTCAAGGGTGGCTGCGTTCATCGCCGAGCTCGATCAAAAAGTGCTTTCTTTAATATGCGTATAAGCGCAGACAAGCACACGCTTGCCAAACTCACTCATCCACCAACCATGAAACGACTCGCTCATATCGCTCTTTACGTTTTCGCCACCGCGCTCGCCGTGCTGATTTCCACCAGCCGGGCCGAGATCGGGATTATTTCGCCCGCTGAGGCGAAAAAGCTCATCGAGAATCCCGACGCCAACGCCCGCCCGGTGGTGCTCGATACACGCGGCGGATACAAAGACTACTTCCGCGGCCATCTGCCCACCGCGCACCACCTGGAGTTCGACACGCTGCGCGGCACCGATCACGCCGTGCCGGTGCAGTATCTGCCGGACGATCTGACTACAGCGCTGCTCCTCCGGGCGGGCGTGGACAAAGATCGCACGCATCTCGTCTATGCGACCGGGGCCGAACTTCCGAACGACGAAATCCTCAGCAGCACGATGGTCGTTCACGTTCTGGAAAAATTCGGTGTGAAGGACATCCGGATCGTGGATGGCGGGCTGCCCGAGTGGAAGAAGCAGGGCTTTGCGCCGGAGCAGGATTATTTCGGCAATCCGCCTGGACACCTCCCGGCAAAGGGCGAGCCGGGCATCGCGGCGAATATCGAGGACGTGCAGAAGCACGTGGGCAAACCGGGCAACTTGTTGATCGATGCGCGGCCGATCAATGAGTTCCGCGGCGAAGACGAAATCTGGCTGCGCAAAGGGCACATCCCCGGCGCGATCAGTTTCCACTGGGCGCGGCTGATGGAGAAGGACAACACGCATAAGTTCAAGCCCTTCTCCGAGACCAAGGCCGAGCTGGAAAAAGCCGGCATCACGCCAGACAAAAACATCATCTGCTACTGCGGCACTTCGCGCGAAGGCAGCCTGCTTCGCTTCTACCTCAAGCACGTCGCCGGCTACCCGAACGTGCGCCTCTACGAAGGCGCGTGGAAAGAGTACGTCTGGCTGAACGGCAAGTCCCTGCCCGCCGAGACGGGAGGCGAGCCCGCGGGAAAATAGCTCGAGAAATGCGAGCGGCGTTCTCCGGCGCTACCGCTGGTAAATTGGGAGAAAGTGGTTCTTCACCGCGAGGCTGAGCATCGCCAGCGCTGTCGCATACACTTTGCCGCCCTGGCGTTCCTCGGCGCCGGCGCCTTCCCACCAGCCTTCGCGCGATTGCAGCGGGAGCAGGAGTTCTGGCACTCGTTGCGCTCCCGTGTCGGCGAATTTTCCGCCCATCTGATACATGCCCTGCGCGTAGTAGTAGGTGGTGTAGAAGAACCACTTGTCGCCCTGGCGGATGCCGTCACGCAGCAGCTTGCCGGAGGCGCCGATCACTTCCTCGCTCTCGTATTCACCGCAGACTTGCAGCGCGAGCAAGCCCTCTGCGGTCGTCGAGGTTTCGCGTCCGCGGGACTGGTAGCCGAAGCCGCCCTGATTGCCTTTGCCGCGCTTGCCGGTGTCCGTGTCGTAGAGCCGCTTGATGTAGGCCACGGCGTCATCGATGGCGGCTTTCGGCACATCCATGCCCGCATTTTTCGCCGCGCGCAACGCCATCACCTGCCACACCGTCACCGACATGTCGGATTGTTTGTCGTCGGGGGAATAGCGCCAGCCGCCGCGGTTCTGGTCGGTCTTCGGCTCCTTCTGCGAGCGCAGGATGAGCGCGATGGCCTTGCGGCACTTGGTGCGAATGAGTTCATCCTGCCGGAGGTCCACACCCATGCCGAGCATCTCGGAGAGCATCAACATGGTGATGCCGTGTCCATACATCCGCGAGCCGTCGGACATTCCGAAATAACCTTCCTGATCCTGTCCATCCGGACGAAGGACAAAACTCAGCGCCTTGCGCATCGCAAGACCTTCCGGCGTCGGATCCGAAGCCACATGCCCCTGGGCGGCCAGCGCCAGGACCGCGAGCGAAGTCATCGCGTTTTCATTGCGCATGCGATTGTGAATCGCGCCCGTTGCCGGGTCCTGCGTCTCCAGCAGATATTTCGTCGCGCGGCGGAGCGAATCGTCCACCTTCTCATCCGCTCGCGCGGAAAGGGACAGCGTCACGAGAACGCAGAGGATCAGCCTGATGCTCGTCATCTTGCACGTAGCGCTGGGAATTCGAATGTCGTGCTTCAGCTTCATTACGGTTTCTTCGATTTCTCCGCGATGACGCGATAGTAGGTCTCGACCTGATTGCGATATTCACCGGCGACATTCTCGTTCTGCCCGCGTGTGAGTTGCTCGGCGACTTTCTTCGGCAGTTTGCCCCACGTGCCGTCCTTGCCCTTCGCGTCGCCGAGTTTGTTGTAAGCCTTCGCATCGGCCTGCGCCTTGGAGCCCATGCGCGAGACGGCCTGCTCGGGACCGTCGTCGGTGGGGTCGGCCGAATTCTCCGAGGGCTTCTGTCCGCGCGACGCGCGCATCGCGGCGGCGGCGGCTTGGGCCGCGCTGTTCATCGCTTGTTGCGCCTGCGCCATTTCCTTGCTCTGCGCCGGCTGCGCGCCGGCTTGCTGGCCCTTTCCGGGTTGTTGTTGCTGTTGCTGTTGCTGGCCCTGAGCGGTCTGCCCGGACTTCGCGTCCTGGCCTTCGCCCGGTTCGGTCGGTGGCTCCGCGTGCAGCGCCGCGTCGAGCGCATCGAGCGTACGCGCCATCCACATTTGCTCCACGGGGGTGGCCGGGGCGTTCGGGTTTTGGCCGAAGGCCGCCGGCAATTGAGGCATGGGCGGGATGATGCCGGGCAATGGCGATTCTGCCGGCGGTGCGAGCGGCGTTGGCGAGCTGGCGGCCGCCGAATTTGGAGCGGCTGGTTGCGCCGGCGCCGCGCTTGCCTCGGCCTGCAATTCACCGAGCCGCTTTTGCAACTGCTCGCTCGCCGCGGCGACGGCCGGCGCGGCCTGCGCCGCCTGCTGCGCCTGCGTGAGCGCTTCGCCAGCCTGCGGCACTTCCTTCATCGCGGTTTCCTTCACGCGCTCGCCGAGGGCTTCGAGCTTTGCGCCCGGTTCTGAATTCTGCAGGCGCTGCTCATGGCGCCCCGCACGCGCGATCTCTTCGCCCGCGGCGTTGGCAGACTGCGCGATCGGCTGCTGCGCCTGCGCGGCTTGGGCCAGCGCGGGGTGTGGCGCCGGCAGCGGAAATTGAGGCATCGACGCCGCCGCCATGGACGACTTCGGAGCGCTTGGTGCCGGCCGCTCGGGCGGTGCGGGCGATGGCGCATTCGCCGTCTTCGGCGGTGCTGGTGCATTTGGCGTTGGCGCGCCGGGCGGGGGAGTGTTCGCCGCCATCTGCGCCTGTTGATCGGCGGCCAGTTTTTGAACCTCCTGCGCCACCTCCTTCTCGCGCGAATTTGCGGCGGCAAGTTTCGCGGTCGCCTCATCGAGATTGTTTCGCGAAATGGTGCTGAGCTCCTGCTGCATGGCCGGGTTTTTCGGCAGCGCCTTTTCGAGCTCTTTCAACAATTCCTCCGGCGACTGCTCCGCCATCTTCGCGAGCTCCTCGGCTTTCGCGAACTGCTGATCCATTGCCTCCTTGATTCCGAGCTGTTCCTCCGCGGCACGCAGCGCGGTCCGCGATTCCTCGGCCTTTCCTTTCTCCGCGTTTTCGTAGTGCTTGGCCAATTGATCGAGCGCGCCGGCGAGCTTCTTCTGCTCCTGCGCGGCATTCTTCAGCGCCTCGGCTTTTTCAGTGGCATCGGCTGCCTGCGTGGCTTCGGTCAAGGCCGCTTCAGCTTTGGGCGGCGGGTCCTTGAGCATCGCCAGCGCGTCATCCGCGTCGCGCGCCCGTTCGCGTCCATCGTCCTTGAGAATATCCTGCTTGTTCGCGTCGGCGCGGATTGCGTCCTTCAGCGTCTCGACGCGCTGGTTGAGCTTTTGCTGCTGCGCGAGCGCCTGCTGCGCTTCGGCTTGCACTTGTTCGGGCTTTTTCTCGGCGGCTTTCTCCGCTTGCTCCTCGGTCTTCGTTTTCAATTCCTCTGACTTCTTCGCGAGGTCGGCCATCAGCTCGTGGAGCTTCGGCGCCATCGCGGCGACGAGCTGCCGAGCCTCGTCCATCGGCTTGCGCAGAAGATCGAGCGCCTTCTTCACCTCCACCGCGATGGGCTCCAGGTCCCTCACTGACGACGCCGGTTCGCGCTGCGGATTGAAGCGCTCCGTCATCTCGCGATTCAAGGCCTGCCAGCCCGGCAGTCGCTGCATTTCCCCGAGAATCTTCTGCGCCTGCTGCACGATCGGGCGCAGCGTTTCATCGGGCTGGATGCGGCCGAGTTCATCCGGCATGGCACGCAGCCGCGCTTCGATCCAGCGCCAGTCCCGCGGATCGCCGGTGCGCGAGCGGGCGGTCGCGATCTCCCAGCGCTCGGCTGCACTGAGGTGGGTCAAGGCATCGAGCATCTCGGCGATGTTGTGGCCGCTTTCGAACAGGCGAAAGCTCTTGGCGAGCGCGAGCAGCCGCGTCTGGTTTTCCTCCGGCGTCGCGGCCGCGACGGCCATGTGGAGTGAGTCCAGCGCGAGCGTCGTCATGCGCACGTCGTTCACGAAATAGGAATCGGAAGCCGTGCGCGCTTCCTCGAGGTCGCCGTGCTGCTTGAGCACCAGTCCGCACGATTCCCAGCGGCGATCCGCCAGCGCGCTGCGCACGTCGTCGGACCATTGCTTGCGCGAAGCAAGCCGCCCCAGGTCTTCACGTAGTTTCTCGAAATTCACGTAGCTCGGCTGCGTCTCGCGCACCATCTCCACGTGCTCGTTCACGGCGCGAACGGCGAGATCGCGATAGGCTTCGAGAGCGTTGCGCGCCACCGCCTCAGCCACCCGCATGTAGTTCAGCGTCGGCGCGAGGAGGGCCGGCCCGGGCTCGCCGGCCGCGAGCGCTTTCTCCACGGTGACTCGGGAGTCCTCGGTCTGCTTGCGCGCCCACTTCAGCCGATCGCCCTGCCCGTGCGGCGTCGCGGCGTCCATGATCTCGTCGATGCTCCGGCTTTCCGAAAGCAGCACGCGCAACTTGTTCGCGATCTGCGACCACTGCCCAGCGTTGTCCTTCGTGGCGGCCGCCAGCTGGCCGAGCCGTTTCGACTCGGCGGAGACGACGTTCAGATTCTCCGCGATCACCTCAAATTCCTCCGCAAACAAAAGCTGCCGATACGATTCTTCCGCCTGCCGCGAACGCTGCTCGGTCTTCATGCAGGTCTCGGCGAATTCATGCATCAGCTCCCGCGCCTGCGGCTTCAGTGGATCGGAGGCCGCGGCATCGAGCGCTGCCTTGGCCAACTGCGCCGTGCCCGCATTCATGCGGGATAGCACGCGCCCGACCTGCACGAGATCCGCGCTGACGTGCCCGGCCTCCGCTTCCTTCAACGTCGTCTCGAGTTGCGTCCACGCACCCGTCGCCTTCGATTCGAAATCCACGAGCGCCGCGTCGGCCGTGCTCACCAACTGACGACGTTGCTCGTCCCCCTCGGGCAGCCGCTCGAACTGCTCGCGCGCGTCCTTGGCCCGCTTGCGGAGTTCCTCGCCCGCGTCACGCAGCGCTTTGAGCGTTTCGTAGAGCTGGCGTTGCGCGGCCAGTGCGCCGAGGCGCTTGGGCTCGAAGCCGCTCTTCGTGATCGTCACCCGCAGTGGTCGCGACTCCGCGCGGCTGCCTTTGAGATCCACCGCGACGAGCTTCATCGTCACGAGATCGCCGGGCTTCACGCCCTGCTCGTACAGATCCCAGCGCCGCGCGACCGTTGCCTTCTGACCCGGCTCCTTGGCGAGCGGGAACTCGCGCCACGGGTCTTCGTTGATCCGCACCATCTGCACCACTTTCTTCAAGCCCCAGTCGTCGCTCGCTGTGCCCTGCACTTCCACGATTCCATTCACGGGTAAAATGAGGTCCTGCTTCGGCGCATCGAGTTCCACCTGCGGCACGAGATCGGGCTCGGCGCGCAGTTCGTATTCGGGGCTGAACTTGTTCTCGAAGCTCGTATCCGCTCCGACGAGATGCACGCGATACGTGCCGGAGGCGGTCAGCGGCACGCGGCCGACCAGCGCGCCCTGCTCGGCGGCGAGCGGCACGGTGAAGCTCTTCTTCGCCTGCTCCACGCGCAGCTCGCCGGCGGAGATTTTTTGATTCGTCTCCAGCCGCAGTTCCACCTCCGTTCCCTCCAGCGCGACGAGGTCGCCATTCTCCTCCGTCACCTTCCGCGCTTCCTTTTTCACGTAGGCGGGAAAGGTGAAGATCTTCTCGAAGCTCACCACGTGGGGCCGGGCCACCGCGTGGAGCCGGAATTTCTTCGTCACCGCATCGCCGGCAAAAACACGATAGGTCACATCTTCGCGGCCCACCTGGATCGTCGCGGAGAAACGATCGTCGCCGCGCGGCTCCATCTTCCAGACACTCCGCCCGGCCGGCGTGATCGTCTCGACGCGCGCCGCGTTCACGCGCCGACCGGAAATTTCAACCACCAGCGGCTCCGTTTCGCCCTGCGCCACCACCTTGTCCGGCGCCGTCGGCTCGATGATCCGCACCTTCACCTGCGAGACGCGCGCCAGATTGGCCCCAGGCACGAGCGCGCGGAGCAGCAGCGTTCCAAATTGCATTCCGGTGAGCGCAAAAATCGCCAGGCACATCGATGCCGCCGCAATGCCTACGCCGATCGAGCGGCGCACCAGATTCACCGGCAGCAGCCGGTCCATGTCCATCGGCGAGAGCCGACGCGCCACGTCGCGCTCGAGCAACTGGCGAAACTGGGCCGAGAGCCCCATTTCCTCCCCGTCCTGCTCGCTCAGCTCCACCGAGGCGAGCAGGCTCTCGCGCAGGCGCGGGTCGGCCAGTTCCACCATGCGCGCGAGGTCGCGACGGCCGGGCGTTCGCACCAGCAGCCGCAGCGCCGCGGGCCATTCCACCGCGAGCACCGCCAGATATGCCACCGCGCTCAGCGTCCAGCGCGCCCAGTCGGGCAGGACGAACATCGCGTCGATCAAGGCCACCGCCATCATCGCCAGCAGCAGCGTCGCCGCCGCGGCGCAGATGCCGCGCAGGATGATCAGCTTCCGCCGCCGCCGGCTGAAGGCGTCGAGTTTCCGGAGAATGACGGGGTCGATATGCTGAGTCATGGGCAACAAAAATGGGGAAACCAAGCGCGATCCGAAGCACAGGAGCGGAGGTTTCCCTCGTGGTAACTCTCAGCCAACTCCATTCTTTGCCCAGCCGCACGGCAAATAAAGGGATGAGCCGGCGCGCTGTTCACTTGCTCTCCGGCCGCTTGCGCTGCTAATTTCCAGCCGCGTCGAGAGTCTCCTCGAGCGGATCCAATGTATTCCTCCTCCCTCCGTTACTGGATGCATGCGACTCGGACGCCCCGATTCGGCGCGGGCAATTCCTGGTGCAGCGAAAATACGCCGCGGACTGCCGGCATTAACCGGATGCTCGTATGAACGCAGCCGCCATTTCTCCGGACTCCGAGCCGAGCCAGCTACCGAAATCCGGCATTTACACCTGGCTGGCGCGAGCCCAGGCGCTGACTTTTTCCACGCTGATTCACGCGGTCATCATCATCATCCTCGGCGGCACGGTGATGCTCAAGGTGCAGGAGGAAGCTCCGGACTTCGTCGCCGAGGGAGGCGGGCTGGTGAGCCCCGATGACGTGAAAGTCGCCACGCCGCAGGAGAAGCCGCAGCTGGAGCCGACCGAATTCAAGCCTACCAGCGACGCGGCCGCCACCTCCGCGGCGGCCCCGACGCTCATGGCCGCGATCACCACGAGCGCGGCATCCACGAGTTCGCTGAGCGCCTCGGCCACGCTCACGCCCACGATCAATATCAAGACCGAGATGAAGCCGATGACCGCCACCGTCCCGGCCGCGAAGGGCACGCTGAGCAAGGAGATGGCGGGAAAGATCGCGGGCTTCACTTCCGGCTGGGCCGTCGGCGGGAGGAGCAGCATGGGCAAGCCGCTGAAGAGCCGCGAGTTTGCCTTCACCGCCTACCTTGCGAGGTACCAGGGCGGCGACTGGGATTCGACGGTGTGGTTCCGTGACAACAAACCCGAGATCTCCGGCGGCAGCCTGCCCAACCTGCTCTACCTGGTCGGCAGATTGTCGAAAGGGAAGATTCGCGCCGATCCGCAGGCCATCCCGCTCGATCTCGCGAGCGACGATATCTTCGTGAAGAAGCCGCCGTTCATCTGGTTCACCGGCCATCGCGACTTCAAGCTCAGCGATAAGGAAGTCGAGAACCTCGCGGACTATCTCCGCCACGGCGGCTGCCTCTGGGGAGACAGCTCGGTGCCGGGGCAGCGCTCGCGTTTCGACATCGCCTTTCGGCGTGAAATGCTGCGCCTCGTCCCGCCGGGCGAGCAGTGGTACGCGCTGCCTTCGAACCATCCGATCTACGCCTCCAACTACTTCACCGAGGTCCGCGGCGTGGCGGCGGGCGTCAACTTCTACGACGAGCCCGTCTATGCGCTGAACGGCTACGGCGGCTCAATCGCGATCCTCTACACAGCCAACGACTACGGCGACATGTGGCAGTTTGGCCTCGACGACAATTACGAGTTCGACACCACGCGGGACGAAAAGCGGCGCATGGTCGCGATCAACGAAGAGATGTGGCACCGGCGCGGCCTTTATTTCCGCAACATCGAGCCGAAGTCGCTGCAGGAGAGCTACAAGTTCGGCACCAATATCATCGTTTACCTCCTCACTCGCTGGGAAGACAAGGTGCGCAACGCACCACTGGCTCTTTAACCGACCGGCACGCCATGCTTCGGAAGCTGTCCCTTATCGCCCTCCTCACCTTCACCGCCGCCGCACGCGCCGACGGACCAAATCTGGTCGTCAACGGCGACTTCGCGAAATTCGTGCCGCAGGAAAATCTGTGGGATGGAGTGGACGCGCAGAACTGCCTCGCGGGAAGCCGCCAGGGAACCTACGCGCTCACCGAGAGCGGCAAGGTGGGCAACCTCGAGGTGCCTGTCTCGGTGAGCTTCGTGGACATCAACGGCGACAAGCTGCCGGACCTCGTGACGGCCGACGCGCTGGGAGTCGTCCGCGCCTATATCAACAGCGGCACCAAGGCCGAGCCGAAGTTTACCGTGGCGGAGACCGTCCCCATCTTCCCACCGCGCGTGGCCAAGGACGAAAAGTGGGAGCGCGTCGGCTGGACGTGGCATCACGGGACACCGAAGCTCACGCTCTTCGATTGGAACAAGCGCGGCATGCCCGATCTGATCTTCGGAAATTACACCGGCGACGTCGTCAAAATCCCGAACACCGGCAGCGCCACGGCGCCGGCCTATGCGCAGCCGGCGAAATACGAACAGGTGCGCATCCCCATTTCCGTCAAGCGCCCGTGGGGCAATCTCTTCGCGCCCTGCGCGGTTGATTGGAACAAGGACGGAAAGACCGACCTCCTGCTCGGCGAAGGCTCCTATTCGGCGAACGCCGTCTATGTCTTGCTCAATCAATCCTCGAGCTCCGAGCCGAAGTTCACCGAGGAACAGCGCTACTACCTCTGCTACGGCGACGGACGCGAGCAACTCGTGCCGACGGTCGCCGACTGGGACGGCGACGGCCTGCCCGACGTGCTCGTCGGCGACCGCAAAGGGACTGTCTCCGTGCATCTCAATCACCCCAAGTGGAAACCCGGCGAAGAACTGCCGATGGCCATGATGGTCGCCTTTGGCAGCGCCGACAGCCTCGGCGGCCCGATCGCGCCCCATGCCGCGGATTACAACGGCGATGGGCTCTTCGACATCCTCATCGGCAAGACCAGTGGCCGCATCGCTGTGGCGATCAACAAAGGCACGCCGACCGAGCCGAAATTCGACATCCCGGTGGAAATCAAGGGCACGAACCTGTGGGCGAGCAACATCCGCATCCCGGCCACCTGGACGATCGATCCCGGCAGTAACCGCCCCAACCTCTACGGCTATCTCTCCGTCGGCGAAGAGCCGAGCCCCGGCGGCGGCAAGGTTCTGAAGGCCGGCTACTTTCCGTCTCCGAACAAGGTCTTCAAGATGGAGGAGCTGACCGTCGAAAGTCGCGATGACGACGACTTCTTCCGCTATTGGCTCGACGAATGGGTGCCCATCCCCGCGACCTGGGCCGCCGCGGACGGCTCGGCCAATTCCTTCGTCGTCCGCCAGCTCCTCACGCCGCTCAAAGTGGGCTCCACCTACCGACTGAGCTTCAAGACCAAAGGCAACGGCATCCGCGAAGGCCTCTGCACCGTGGCCTATCTCGGCGCGAACGAAAACACCGGCACGAAGTTCGTGAAGTCCGGCCGCGGCGTGAAGGTGGACAAAGACGAAACCAAGGATGAGATCCACGAAACGGAAACCTTCTCCAGCAACAACGCCTGGAAGACCGTGGAGAAGACCTTCACCGTTCGGTTTAAGCACAAGGACATCAAGAAGCTTGAGACAACCACGCTGGCCATCCTCGAGTTTAAGTTCGAGCTGATGCAATACTTGGGCGAGTGCGACATCGCCGACGTGGTGCTCGCGGAGAAAACCAAATAGGGGCGCCGACGGGCGACGCTATTTT
>JBAVML010000592.1:0-8998 GCA_049690035.1 Chthoniobacteraceae bacterium
CCACAGCCCAGTGATGATCAGTGCGGTCTCCAGCTTGAGCGGGTAAATCATGAGAGGCGCGAAAGAGAGCAGTGACCGGCGCGGGTGTCGAGCGGCGAGTGCGGCGCGGTAGGCGGTCAGTATTTGCTCCGCAGATGCACCGCCTCGCTGCGCTTCGCCCGCATCTTGATATTGAGCATCTCGACCGCGAACGAAAACGCCATGGCGAAATAGATGTAGCCCTTCTCCACGTGCTGCCCAAAGCCATCGGCGATGAGGATCACGCCCACGAGGAGCAGAAAGGAAAGCGCCAGCATCTTGATCGTCGGGTGTTTGTTGACGAACGCGCTGATCGATCCCGCCGCGAGCAACATCACGCCCATGGCCAGCACCACGGCCGCGATCATCACTCCGATTTGTTGCACGAGTCCCACCGCCGTGATCACCGAGTCGAGCGAAAAGACGATGTCGATCACCACGATTTGCGCGATGACACTGCCGAGCGTCGCTCCCACCCGCGCCGAGCTCTCGTGCTCTTCACCTTCGAGATTGCCATGGATTTCGTGCACACTTTTCCAGAGCAGGAAAATACCGCCCCCGACCATCACCAGGTCCTTGCCCGAAAACCCGTGACCCAGGGCCGTGAACAATTCAGCCGTCAGCCGCGTGAGCCAGAAGATCGAGCAGAGCAGCAGCACCCGGGTGATGAGCGCGAGCATGAGACCGAGCGTCCGCGCCTTGGCCTGCTGTTCCGCCGGGAGCTTTCCGGCGAGGATCGAGATGAAGATGATGTTGTCGATCCCGAGCACGATCTCCAGGAGGGTAAGCGTGACGAGGCTGATCCAGATGTGCGGATCGCTGAGCCATTGGAAATTCATGGCGCGGAAGAAACGACAGCGGTCCGCACGGGTAAAGCGCAATCGCCCCCAAACCCTCCGCCTGCGGCCAAAACGAGTGCTTGAGCAACGCGGCAGTCTGCTGTGAAATGACGGTTGCCCGTTTCAGCAACCGCATCTCATTTGTGGACACACCAGAGCCTTTCGGACCACGCATCCCGACTGTCAGCAAGGCACAGCCGCCTTACCAGTTTTGTTACCCCATCGGCGCGTCTGTGATCACCGAGGCCTTTCTGAATCTCCCCCAGTTCCCGCTTTTCTTTCTCTCCTTCAGCACGAACTCCCCGCTGATGCAGCCGAACTGGACCATCCCCGGCTACCCCGTCCTGCGGCTCACCTACACCAGCTATCCCGAATACACGCCGCGCACCGCCAGCATCCGCCCGCGCCGGCAGGGCGGCACCCGCTGGCAGATCGACGTGCTCATCGTGCCCAAGCACAAGCGCGAGGCGCTCCAGCCCATCATCACCCAGCAGGGCCTCACGCTGCTGCGCGAATGGATCCTCGGCCCCGATGCTCCGAAGCCCGATGAGCGGCGCCGCGGCGTCGAGGTCTGGTGGTTTGAAGACACCGGCGTGATGAAGCTGCACGAGCCCGAGGCGAAAAAGCCGGAGTAGGAAGTAGTGGCGAAAGGCTAAGGGCCCGGCGCGAAGCGGGTCGGCGTTCGTGACTGATGAGAACCTGCGCGCCCGCGCTTGCGATCCATCGGCCTTCCCCATTCACTCATCACCCATGCTCCGCCGCCCCCTCCCCCTGCTCCTCTCCCTGCTCTTCCTCAGCGCGACCGCGTTTGCGCAATCGCCGCAGCCCCAGCTCCTCAAGCGCGTCCCGCCGCCCGGCATCGCCATCACCAGCGCCGATCGCGCGGAGCTTTCCGCCGGCGTCGAGGCGTTGGGAAAAGAGATCGCCTCTTTGGCAAAAGATCTCGCCGGCAAGCCCGAGCTGCTCGCGCTGCTGCCCGATGTGCAGATCTTTCACAAAGCCGTCGATTGGGCGCTGCGCTACGACGAGTTCTTCTCCACCGGCGAAGTCGCCAAGGCGAAGCAGCAGCTCGAGATGGGCACCGCCCGCGCCGCCGAGTTGCGCGCCGGCCAGGCCTCGTGGAACGCCATCTCCGGCGCCGACGGCAAGCCCACTGCTGACGGCAAGGACAAGCTCCCCGCGCTCGTCGTCCGCGGCTACAAGTCCAAGATCGACGGCTCCATCCAGCCCTACGGCGTCGTTCTGCCCGAGGACTACAAGCCCGGCGACAACAAGGAGCGCCCGCTCCACTTCTGGTGCCACGGTCGCGGCGAAAAGCTCACCGAGCTCGACTTCGTCAACCAGCGCATGACCAGCAAGGGCGAATACACGCCGCCCGGCGCGTTCGTCATCCACCTCTACGGCCGCTACTGCTGCGCGAATAAGTTCGCCGGCGAAGTCGATCTCTTCGAAGCCATGGAGAATGCGGCGCAGCGCTACCCGATCGACCCCGCGCGGCTCGTCGTCCGCGGCTTCTCGATGGGCGGCGCGAGCGCCTGGCAATTCGCCACGCACTTCGCCGGCCTGTGGGCCGCGGCCAATCCCGGCGCCGGCTTCGGCGAGAGCAAGGAATTCCTCAAGCTCGGCCTCACGCCCGACAAGCCGATGCCGCCCGAGTGGGAGCAGAAGCTCTGGCGCTGGTACGACTCCACGCTCTACGTCTCGAACCTCGCCAACACCACCACCGTCGCCTACTCCGGCGAGATCGACGGGCAGAAACAGGCCGCCGACATCATGATCCGCTACGCCCGGCAGGAAGCCGGCAACGCCCACCCGCCCGTCGCCGAGCTCGGCAAAGTCGCCCCCGGCGACGGTTCGCCGAAGGCCGAAGAAGCGCGCGTCGCCGGCACCGCGCCGGACCTCGCGCTCTACCACGTCATCGCCCCGAACACCCCGCACAAGGTCGTCGAGCCCGCGAAGACGGAAGTCGAGAAGCTGGTCGAGGCAGCGGTGGTGAAAGGGCGCGAGGCGGTGCCGAAGAAGGTGCATCTCACCACTTACTCGCTGATCTATCCGAAGATGGAATGGGCAACGATCTCGGGAATGGAGAAGCAGTGGGAGCGGGCAGATGTCGAAGCGACCTTGAGCGATGGTGTCCTTTCCGCGAACACAAAGAACGTCATGGCAATCCGCTTCGACCTTCCCGCGAGTTCGAAATTCAGGGTCGTCATCGATGGGCAGGCACTCCCAGAATACTGGAGCGGCGCGCTGACACTGAGTCACCAAGCCGGAGGTGGATGGAAAGTCTCCGCAGCCGCCGGAACAACGACTGAGACGGCGGGCAACAAACGGCCAAACCTCTGCGGCCCGATCGACCACGCGTTCATGTCCTCCTTCGTCTTCGTCCGCCCGAGCGGGAAGCCGCTGAACAAAGTGGTGGGCGACTGGGTGGAGAGCGAACTCGGCCACGCCGTCGCGCAGTGGCGCGCCGTCTTCCGCGGCGACGCCCGCGTCGTCGCCGACACCGCCCTCTCCGCCGACGACATCGCCAATTCCAACCTCATCCTCTGGGGCGACCCGAGCAGCAACGCCGTGCTCAAGAAGCTGCTCGCGGCCGTGGAGGGCGCCGCTCCGTCGGGGCCGGGGCGGGAGGCGACTGGCCAGGGACGCGACGGAGCGCGTCCCTCCAGCGCGCTGGCGTCCATCCTGAAGTGGGACGGCAAGGAGCTCGCCTTCGGCGGCAAGACCTATGACGCCACGCACGTCGCGCCGATCCTCATCTTCCCGAACCCGCTCAACCCGCAGAAATACGTGGTGCTCAACAGCGGCTTCACCATGCGCGAAGCCGCCGCGCTGAACAACGCCCAGCAGACCCCGAAGCTCCCCGACTGGGCGATCGTGGACCTGAACAGCGCGCCCGACGCCTACCAACCCGGCAAGATCCTCCGCGCCGGCTTCTTCGACGAACAGTGGCAGCCGCCGGCGAAGTGAATTCGGCGGACTGGGGTGCGTGACCGGCTTTGAAGCGACCGCTATTGCCTGCTCGCTCGACCGTCAGCGGCTTCTCCACCCACCGTCGTCGGCTCTCTGAGGGTGCGTCATCGGCTTTCTGAAGTTACGTCGTCGGCTTTTTGCCCACCGTCGGCGGCCGACGGTGGGTAAAAAGGTGCCGACGTACCCGAGGAAGGCGCCGACGGTCGGTGAAAAAGGCTCTGACGGTGTATCAAAAGACGACCGCGGTGGGGAAACACGCCGCCTGCGGTCCCCCGGAAAGCCAGCGACGGTGGCCGCGACCGCCGCCGACCTGCCCTAGAAAGGCGTCGCTACCGCCAAACGTGCCGTGGATGTGTCCGAAGACGATGGCGGCCACCTGTAGGAAAGACGTTTCGCCTGACGCGTCGGAGCTGGAGCTTCCCCTCGAGCACGCATATAACCCCCGCCATGCGTCTCCCCTGCCTCTTTGCCCTGCTCGCTCCGACCCTCCTCTTCGCCCAAGCCACCCCCACCGCGAAGCAGGCGCCTCCGCCTGGCATCGCGGTCCCTGAAGCCGACGCCGCGGAGCTGAAGGCCGGCGTTGACGCGCTGGGCAAGACGATCGCGGGGCTGCGCGGGATCTCCAATATCACACCGGAAAAGGCGGCGCTGCTGCCCGACGTGGAAGTCCTGCACAAAGCGGTGCGCTATGCGCTCGAGTACGGCGAGTTTTTCAACCCCAAGGAAATCGCTGCGGCCAAGGCGCTACTCGCGCTCGGCACGGAGCGGACGAAGGACTGGCAATTTGGCCCGGCCCCCTGGACGACGGCGACCGGGCCGACGGTGCTCGGCTACCGCTCGCGCATTGACGGCTCGGCGCAGCCCTATGGACTGATCGTGCCGGACGATTGGAAGCCCGGCGACAAGTCGCCGCGCCCGCTCTACCTCTGGTTCCACGGCCGCGGCGACACGCTCAGCGAGGTGAATTTTATCTCGAGCCGGCTGAAGGGGAAGCGTGACTTCGCCACCGCCAATGCCTTCGAGCTGCACCTCTACGGGCGCTACTGCAACGCGAGTAAATTTGCCGGGGAGACGGATGCCTTCGAGGCGATCGAGGACGTGAAGAAGCGCTACGCGATCGACGAGAACCGCATCGCCGCAATGGGCTTCTCGATGGGTGGCGCGACCGCGTGGCACATCGGCGCGCACTACGCGGGCACGTGGGCCACGGTGTCGAGTGGCGCGGGCTTCGCCGAGACGGCGATCTACGCGAAGGTGTATGACGAAGGGAAAGTGCCGCCGCCGTGGTGGGAGGAGGTCCTTTACCACCTCTACAACGCGACCGACGTGGCCGCGAACTACGCCAACGTCCCGCTCGTGGCCTACAGCGGAGAGCTCGATCCGCAGATTCAAAGCGGCAAAATCATGAACGAGGCGATGGAGCGCGAGGGCCTGAAGATGGAATGGCTGATCGGCCCCGGCGTGCCGCACAAATACGAGCCGGAGACGAAGAAGGAACTCTCCCGCCGCATCGACGCCTACATGGCCAACGGCCGCGAACCGCTCGCGCCGCACGTGCATCTGACGACTTACACGCTGCGGTATAACCAGATGAAGTGGATCACCGTCGACGCGCTGCAGAAGCACTGGGAGCGTGCAGACATCGACGCGCAGCTCGTGGATGAAGGGACGATCCGGGTGAAGACGAAGAACGTCGCGGCGTTCACGATCAACTTCCCCGCCGGCCCGGTGCCTCTCGATAAAACGCAGGCGCCGCGGGTGATCGTGGATGAGCAGGAGGTGAAAGGTCCGGCGGTGACGATGCCGTGGAAGGCACATTTCGCGAAAGTTGATGGCGAATGGTGGTCCTTCGATCCCAACGCCACGTTCCAAATCCCCGAGAAGCGCACTGATCGAACAACTAGTTCCCAAGCCGAGAAGAGAACTACCGTTCCGCTTTCTCTATCCAAGCGCCACGGCCTCCAAGGTCCGATCGACGACGCCTTCATGGACTCGTTCATCTTCGTCCGCCCGACCGGCAAGCCGCTCAACGACAAAATCGGCGCGTGGGCGAAGAGCGAGCTCGAACGCGCGATCGTGGAATGGCGCAAGGTCTTCCGCGGCGACGCCCGCGTGGTGGATGACACCGCGCTCACGCCCGACCAGATCGCCAATGCGAACCTCATCCTCTGGGGCGACCCCGCGAGCAATGCCGTGCTCGCGAAGGTCCTCCCGAATATCCCGCTCGGCTGGGACAAGGATCAGCTCGACTTCGGCCGCTACCGCCTCGACCCCGCGCGTTACGCGCCGATCATGATCTTCCCCAATCCGCTCAACCCGCAGCGCTACATCGTGCTGAACACCGGCTTCACCTTCCGCATGGGCGCGAAGACTTCCAACTCGCTGCAAACGCCGAAGCTCCCCGACTGGGCCTTGATCGACCTCCAGACCCCGCCGGATGACAACTGGCCCGGCCAGGTTATGGACGCCGGATTTTTCGACGAGCGGTGGCAAGTCCCCGTGCGGTAGAGACTGCCTCTAACGGGGGTTTCCCGGTGCCCGCGTACGGCCTCGGCGGCTCAAGCGTCGAAGCGGCGCGCCGCCGTGGTTCACCACGCAGACCACCGCCGCCGAGGCGGACTGCGGACAACCCCGTTACGCGGATCATCCTCCGGCCATTCGAATTTCTCCCGAGCGCGATTTTCTGGCCCACGGGAAAAAACAAAAGCGCCGGAGTCTTTCGACTCCGGCGCCTTATTAATCGGTGTTGATCTAAGCTGTCTTAGAAAACGACGCGAACGCCGAGACGGGCCTGAGCCTGGTCGTCGGTGTTTGCGACCCAAGTGTACCGGCCTTCCGCGTAGATGCCGATCTTCTCGGGAACAACGCGGAATTCAAGTCCACCACCAGCGTGGGCAGTGCCGCACGAGGTATGGTCGTTCTCGTAGCCGCCGCCGCCGAAGATATACGGGGCGAGGCAAAGACCGCCGAGCTCGACAGGGAAGCGAGCGATGAGGCTGCCCGAGAAGTTCCAAACGCCACTCGCACCGCCGCCGAAGACGTTGGTGTCAGCGCCAACGCCGAGGTAGCGGGTGAAGAAGTAGTTGATGCCCACGCCGCCACCGAATCCGTCGGTGTGGTGTCCGTTGGACGTGTCGGTGAAGCTGCCGAAGACGTCGAGCTGGAGCTCGGTGTCCTTGAAGCAGGGCTCCACGGGCTGTTTGAATTCCTTGACTTCCTTGCCTGCGAGGGCGCTTCCGGCGACTGCAAGGCATGCAACGAGGGTGTATGCGATTTTTTTCATTGAGTTGTTTCTCCTTTGTTTATTGGGTTTCTGGCGAGGGTTGGATGCTCGCTGGGACAGACAGCTAGAGATTGCGCTTCGAGCTGTAAAGGGTTTTTTCGCCAAATTTTTCCGACGCAAAGGGGCAGCCCTGAGTGGTTTGGGAGTGTCAGGACAAGGAATTCCGCTCCCCCTTCTTTTCACTTCGAAGCCACTGGACCGCGAAGTCGGGAACCCGTTCGCTGCCGCACGGCGCTCTCATATTTTCCGTTTGTCTTTGAAGAAACGCTCCGTAGAGTCGCCCTCCCATTTTTCCTAAATGTTCCGCTCTCAGACAGAAATGAAGATTTTCTGCGGCTCGGCCCACCGCCAGCTCGCGCAGAGGATCTGTACTTCCATCGGAGTGCCGCTGGGAGAAGCCACGGTGACATCGTTCCCGGACGGCGAGACTTTCGTGAAGATCGACGAGAACATCCGCGGCCGGGATGTCTTCCTGGTGCAGCCGACCTGCCCGCCGACGAATCAGAACCTGATGGAACTTCTCATCATGGTCGATGCGGCGCGGCGGGCGAGCGCGGCGCGGATCACGGCGGTCATCCCGTTCTTTGGCTATGCCCGGCAGGATCGCAAGGATCAGCCACGGGTGCCGATCACGGCCAAGCTCGTCGCGAATCTTCTGACCGCAGCCGGGGTCGATCGCGTGCTGACCATGGATCTGCACGCCCAGCAGGTCGCGGGTTTCTTCGACATTCCAGTCGATCATCTTTTCGCGGCGCCGGTGATCATCCGATACCTCCGTTCAAAGGAGATCGAGGATCCAGTGGTCGTCTCGCCGGACGTGGGCGGGCTGAAGATGGCTTCCGCCTACTCCGGGGCGCTTGGAGCAAGTCTTGCGATCGTGGCCAAGCGGCGCAAGAGCGCGACGGAGATCGAGGCGCTGAACGTGATCGGCGAAGTGGACGGACGGAATGTCATCCTGGTCGATGACCTCACGGAGACCGCGGGTACGCTGACCAGCGCGGCCAAAATCCTCAAGGAGCGCGGTGCCCGGGACATCCTGGCTTGCGTTTCCCATGCCGTGCTTTCGGATCTCGCGATCGAGCGGTTCAAAAAATCCGTCATCACCGAGCTCATCACCAGCAACAGCGTGCCGGTGCGCAGCGGCGAAGGTTTTCCGATCACCACGCTCTGCATCGCGGAGCTACTCGGCGAAGGCATCAAGCGCATTCACGATGACGAAAGCGTCAGCTCACTCTTCAAAGTCTAAACACCCAAACATCCCAAACCATGGCCAAGCAACTGAAACTAACCGCGCAGACCCGCACCGGCATCGGGCGTTCTGCAGTCAACGCAATCAAGAAACAAGGACTCGTACCCGCGGTCGTTTACGGCGGCAGTGACACCCCGCAGCCGCTCACGGTGAACGCGCGTGAGATCCACAACCTACTCTCCCACGCCACCAGCGAGCACCTTCTCGTCGATCTCGAAATCGCGGACGGCGGCAGCACGATCAACCGCCTTGCACTCATCCAGGAGGTGCAGCATGACCCGATCAAGCGGACCGTGCTCCACGTGGATTTCCATGCGGTGAAGGCCGATGAAAAACTGCATTCCGAGATCCCGGTCGTCACCACCGGCGAACCCGCGGGCGTGAAGAACTTCGGCGGCATCCTCGAAATCGCGATGCACGAGCTCGAGATCGAATGTTTGCCGAAAGATCTGCCCGAGTTGATCAGCCTCGACGTTTCCGCCCTGAACGTGGGCGAAGCCATCCACGTGAAGGACATCCAGCTCCCCGAGGGCGTCACCTGCCGTCTCGATGGCGATCTCACCGTCGTCCGCGTGGCTGCGCCGAAGGTCGAAGTCGAAGCCACTCCCGCCGCAGCCGCAGAGCCCGAAGTGCTCA
>JBAVML010000593.1:0-2014 GCA_049690035.1 Chthoniobacteraceae bacterium
GTCGTCGTCATGGGGGTGGTGAGAGCAGCCCAAAGCTCGTGGCAGCACGTGAAAGGCGAATTAATCGACGGTGAAATTCCGTTAATCATCGACCGGACCCAACGTCGCCGGCTGGAGCCTGCTGCGATACCGAGCTTGGAACCGGTGGCGGTTTCAGGAGAAGCGCCAGGCGCCAACGACTGCGGCTTCCGGAGTGGCGGGAGTTAAACGATTCGTCGCTGCCCATGAACCGCAAGCCGCGAACCGGAAAGGCTGGTCGAACTTGCCACACCTTGATGAAGATGCTGCCGACCATGCGCCGCATCTTGTTCATCGTCCTTTTCTCCGGAGCGCTAAGCGCGCCGGCGCTCCTCGCGGATGCGGCGGGCGCGGCCGCGGGACAGGCTTTTCCGCTACCGCTCAACCATTACGCCGATGGTGGGCGAGCGGGCCTGATCGAGATCCTCCAGCACCGGATCGCGGCCGATCCCTTTAACCTCGTGGCAACGATCATCTTCCTGCTCGCGATCGTGCATACCTTCCTCGCGGCAAAGTTCACCCACCTCGCGCACCAGTGGCGCGACGAGCATGCGGCGAGGATCCGCGCGCAGCCCCGTACCGAGGAGTCTGCCATGCGCGAAGGCGCGAAGGAGCCGGTTTCCTTCAAGGCGGAAATCATGCACTTCCTCGGCGAGGTCGAGGCGATTTTTGGCATCTGGGTCGTGCCGCTGCTCGTGGCCATCACCATCGCGAAGGGCTGGCCCGCCGCGGAGCACTACGTTAGCCACGGCGTCGTTTTCACCGAGCCGATGTTCGTCGTCGTCATCATGTGCATCGCGGCGACGCGGCCGGTCCTCCGCTTCGCCGAGCAAGGGCTGCGGATGTTCGCGAAGCTCGGCGGCGAGCGGCCCGCGGCGTGGTGGCTCTCGATCCTGACGGTCGGGCCGCTCCTCGGCTCCTTCATCACCGAGCCGGCGGCGATGACCATTTGCGCGCTGCTCCTTGCGCGGCAGTTTTATGATCTCAATCCCGGCGTGAAATTCCGCTACGCCACCCTCGGCCTGCTCTTCGTGAATATCTCGGTCGGTGGAACGCTCACGCATTTCGCCGCGCCGCCGGTGCTCATGGTCGCTGCGAAGTGGCACTGGGACACGTCGTTCATGCTCACCCATTTTGGCTGGAAGGCGATCATCGGCATCGTTGTGGCGAACCTAATCTACTTCGCCTTCTTCCGCCGTGAGTTCACGGCGATGCGCCGCTCGACGGGGAGCGAGGAGCAGCCCGAGCAATGGAGCGACCGCACCGATCCCGTCTCCGGATGGGTCACCGCGGTGCACCTCGCTTTCCTCGGCTGGACGGTCTTCACAGCGCACTACCCGGCGCTCTTCATTGGCGGTTTTCTCTTCTTTCTCGCCTTCACCACCGCCACCGAGCACCACCAGAATCCGCTCAGCCTCAAACCCGCGCTGCTCGTCGGCTTTTTTCTCGGCGGGCTCGTCGTGCATGGCGGGTTGCAGGGCTGGTGGATCGAGCCGGTGCTCTCGCGGCTCAGCGAGACGCCGCTGCTCGTCGGCGCGACGGTGCTCACCGCCTTCAACGACAACGCCGCGATCACCTATCTCGCCACGCTCGTGCCGAGCTTCACCGATGAATTGAAGTACGCCGTCGTCGCCGGTGCCGTGACTGGCGGCGGCCTCACCGTGATCGCCAACGCGCCGAACCCCGCCGGCCAGTCGATCCTCTCCTGCTACTTCCGCGACGGCGTCGCTCCGCTCAGCCTCGCCCTCGGCGCGCTGATCCCGACGGTGATCATGGCCGTGTGTTTCCTCGTCCTCTGACCCGAACCGTGAGCTGCCAGCACGGTTTGTCGGGACCGCCGATCACGCCGTCGCGTCTGCGGCTGCCGGCGCGTCGAGGCCATTGAGCTTTGCCTGCGAGAAGCCGCCGCGGAGATTCGCGACATTTTCAAATCCGCTGCCGACCAGTGTGCAGGCGGCGAGGTAGCCGCGCTGGCCCTTCTGGCAGAAGGTGATGA
>JBAVML010000594.1:0-10499 GCA_049690035.1 Chthoniobacteraceae bacterium
CCTTCCACCGCGCTGCCGGTCGCGGCGGGGAGCGCGACGATCGTGGCGCTGACGGTCACGCGGAACGTGGCGGACGTGGCGTGCTGGGCCAAGTCGCGCGCCGTCGCGGTCACCACGGTGGTGCCGATCGGGAAGGTCGTTCCGCTCGCCTGCGAATAGGTGAGCGACGTCACGCCCACCGCATCCGTCGCGGAGGCCGCGGGAAAATTGACCGTCGCCCCCGCCGAGCTGGTGGCCACGACCATTACGTCGTCCGGCGGCGTCACCACCGGCGCGATCGTATCCTGCACTCGCACGATGAAACTCGCCGTCGCGGGATTGCCCGAGAGATCCGCCACCGTCACTGAAACCGGCGTGTCGCCGAGGGCAAAGAGCGAACCGCTCGCCGGCGTGGACACGGGCGTGAGCGCGCCGCCTTCGTCGTCGCTCGCGGCCATGGTGAAAGTCACGCGGGCGCCATCGGGACCGGCTGCTTCCTTAAGCACGATCGAGATCGGCACGACGAGATCCGGTGCCGTGGAATCCAGCAGGGTGCTGGAGAAGCCGCCTCCCTGCGCGTAGCTCGCGCTCGCCGCGGCGGCGCTG
Source organism: Chthoniobacteraceae bacterium (assembly GCA_049690035.1). Taxonomy (GTDB): domain Bacteria; phylum Verrucomicrobiota; class Verrucomicrobiia; order Chthoniobacterales; family Chthoniobacteraceae; genus Chthoniobacter. The sequence goes on from JBAVML010000594.1 coordinate 586, forward strand.
GTCATGTCGAGATCGCCCTCGTGGCTGTAAGCGAGGCTGGCCGTGCGGCTGCCGGCGCTGTTCACCGTCTCGGCGGAGAGCACGTAGGCATCGCTTGTGCGTGGAGCGGCGGCGGCGGGAAAGGCGAGGCTGCAGCCGAGGCCGAGCAGCGCGAGCGTTTGGACGCGGGATGTTTTCATGGTGAGAAGGTTGCGTAGGTGCGCCCTGCCTGAGCCGCGCGAGCAGTCCGCGAAGCCAAAGGTCGGGTGACCCAATGTTGTGGCCGCAGACCTAGCAGCGGCCGGTCCGTCACCGCGGATTCGATTCCGTATATGAGCCGCGGGATTCTACTGAGTTGCCCCGGAGCACGGGACGAAGCGGGATGGCATTTCGGAAGTGCGCGCGTGGCGGAATGCGCCTACGCATTTCCACCGCTCCCCAAACCATGTCCCACTCCATCGAAGCCGAACTTGCGGAACTGAAGTCGCACGCGCTGCTGCGCAAGCTGCGGGAGTTTGATTCGGCGCAGGGGCCGGCGATGGAACTGGCGGGGAAGCAGCTCGTGAATTTTTCGTCGAACGACTATCTCGGGCTCGCGACGGAGCCGGCGTTGAAGGAAGCGGCGAAGACGGCGATCGATGCGTATGGCGTGGGTGCGGGGGCATCGCGACTGGTCTGCGGGACGCTGCGGCCGCACATGCGACTGGAGGAGACGCTGGCGGAATTCAAGCGCACCGCGGCGGCGCTGACTTTCTCGAGCGGCTACGCGGCGGCGCTCGGGACACTCGGTGCGCTGGCACAAAAGGACGACGTGGTGATTCTCGACAAGCTCTGCCACGCGTCGCTGATCGATGGCGCGAAGCTGAGCGGCGCAGTGGTGCGCGTCTTTCCGCACAATCACCTCGGCAAGCTGGAGAGCCACTTGCAATGGGCGCGCGAGCATTATCCCGAGGCGCGGGTGATCGTGGTCACGGAGTCGGTCTTCAGCATGGATGGCGATTGGGCGGCGCTCGCGGAGATCGTGGAAATCAAGAACCGCTACGACGCGATGCTGCTGCTCGATGAGGCGCACGCGGTGGGCGTGATCGGGAGCCACGGCCGCGGACTCGCGGATCAGCTCGGACTCGCGGGAAAGATCGAGATCCAGATGGGCACGATGAGCAAGGCGCTCGGCGTGAGCGGCGGCTACATTTGCGGAGGGCGCAAGCTGATCGATCTGGTGATCAATCGCGCACGGAGCTTTGTTTATTCGACCGCGCCGTCGCCCATGGTCGCGGCGGCTGCGACGGCGGCGGTGGAGTTTTTGATGTCCGCCGCGGGCGAGCGGCGACGGCAGGATTTGCGGAAAAATCTCACGCTGTTCGCGGAGGAATTGCCGCAGCTCCTGGCCGGCGGGAAGAAGATCCAGAGCGCGATCATCCCGATCATCATCGGACAACCCGAAGCTGCGGTGGAAGCGGCGCAGGTGCTCGCGGGGAAGGGGTACTTCGTGCCGGCGATCCGCTTTCCCACCGTGGCACGCGATTCGGCGCGGCTGCGGGTGACGCTCTCCGCGCGGCACACGGCGAAGCAGATCAGTGGGCTGTGCGGAGTGCTGCGGCGGATGGTGGGGTAAATGTTTGGTGACCTCTTTTTGAAACGCAGAGACGCAAAGACGCGGAGGTCGCGGAGGAAGAATTTTAGATCGGCCTGACGCGCGCCCTCTGCGCCTCCGCGTCTCTGCGTTGAAAATCAAACCTGCACACCCAGAGCGACACGAGCATCGCCGCCGAATTGAAATCCAGCGAGCGACCCGACCCCTCCGGTTCCCTTGCCGAGGCACAGCGCTTTGAAGCTGCGGCCCATTAGCGTCGGGTGCATCAGTGTTTGCAGGGCGCGAAGTTCTTTTTGCGCCGCAGTGGTGGTGGGCGCGCCGTCGGTGAAATGCAGGCGGCTCAGGCCGACGATGAGGTGGTGCTGATCGGTGAAGCCGGCGAGGTCGAAGCCGCCCTGGATCGCGTGCTCGGCGAGGCTGGTGAATTCGACGTGCGCGGTGAGGTCGATCTCGCCGGGGCGGGCGAGGGGATCGCGCTCACGGTGGTGCGCAGCGTAGGCGGAGAGGGTGCCCTCCGTGCGTTCGGGTCGGTAGTATTCGTCGCGCGAAAATCCGTAGTCGATCGCCAGCACGAAGCCGCGCTCGAGCTTCGCCCCGAGCGCATCAAGCCAGCCGAGCGCGGCGAGATTGATCTCCGTCTGATAGCCGTCGGGCAGCGGCGGGAGCGTCGCGAGGAGGGGGCGCAACTCTGGACTGGTGATCGCGTCGTCGATGAAAGCGAATTCACCGTCTCGCCATTCGATAAATCGTTCGACCCACTCGGAACCGCTCCGCTTCACGAGATGCACCGGAAACGCATCGAGCAGTTCGTTCGAAAAATGGACGCCGACGATCGGCGGCAGCGCGTCGAGGTTGCGGTGCCAAAAAGTCTGCGGCGCGAACTCCGTGAGGCGCTCGCGCTGGGCGGCGGCGAGCGCGGCACTCGGCTCGATGAGGTGGTGTTCCACCACCGCGAAACACTCGCCTGCGAACTCGCGCAAACCGCTCAGCACATCGTGCGCAAACTCGCCGCGATGCGCGCCCTGCTCGACGATGGCAAACGGCCGCGGTCGCTCGAGCCGCTCCCAAATTTCCGCAAACTGCCGGGCGAGCAATCGCCCGAAAAGCGCACCGACGCTGACGCTCGTGAAGAAGTCGCCGCCGCGCCCGATCGATGCGCGACCGGAGCTGTAGTAGCCGTGGTCCGGATGATAGAGCGCGCGCTCCATGAAGTCGCGGAAGGGGATTGGTCCGCGCTGCGCGATCTCCGCGCGGATCAGGTCGGTGAGCGACATCGTTTTGTTTGCGTTGGCCGGCGAATAATGGGACTTAAAGCACCCCTTTCAAGGACCTCCTTGCCCATGTGGGATTATTCATCGCCCCGTCTGCCATTCTATCGCCGCCCCTGGTTCCTCGCTTCGGCGAGTTTGCTTGGCGTGCTCGCGTTGGCCGGTGTGATTTTCGGGCTGGTGGAAAAGCATCAGTGGGAAAAGAAGGCCGCGGCGCTCGACTACGATCAGCTTCAGGACATGGAATCGGCGAGCGTGATCTACGATCGCAACCGCGCGGTGCTCGGCCGCATCTTCATCCAGAACCGGGACAAGGTGGGGATCGAGGACATCGCCCGCAACATGCAACTCGCGGTGGTGGCCGCGGAAGACAATCGTTTCTACAACCATCGCGGTGTGGATTACGTGGGCATCATGCGGGCGATGGTGAAGAACTATCAGGCCGGCAAGACGCGGCAGGGCGCGAGTACGCTCACGCAGCAACTGGCGCGTAATTCTTTCCCGGACGATCTGCCCAGCAACGACCGGACTTACAATCGCAAGCTGCTCGAAATCTTCGTCGCCCGGGAGATCGAGAAGCGGTTTACCAAGGAACGAATCCTGGAGCTGTATCTGAACCGGGTCTATTTCGGCGCCGGGCTCTACGGAGTGGAGGCGGCGGCGCGGGCCTACTTTGGAAAGCGGGCGAAGGAGCTGACGCTCTCGGAATCCGCGACGCTCGCCGGGTTGCTGAAGAGCCCGAACAATCTTTCGCCCTGGAAGAACCGGCAGGCGTGCATCGACCAGCGGAACTTCGTCCTCGGGCGAATGGTCGAACTCGGCCACATCAGCCGGGCGGTGGCCGACCAGACGCTCGCGGAGGATCTGCTGGTGAAGAATCGTGCGCGCATTCACCAGGAATCGTACGCGCTCGACCTCGTGGCGCAGCAGGTCATTGCGCAGTTCGGGCGCGATTCGGCGATCAGCGACGGCTACCGAATTTACACCACGATCGACGGTGAACTGCAGCGCAAGGCCGAGAAGGCGTTGCGAGACCAACTCGATATCGCCGAGCGGCACGAGGGCTTCGAGCACCAGACGTATGCGAAATACGATCAGCTTTTCAAAGCGCATCAGCGCAAGCAGGGCAACGGCGATGCGGACACGATCGCGGCACCCGAGTATCTGCAGGGCTCGGTGGTGGTGATCGACAACCTGACTGGCGGGATTCTCACCCTCGTTGGGGGGCGCGATTTTCAGCACAGCGAATTCGATCGCGCGCTCCTGGCGCACCGACCGGCGGGGACCGCGTTCAAGCCGCTGGTGTATGCTGCGGCGTTCGAGAAAGGGATGTTTCCGGGAACCGTGGTGCAGGACACGGTGATAGATAACCGGCAGGTGATGATCGGTGGCACCACGGGCATCCTCGGCGAATGGGGGCCGGAGACGGTCGAGAACAAATACGAGGGAGCGATCTCGGCGAGGACGGCGCTGGTGAAATCCAAGAACGCGGCCACCGTGCGTCTCGGCATGATGACGGGATTGGATCGCGTCATTCCGCTCGCCAAAAAGGCGGGCGTGCAGAGCACGATGCGGCCATTCCCCGCGACCTATCTCGGCAGCAGCGAGGTCACGCTCATGGAGATGGTGCTGGCGAATTCCATCTTTCCCGGTGGCGGACAACGTCCCGAGCAAACGTTTGTCATCGACCGGATCGAATCGAAGGAGGGGAAGATCGTTTATAAGGCGCGGCCCGGCCGGACGCGGGTCATCGCGGAGGCGACGGCCTTCGAAGTGCATAGCTGCCTCGCGGACGTCCTGGAGCGAGGGACGGCCGATCGCACCTTCACCGACCTCGGGCTCAAGCGTTTCCCGCTCGGGGGAAAGACGGGGACAGCATATAACTTCACGGACGCATGGTTCATCGGCTACAGCAGCGCGGTGACGTGCGGCGTGTGGGCGGGCTTCGACAAGCCGCAGCCGATCTACCGCGGTGCTTTCAGCAATCAGATCGCTCTGCCCATCTGGGCGAATGTGATGAAGGCGACATTTTCTGACTACAAGCCCGGCGAGATCGTGCAGCCGAAGGGCATCATTAAGTGCGAGATTTGCAGCGCCTCGGGCAAACTGGCAACGGACAAGTGTTTCGACACGGTCGAAAACGCAGAGACGAAGGAGACGGTGAAGCGCCGCGCGACCTACTTTGAGATCGCCACCGAAGCTCAGGCGCCGAAAGAGGCGTGCGATGTCCACGGCGCATCCAACCGGAGTTTTGTGAAAGAAGTATCGAGCGGAGAATTTCCGCGAGCCGTGCTCGCGATGGACATTAAGAGCGTGCAGCCGGTGATTCTGAAAGCTCCGACGGTGGTGGGCGAGGATCCGTATAACTCCATCCAGGCGATCAACAATGTGATCGCGATGAAGGCGCTCGGCGGCTCGACAGCCCCCTTGGACAGTACCACGACGGTCCCGAACCCGGTGATTTCGTCCGAGCCGCAAATCGAGGTGCGCCGTGCGGAACCGGTTCGGCCGATGGAGAATCAGGTGGTGGTCGATTCCACGATCAAGCTGGATCGTCCGCCCCCCGTGGACTTTTAAGATTACGAGATCATGGTGCGCGCGCCGGAAATGTTCCGGTTGAATGTCTAAGGTGCGCGACTTCGCGGAGTTTTCCCGAGACCATGACTCCCCACATCCCCTCCGTTCGCCGTTTCTTCCTCGCCGCCACCGCGGCCACCCTGCTCCCGCTCGGCGCGTCCGCTGAGGTAAAGCTGCCCGCGCTCTTTTCCGAACACATGGTGCTCCAGCGCGATCAGGTCGTGCCGGTCTGGGGCTGGGCCGATGCAGGCGAGGAAGTGACCGTGACGATCGGCAAGCAGACGAAAAAAACCAAAGCCGGCGCGGACAAGAAGTGGAGCGTGAAGCTGGACAAACTCAGCGCGGGCGAACTCGGGACGATGACCGTGAAGGGGACCAACACGATCGAAATCCCCGACGTGCTCGTCGGCGAAGTGTGGCTCTGCTCCGGTCAGTCGAACATGGGCTTCACCGTCAATCGCGCGGTGAACTTCGAGCAGGAGAAGGCAGCGGCAGACCTCCCGAAGCTGCGCATGTTCACGGTGCTCTCCGGCACGGCTCCGGCGCCGGAGGAGGACTGCAAGGGCAAGTGGGTCATCTGTTCGCCAGACACCGTCGGGACGTTTTCGGCTGCCGCCTATTTCTTTGGCCGCGATCTTCACGCGAAGCTGAATGTGCCGATGGGACTGATCAATTCCTCGGTCGGCGGAACAGCGATCGAATCGTGGACGAGCTGGGACGCGCAGAAGGATGTCGCGTCGCTCAAGTTCATCTTCGATTCCTGGGATCAGCGGATCGCCGCCTACGATCCGGAGAAATCCAAAGCGGCTTACGAAAAACAAAAGGCCGCATGGCAGACTGCGGCGGACAAAGCCAAGGCGGAAGGCAAGCCCGCGCCGAACGCCCCTCGCGCGCCGAGCGAGCCCAAGAAGGACGCAAATCGTCCGGCGAATCTTTTCAACGGCAAGATCGCGCCGCTCGTTCCGTACGCGATCCGCGGAGCCATCTGGTATCAAGGCGAGAGCAACGCGGACACCGTGCAGCGTGGCGCGGCGTACCGCGTCCAGCTCCCGCTGATGATCGCCGACTGGCGCAAGCGCTGGGGCAGCGATTTTCCGTTTGCGTGGGTGCAGTTGCCAGATTTCAACGCGAAGAACCCCGAAGGCTGGTCGCTGGTGCGGGAAGCGATGCTCAAGTCGCTGAAAATCCCCAAGACCGGCATGGCCGTGGCGCTCGGCCTCGGTGAAGCCGGAGATATTCACCCGAAACGGAAACAGGAAGTGGGCAAGCTGCTCGCCACGTGGGCGCTGGCCGACGTCTATGCGCCGAAGCCCGGCAAGAAAGCGAAGGCCGAGCCGCAGACGGCGATGGGACCGCTCTACTCCGGGAGCAAGATCAGCGGCAAGGAAGTGACCGTGACTTTCACCCAGGCCGCCGGACTGACGGCGAAGGACGGCGAGGTGAAGGGATTCACCATCGCCGGCGAGGACAAGCAATGGAAGCCCGCGACGGCGAAGATCGTGAAGGGCAGCGTCGTCGTCTCCAGCCCTGAAGTCGCGAAGCCGCTGGCCGGACGCTACGCGTGGGCGAGCAATCCGGAGTGGAGCCTGGTCAATGCTGCGGGCATTCCCGCGTCGCCCTTCCGCACCGATGACTGGCCGGCGGTCGAAGCCGCACCGGCAACGAAGCCGTAGCGGCTCGCGGACACTCCCGCGATTTCTCCATCGCTAAGATTTGGCCGAGCCGACACATTTCATGGCTTCAATTCATGAAAGCCATTTCCCTCGACCAGCCCCAGCAGTTCCGCCGCATCGAAGTCCCTGAACCCGACGCCCCCGGCGCCGGCGAGGTCCTCGTGCGAGTGCAGCGCATCGGCATCTGCGGCACGGACTACAGCGGCTACCTCGGGAAGATGCCGTTCTTCAGCTACCCGCGCATCCCGGGCCACGAACTCGGTGTCGAGGTGCTCGCGGTGGGTGAAGGCGTGGCCAATGTGAAGCCCGGCGACCGCTGCTCCGTCGAGCCCTACATGAATTGCCAGCAGTGCTTCTCCTGCCGGCGCGGCAATGGCAACTGCTGCGAGTATCTCAAGGTCATCGGCGTGATGACCGACGGCGGCATGCGCGAGCGGATCATCCTGCCCGCGCGCAAGCTGCACCCCGCGAACGCGCTTACGCCCGACCAATGCGCGCTCGTCGAGACGCTCGCCATCGGCTGCCACGCGGTCGATCGCGGCAACCCAGTGCCGGGCGAAAACGTGCTCGTCATCGGCGCGGGTCCGATCGGCCTCAGCGTGATTGAATTCGCGAAGCTCAGCGGCGCGCGCACCTTCGTCATGGACATGAACGAGCAGCGTCTCGCCTTCGTCCGCAACACGATGGGGGTGCCCGACACGATCCTGACCAAAGGCGACGGCACCGAACTCGAGCAGCTCAAGGCGGCGACCGAGGGCAATCTCGCGCAGGTCGTCATCGACGCGACCGGGAGCAACAAGTCCATGTCGCACGCGCTCAACTACGTCGGCTTCACGGGCCGGCTCGTTTATGTCGGCATCACCACGCTGGAGCTGAGCTTCGGCCACCCGCTCATGCATCGCCGCGAAATGACCCTGCTCGCCAGCCGCAACGCACACCCGAAAGATTTCACGCGCATCATCAAGTTGATCGAAGAGGGGAAGATCAACACCCAGCCGTGGATCACGCACCAGGCGAAATTCGACGACATGATCGAGGCCTTCCCGAGCTGGCTGAAGCCGGAGAGCGGTGTGATCAAGGCCGTGGTGGAAGTGTAGTGCCCTGTCGTGCCCTGCGAGTAAGTAAGCGTTGAGGACTGTCGTGCCTTTTGCGGAAGGAAACGCCAACGGCGTTGAATCAACCAGCCCAGGGGTTGCGAGGCACGAGCTACCCTTGGAACCCGGCTTCAGCCGCGCCACCGCGCTCTGGGCCGGCGTCTGAGTTCCTCCGCCGTGCCGATCCCCCGACCTGCGCGGCCAAGAAACAAGCCTCCTTCACCGCAAATCAAGTTTGCTTTCCCGCAAAACAACCTTGCATCGCCTCTGCGCAACCTTGCAACGGCGTAAAGCAAACCAGCAAAGCCTCTCGGCAAACTTACAGAGCCACAAAACAAGTTTGTTTTGTCACCAAGCTAACTAGCGAAGCCGCAAAACAAACTCGCGGAGCCATGGCCAAACTTGTTCCACGACAAAACAAGCTTGCTTAAAGGCACTGCAACCTTGCCTGGCCACAAAACAAGTTTGCTTTACGCCAAAACAAACCTGCTTTGCCTCAAGGCAGACTTGAAGAACACCCGCGAAGCCCAGCTCCGCGCCCGTTCAGCAGAGCAGGGGGCCTGATGTAACCATCCGCCGCGCATCTGCTTACGCCTCTGCGGCCGCCCCCGTCGCCTCGCCACCAGGGCCTCACCTCGGACCCGCGGGCGCGGCTTTCACCGCCGAGACCGGCGTCGCCGTGCGGCTCATCGTCGAGACCGCGATCCCAGCCACCGCTTGCTGCGGGTTCACCGGCTGGAGGGCCATTCCTCGTGTGCCGATCGGACCGTTCGCCACGCCGATCCCAAACTCCGCCGCATCCGTCGGATGAAGATTCGCGCTCCATCTTCCTTCGGCATCCGTTTTCACCGTCCCCAGACTCCCTCCCGCCGCCTGGCCGTTACCCGCGGCGCGCTTGAGATAGACCCAGGTATCCGCCAGCGGCAGGCCACTCTCATCCACCACTCGACCACTCACCGGCTGGGCCGGCTCCGCCTTCAGCACGTAGCTCTCCGGCGGACTCCCGAGCGGAAACGAGACGATCGGCGCAGCCAGCCCGTTCCCGGCCAGGCGCAGCCACAGCGCCGTGCGGTCGAGATCCGTCCCGAGCGGTATTTTCACGAACCCATTTTCATCGGTCGCAAACGGGCGATTCGGCAGGTCGAAGGAATACCGCCGCCCGTCGGCCCACACCTCCGCATTGGCCAGCGGCAATCCATTCGGCCCCAGCACCTGCACCGTCGTGAACTTGCCCTCCTGCAGGCCCGGCCCCCAGCCTTTGGCCGCCACCACATCGAGCGTCGCCGGATCCCATTCCCAGTTCAGCTCCGTCTCATACAGGTCGCCGCCGTAGGACATATTGATCACCTTGCCGTAGCCAAACTTGCGCAGCAGCGGCACCGCATCGCCCCACTCCGCGCGCTGCACCTCCTTGATCTCCTCAAAGGTGCGGCCATTGCGGTAAACCAGATTGCTGAACTCGAAGGCATAGGAAGGTTTCGCATTCCCCGGATCGGGGTGATTGAGCGCCACCTCCTCGATCGCCCGCTCCGAACGTTCCGGCGAGACCAGCGCACCCGCGTCCAAAAACTCCGGCGCCAGCTGCGAGAGGTATTCCGGGAAATGTCCGTGCACCCTCTTGTAGGCAAAGATGGCGCCGCGGATCAGCCGCATGTTTTGCCGGTCCACCTCCTTCGCCTGCTCCTCGGGCGATAACGTCGGCGCCGGCTCCTCCGGCGTGGCGCCGAGC
>JBAVML010000595.1:0-7299 GCA_049690035.1 Chthoniobacteraceae bacterium
GAAGAGCGGAAGGCGACCCGGAAAGTCAAAGCTGGAGGTAACTCCGCACGACGAATTCACTCTTCTGTAACAAATCCCGACGGGCGAGGCCCGCATGCTGCTGATAGAGTAGCACTGTGAAATCAAACATCTGGGACGCCGCCGGTGGAGGCTCGGGCTCAAGCTCACAAGCAAAAGTCCGCCGCAAGGCAATTGCGGAGATACTCCGTGCCGCATATCACCTTCATACGAGAGACACTTGGACCCGGCGGGCGGTAAAAAGAGTGCTGCGCTAAAGAAGCCGGATCGCAGCGGAAAGGGGGCCGGATTGGTGGATTCGGGAGCGCGGAAAGTTCACAAAATGACGGTTGACGGAAAAACCATTGATCTCATGCTTCACGCGTTCCTGTGAAGCCTGAGCCGAAGTCAAAAAACGCTGCTGCCCTGCCACTGAAACCGGTGGCCGAGGAACTCGCGTTCTTGCGGAAGAGCTTCAAGGAATTGATCTCCGCCTACTCGACGCAGATCGAGGCCGACATCGCGCAGATCCAAATCGTGATTGCTGCAGAGACGGATCCAAAAAAGAAATTCGCCGCGAGCCGGGTCGCGGATTTGCGGGACATGCTCATGCTGTTGCGCAGTTTTGAGATCAAGCCCGCGCGGGGGCGCCGCCGCGACCTTAAGAAGGTCGAGAGCCTTGTGAAGGATCTGCGCGACATCTCGGATCGCTGGACTTAGCCGGGCATCATGTCTGCCGGCCGGCTCGACGCCTGCGGCGAGGTGGTCATCTCCGCAGGCGCACAGGAGATTCCGCTTTTCACGCGCCGTTGTTTTCCTACCTTCGGCGGCCCTCATGAAATCTTTCAAAGTCGCAGTCCTCGCGGGTGATGGAATCGGGCCAGAAGTCATGGCCGAAGCCCGTCGTGTCCTCAGCGTAGTGCAGAACAAATTCGGCATCGCACTCGAGTTCACCGAAGCGCACGTGGGCGGGATCGCGATCGATGTCACCGGCCAGGCCCTTCCCGAGGACACGTTGCGCATCTGCGGCGAGAGCGACGCCATCCTCTTCGGGTCTGTCGGCGGACCAAAGTGGGAGACATTGCCGCCGAATCAACAGCCCGAGCGCGCCGCGCTCCTGCCGCTTCGCAAGCACTTCGCCCTTTTCGCCAATCTTCGCCCCGCTGTCTGTTTGCCCGCGTTGACCCATGCTTCCCCGGTCAAGGAATCGATCATCGCCGGGGGATTCGACGTTCTATGCGTGCGCGAACTTACCGGCGGCCTCTACTTCGGTCAGCCCAAAGGCATCCATGAAGAGAATGGCGAACCCGTCGCGATCGACACGATGGTCTATCGCAAAAGCGAGATCGAACGCATCGCCCACGTCGCTTTCAAAGCCGCTCAGTCTCGCAGCAAGCGCGTCACTTCCATCGACAAGGCCAACGTGCTCGAAAACGGCGTGCTCTGGCGCCGCACCGTCACCGAACTCGCGAAGCAATACCCTGACGTGCAACTCAGCCACCTCTACGTGGACAACGCCGCGATGCAGCTGATCAAGAACCCGCGCGGCTTCGACGTGGTTCTCGCCGAGAATCTTTTCGGCGACATCCTGAGCGACGAGATGGCCATGATCACCGGCTCGCTCGGCATGCTTCCCAGCGCCTCGCTTGGAATTAAGGAAACGGCGACCGGCCGCTTCGGACTTTTCGAACCGAGCGGCGGCACCGCTCCCGACATCGCGGGGAAGGAGATCGCCAATCCCATCGCGCAGATCCTCTCTGCCGCCATGATGCTCCGTTACAGTTTCAGCGAGCACGCCGCCGCTGCGGCCATCGAAACCGCCGTGCGCCGCGTCATCGACGACGGTCTGCGCACCGGCGACATCTGGAGCGAAGGTACAAAGCGCGTCGGCACCGCCGAGATGGGCGCCGCGATTGCCGCGGCAATCTGAACGTTTGGTACTAGCTGGCGGTTTGTCGCCGATAGCCGCGGTCAGGAGCAAACGCCTCAGCGCATGAAGGAGTACTTGCGGTTCCCCTGAAAAGTGTTCTGATGAACACATGTCAGAGAAACTCGTCTTCCAAATCCGGCCGCTCTCGCTGGAGGAGGGATTCGAGTTGGTCAGCGACCGCATGCTGCGCGATCCACTGCGCCGGGAAAGGCTCTACGAAGCCGTCGTCGCTGCTGTGTCCCTGGGGCTGGGTCTGGACGCTGAAATCCAAATCTTCGACACGGCCGGCTCGATCGCCGAAGTGCTCCCGCTCCCAACGCCCGTCACCACGCACGTGCAGAACGTAATCCCATGAAGACAATCACTGAATACCGGCCGCTGATTTTCAGCCGAATCCTGGACGCAACCCGCGCCGTGGAACCCACCCGGCAAAGTATGGGCTGGAACGTCGGCGTGGTTGTTTTCTACTGCGCCGCGGGCCTGTGGCTGTTTGTGGATACGGGGTTCGCGCCGTGGAACTGGCAGTTCTGGACCGCATTTGGGCCGTTGTTCATCGCAGGTGAATTGGCGGTGAATGAGATCCTCGTGTTGACGGATCCGAGGCGAGGTTTAGACGGCCTGTAGCGACGACGCCGCTCGCGCGCGGAGGCGCGATTTGCGGTTCGCCAGTCCAGTTTCATTGCACGGATGTCGCGGGTCGGGGGTTATGCTTGTCCCATGAAGCACTTGTTTCTCCTCCCCCTCCTGACCTTCGCGCTCGCCGTTCACGCACAGGAACCGAAACCCCTGCGCGCCGGCATCATCGGGCTGGACACCTCCCACGTCCTTGCCTTCACCCAGACGCTGAACAAGGGACCGAAGAATCCCGAGGACGCGGCCAAAGTCGCAGGGGTGAAGGTGGTGGCCGCCTATCCACAGGGCAGCAAGGACATCGAAGGCAGCACCAAGCGCGTGCCGGAATACACCGCGAAGGTGCAGGCACTCGGTGTGGAGATCGTGGATTCGGTCGAAGAACTCGTGAAGCGCGTGGACGTCGTCTTCCTGGAATCCAACGATGGCCGCGTGCATCTGGAGCAACTCCGGCCCGTGCTCAGAGCGGGCAAGCCGGTGTTCATCGACAAGCCCATCGCCGCATCGCTGGCCGATACGATCCGCATCCTCGAAGCTGCTCAGCAGGCGAAGGTGCCGTTGTTTTGCTCGTCGTCGTTGCGCTTCGGCAAGACGACGCAGGCCGTGCGCAATGGCTCAATTGGCAAAGTGAAAAGCGCGGAGACCTTCAGTCCCGTGAACCTCGAGCCAACCCACCCGGACCTCTACTGGTACGGTGTGCATGGCTGCGAGTCGCTCTTCACCGTGATGGGGACGGGGTGTCAGTCGGTTTCGCGCAAGGACGGGGCGGACGGCAAAGTCGAAGTGACCGGCAAATGGACGGATGGGCGCATCGGGATCTTCCGCCAGGAGAATGGACAGGATCGCAAGGGTTACGGCGGCAAAGCCATCGGCGACACAGGCGAATCTGCGGTGGGCAGCTACGATGGCTACGACGTGTTGCTCTTCGAAATCATCAAGATGTTCCGCACCGGCGTGGTCCCGGTCAGCGGTGCGGAAACCTTGGAGCTTTATGCGTTCATGGAAGCCGCCGATGAAAGCAAGCGCCGCGGCGGAGCGGAGGTGACCTTGAAGGAAGTGCTCGATAAGGCCCGCACGGAGATCGCCGCGAAGCCGTAGAGGGTAGCGACCCTGCGCGATTGCGCTGGGCGCCGCACGGGCGCAAGCTTCCGCCGCCCCCATGAATACCGAGGTCTTCAAGCAGCTCAGCGTCGCGCTGGCGCTTGGTCTCCTCGTGGGCGTGCAGCGCGAACGCACCGAGCACTCGGTTGCAGGTGTCCGCACTTTCCCGCTCATCACGCTGCTCGGCACCGTCTGCGCGCTGCTGGCGCAGAGTTACGGCGGGTGGATCCTGGCAGCCGGACTGGCGGCGCTCGCCGGGATCGTGATCCAGGCGAATGTCGCGCGCACAAAATCCGGCGCGATCGATCCGGGAATCACCACGGAGGTCGCCATCCTGCTGCTCTACGCGGTGGGTGCCCTGATCGTGGTGCAGATCACCGCGGCGGTGATCATCGGCGGCGTCGTGGCGCTGCTGCTGCAATTGAAGCAGGAGATGCATGGCATCGTCAGCGCGATCGGCGAGCGCGACGTGAAGGCGATCATGCAATTCGTTCTCGTCACCCTGGTCATCCTGCCGGTGCTGCCGAACGCCGAATATGGTCCTTACCACGTCCTTAACCCCTTCAAGATTTGGTCGATGGTCGTCCTCATCGTGGCGATTAGTTTTTGCGGCTATGTCGCCTTCAAGCTGGTCGGGGCGAAAAAAGGGACGCTCGTCGGGGGCGTGCTGGGCGGACTCGTCTCGAGCACCGCGACGACCGTGAGTTTCGCGCGCACCTCGCGCCGCACACCGACCACCGCTCCGCTCGCGGCCACCGTGATCCTGATCGCTTCCGCAGTGGTCTTCGTCCGTGTGCTGTTGCTCATCGCCGCCGTGGCGCAGCCTTCGGTGACCCGGCTGGCCCCGCCTCTCGGTGTGATGCTCGGTGCGATGCTTGTTCTTTCGGCCATCGCCTTTTTCGTGACCCGCAAGCAACAACTGCAACCCCCGGAGCCCGAGAACCCGGCAGAACTCAAAGCCGCCTTGCTGTTCGGCCTCATCTACGCCGCCGTAACCCTCGGAATCGCCGCCGCCCGCGAACATTTCGGCCAGGCCGGAATCTACACGGTCGCTCTCCTCGCCGGCCTCACCGACATGGACGCGATCACCATTTCCACCAGCCAGCTCGCGAGTGCCGGCAAAATCGAAAGCGCCCTCGCCTGGCGCGCCATTCTCGTCGCTGCGCTGTCCAACATCGCGTTCAAGACCGTCCTCGTCGCGATCCTCGGCACGCGCGGACTGCTCTGGCGAGTCGGAGGGATCTTCGCGATCGCTGTTGCCGCCGGAGCGGCCATCGTGTGGCTATGGCCGGCGTAATCGCCGACGGCATCCGCAGAGGACTAACAGTCCCGCTAGGGATTGGACGAGGACGCCAGGTTCCGGGACGACAAACAGGGCGCCGGTATTGGCAAAGCGGCTGGTGTCCCAGAGCAAGCCACTGCCGGCGAGCGACGGCAGGTCGAGGTCGAGGCCGGTTTCAGTACCGTTTTGGTAACGAGGGCCGGCATTGAAGGAATTGATCGCGATGCCGCCCCAATCCAGCACGTTGAAGACATCGCCTTTGGACGGCTGGAAAGATCCGAAATTCTCCAGCGCGATGCGTCCGCCGGAATTCAGCGCGAGGACGCCGCCCACGCGCAGATAGTCGTGATTCGCGAGGTTTCCTGCGCTGCCGTTCAGCGCAGCTTCATTCCCGGTAAGGCCATCGATAAAAGCATCGGCGCCTCCGCTGACGAAACCGAGTGCGGCCAGCGTGGTGGTCGGGCCGTTGAGTTGGAAGGTAAGTCGCGTGGTGGCCTGCACCGGGTTGGTCCCGGAGATTCCGCCGCTGAGGGTGAGATTGCCGTTTGTGAAAATGTGTCCGATCTGGTCGCCCTCGGAACCAATGACGCTGGCATTACTGCTCCCGCCGGGAGCGAGGCTGCCGGCCGATGGGGCATCGCCAAGATTGTCCGCCACGGTGAAGGCGCCCGCGATCCTCGCCGAGTTCGTCGCGCTGGCAAAGGTCGTTCCCGCCGGGTCAGTGCCGCCGCCGGTGACTTTGCCGTCGAAGCTGTAACCGCCTGCTTTCGCGCTCCCGTCGAATAGCGCGCCGGCTCCGAGCTGGAGCCAGCGTGAGTCGTCGATGCTTCCGGTCGCGGCGAGTTTGAGCGTGCCTTGAGCGATGGTCGTCGTGCCGCGGTAGGTATTCGCATTCGCCAGCGTCAACGCCGCCGAGCCCGTCTTCGTGAGCGCGACGTTGTGCTGCACGATGCCGCTATAGGTGAAGTCGGTGATCACGCCGTTGCCGACCATCAGCGTCTTCGTGGTCGGCCCGCTATTGGTCACGTAGCCGCTCGCCGCTCCGGGCGCGACCGGGGCGGTGGGGTTCGTCAGGCGGCCCACGGTTTGGTTGTAACCGTTGAGGTCGAGCACGCCGTCGGCGTTCGTCGCGAGCGTACCGGTGGTTGCGAGCGCGTTGTCGCGCCCGAGCAGGAGCTTGCCGTCGATCACATTCGTGCCGCCGGTGAAAGTGTTCTGGCCGGAAAGGATGACCGTGTCGTAGCCCACTTTCGTCAGGCTCCGCGCACCGCCGGTTTCGCCGATCGCGCCCTTCACATCGAGGATCACTCCAGAGCCGAAGTTCTCATCGAGCGGTCGGTAATCATCGGTCTGTTTTCCCATGTCGAGCCCGTTCGCTCCTTCGTAGAATCGCGAGCCGATGTAGGAATTACCCGCGAGCGTGACGCTGATATTCGCGCCGAGGTTTCGGAAAACACCGATGTTGCGATTGGTCTCCGTGAGGTCATCCGAGCGCAACCAACCTTCGATCCCGCCGCCCGCGATGACCACATTCGCGCTGCCGCTCTGGTCGGCGGCGACCTGTAGCGTGCCGGGGCCGAGATTGATGGCGCCGGTGCGCGCGCCATTCACACTCCAGCGTTCGACGGACGCTTCATTGTAGGTCAGCGAGGAATTGGTCGGCGTGAAACCGGCGACGCCGATGTCGAGTATTCCGTAGCGGTTGACGCTGATCGGGCCGCTGCCCAGCGATGCGTTGTCAGTCACCTGCACGGCGCCTTGGTCGATGGTTACCTTGCCCGTAAATGTCGGACTCGCGCCGCGAATGTAGAGATAGCCGTCGCCCCATTTCGTGAAGTTGCCGCTGCCATTCAATGACGCGACCGAGAGGCCGGAGCTCGTGCCGGTCGTGAGATTCGCGTTGTTCAGAGTGTAGGCGAAAAAGACGCTGCGGTCCGCGGTCGCGTCCACGTTCACGATCGCATTGTCGGTGAGCGTGAGCTGTCCCGCGGCGAGGATCGAGCGGTCGCGGTTGTTGGCGATGCGGAGCTGCGCGTCCACCGGACCGCTCCCGTTGAATTGCTGAATCTCGATGTCGGCGATGCTGTGGACGCGATCACTCGCTCCGGGATCCCAGTCGATGACCGCGTTATCCACCACGATGATCTTGCCGGAGGTGTAGCGGTAGTTGAGCAAAGAATCCGCCGGCTGCGCACGCAGGTTGAGCTGGCCCGCGCCGGTGGTCTGGCTGCCATTGAGCGTGATGGTGTTCGACGCCACTGCGTTGCCGGCGGAGCCGAAGGTGGAGAGTTGCAGCACGCCTTCATTCACCCGCCAGCCGTCGGAGTAGCCCTGGCCGGTGCCGCGCGCGGCGTCGCTC
>JBAVML010000596.1:0-2370 GCA_049690035.1 Chthoniobacteraceae bacterium
GCAAAACGCTGACCCTGACTTCGGCCTTCGATGTCAGCCTCCTGCCGACCGCGCCGCTGGCCAAGAATGACAACGGCGTGCTGGAACTCGCCGCCAACAACAGCGCGTCGTCGTGGAGTGGTCCGATCAGCGTCAATGCAGGCGCGCTCCGCCTCGGCGTGCCGAACGCGGCGGGCCTGGGGACGATCTCCGTCGGACCGACCGGCGCCACGGTTGGCGCAGCTCTGCAACTGGCCAATGGGGTGAATATCTCCAACCCATTGTCGATCCAAGCCGCGGGCAACGCGTTGCTCGGTGGCATTAACTTCGGCGGGCAACTGCAGAGCTTGTCCGGCGTCAATACCTACTCCGGACCGATCACGGTGGGCTTCGATTCCGCGATCGGCGCCGATAGCGGAGCCACGCTGAATATCACCGGCGGTATCAACTTGAACGCGGCGACCGCGCACCAGTTGGTCTTCACAGGCGGTGGCGACATCAATCTCAGTGGAACGCCGATGACCGCCACTGGCGGGGTGGCGACGAGCTATTTTGCCGTCCAGAAATTTGGTTCCGGCACGCTCACCATCCGCAACGCCAACACCGCGGCGATCTCCGACGTCACCGGTTTCCGGGTGAATGCGGGGACGGTTCGCTTCGCCGGCGCCGGCACCTGGGCCGGCGCATTCACGAGCACGGCGACGAACTTCCTGCTCAACCCGGGCGGCACCCTCACGCTCGACAACTCCACGGCGGGCGGCAGCAGCAACGTGGACAACCGGCTCGGCAACGGGCGCCTGATCCAATTCCTCGGCGGCAATCTGAACCTGATCGGCAGCGAGGCCGTCAACACGACAGAGACCTTTGGCGCGCCAAACTTCAACCGCGGCTTCGCGGCGATCACCGTCACTGCTCAGCCGGGCTTCCAGACCGACCTGCGCTTTACCGCCGCAGCGAACAGCGTGGCCGGCGTGCAAAACGGCACGACCGCACCGACCGCGTCCTCCGTCCTCTTCCGCGGCACCAATCTCGGCAGCGCCGTCGGCGCCGGCAACGCCTCGATCGCCGTCTCGACCGGCGGCTTCACCTTCAATGGCCAGACCGGCGCGACGGGCAGCGCGTCCAAGGGCATCCTGCCCTGGGCGCTGGTGGACGCGAGCGCGACCGGCAACGGCACGTCCTTTGCCACCACCGACGCGGCGGCGGCGACCGTGGGCACGGCGATCCTTCGCCCGCTGGCGGCCAATGAATTCGCCACCGCGAATACCATCACCGCGAACAACAACATCAACCTCACCGCCGCCGGGCCGTTCAATGTCGCGGCGAGTGTGACGCCCAATTCGCTGACCATGGACGCCAGTTCCGCCGTCACGGTCGGCGCGCTCCAGACGCTCTCGTTGAGCAGCGGCGGCATCCTGGTGAAGACGGGGAGTTCGTCGTCGATCAGCGGCGGCATCCTGGCGCAGGCCGCGGCGGCCTCGCCGTTCAATTTCTGGACGCTGGGCGACCTGACGATCAGCAGCGTGCTCAATGGCGGCAACGGCACCAGCAATGCGACCGTCGGCTTCGTCAAGGCCGGTGCCGGCACGCTGACCCTGAGCTCGCCGACATCCTCCATTCCCGGGCTCACCGGCCTCAGCGTGAACAGCCTCTCGGGCCTCACCGCCATCAACCAAGGCACGCTGAAACTTGCGGGCGGCACCAATACGATCCAGGCGAATAACTTCCTCGAGATCGGTGTCGGCGGCACCCTCGATCTGAACGGCACTTCGCAATACGTCCTCGGGCTCTTCACCGACGGTGCAGTCAACGGAGCTGGCGGGACGATCACGAGCAGTTCGGGAGCTGCCACGCTGGTGCAGAACGCGGACAACGCGGCCCGCAACTTCGCCGGCGCCATCACCGGTAATGTCTTCTGGAATCGAGCCGGGCAAAACACGCTCACCGTCCTCAGCCCGCAGACCTACTCGGGTGGGACGCTGCTCAACGGCAACACCACCGTCCTTCGTGATGCGGGTGCGCTGACCACCACGTCCTCCATCGATCTGAACTTCGCCACGCTCACCGTCGATAACACCGGCTCGACGGACCTGCCGGACCGGCTGAGCGACAGCGCAAACATCTCCCTGCGCGGCGGCACGCTCAATGTGAACGGACGCGCGCAGACGGCTTCGACGGAAACGGTCGGCCCCATCGTTCTCGACAGCGGTTACAATGTGATCACGCCCGCCGTTGGCGGCACCGGGGTCAACTCGGTCGAACTCACCACGATGATCGTCGTTCGCTCCGGCAGTGGGTCAGCCACGCTCCAGGTCGGCGGGACCAATCTCGGGACCATCGGCAGCAACTCGCGTTTCTTCCAATCGCTCCCGGTGACGCTGACGAACAACC
>JBAVML010000597.1:0-8557 GCA_049690035.1 Chthoniobacteraceae bacterium
CGTCGATTCATTCCTCGAATCCGCGCCTCAAAGCCACGCTGCGCACGCTCGAACACGGAAAGCATTACGTCATCGAGGTGCAACCCGCTGACACCACGCAGCGAGAGATTTGCCAGGTCTCCGTGCAGACCGATTTTCCGCCGGATGCGCCGCGGAGCTATACGGTCCATGCGCGCGTGAAGTAACTTCTTCCCCAAGCAATCGCCCGTGCCGCCGTTTGTTCTCCGCAACATGAACCGTCTCCTCCCCTGCCTCATCGTCGCTACGCTCGCCAGTCTCCACGGAGCGGCAGACGACCCGCTGAAAACGCTCGCCGCGGTCGAGCGCGAGGGACGTGGCAATGAAGCGGCCAGCGCGGCGTGGAAAGAGGTGGTGCAGCGCGGGCCCGCGGCGCTGCCGTCCGTGCTCGCCGCGGCGGGAAAAGGCAGCGCAGTCGCGGACAATTGGCTGCGGCTCGCGGGCGATGTGATCGTGGAAAATGCGAAGCGGGCGAAGCAGCCGCTGCCGCTCGCCGAGGTCGAAGCGTTTCTCCGGGACACCGCGCATGCGTCGCCGGCACGGCGGCTGGCGTTCGATCTTCTCCAACAAGCCGACCAGGCGCGGGCGGACGCGGTGGAGCCATCGCTCATCGCGGATCCGGTGCAGGAGCTGCGGCGCGGCGCGGTGCAGCGGCTCATCGATGCCGCGAAGGCGAAGGACGATGCGGGTAAGAAGGCGGGTTACCTACAGGCGCTCGAAGCGGTGCGCGATGAAGATCAGACGAAGTTTCTCGCGGAGGAATTGAAGAAGCTCGGCGCGCCCGTGGACCTCGCGCGGCACTTTGGCTTTGTCATGCAGTGGTGTGTGATCGGGCCCTTCGACAACACGGAACGCAAGGGCTTCGACACCGTCTTTCCGCCAGAAAAAGAAATCGCGCTCCAGTCCAGCTATCCGGGCAAGGAGAAGCAGGTCGGCTGGGTAAATTTCGAGAGCAAGGACGACTACGGGAAGATCGATCTGAACAAGCCGCTCGGGATGCTCAAGGAAGCCACCGCCTATGCGGTGGCCAACTTTGAATCCCCAACGGAGCGCGACGCGGAACTCCGGCTCGGCTGCAAAAACGCGTGGAAGGTGTGGCTCAATGGCGAGCTGCTTTTCGGCCGCGATGAATACCACCGCGGACAGCAGATGGATCAGTACAAACTCA
Organism: Chthoniobacteraceae bacterium; assembly: GCA_049690035.1. Taxonomy (GTDB): domain Bacteria; phylum Verrucomicrobiota; class Verrucomicrobiia; order Chthoniobacterales; family Chthoniobacteraceae; genus Chthoniobacter. The sequence goes on from JBAVML010000597.1 coordinate 1,187, forward strand.
AGTGCCGGCTGAGAAAGGGCATCAACACGGTGCTCGTGAAAGCGTGTCAGAACGAGCAGAAAGAAGACTGGACGGTCGAGTGGGAATTCCAGCTCCGCGTGTGCGACCCCGCCGGCACTGCGATCCTCACGGCTGCGAAATAACTCTTCGACATGATTTCCCTCCGCTTCGCTCTCGCGATCCTCGCGCTTTCCCTCACCAGCCTCGCCGCTGACTGGCCTCAATTCCGCGGCCCCGACAGCACCGGCGTCGCCGCTGACGCCACCATCCCCGCGCAGCCGAAGATCGACTGGAGCAAGCCACTGCCAGGCCGCGGACTTTCCAGTCCGATCGTCGTCGGCGGGAAAGTTTTCCTCACCTGCTCCAGCGGACCGAAGCAGGACCGGCTGCATCTTCTCTGCTTCGACGCGGCGAATGGCAGCACGCTCTGGGAGCGCCAGCTCCTCGCCACAGGCCGCACGATGTCGCACCCGAAGACCTCCGTCGCCGCAAGCACGCCGTGCAGCGATGGCCGCCGCGTCTTCGCGCAGTGGAGTTGCAACGACGTCGCGGCCTTCGACCTCGACGGCAATCTCCTCTGGGTGCGCGGCCTCACCGCCGATTATCCGAACGCGAGCAACAGCCTCGGCATGGCGTCGTCGCCGATCGTCATCGGCGACACCGTGGTCGCGATGATCGAGAACGACAGCGAGAGCTACACCCTCGGCCTCGACGCCACCACCGGTCGCAACGTCTGGAAACTCGAACGCCCCAAAGCCGCAAACTGGACCAGCCCGGTGGCGTGGCGCGCGGATGCGAACGCCTCACCGATCGCGCTCCTCCAGTCTTCAAAAGGCATCGTCGCGGTGGACCCGATCACGGGCAGCCGCTTGTGGGATTACACCGAGGGCGCCTCGACCATGAGCAGCAGCGTCATCGCCGCGGGTGTTATCTACGCGCCGTCGAATGGCGTCACTGCGCTCGCTCCCCAGGCCAGCGGCGCCGCGCCCACGCAGCTCTGGCGCTCGAAGCAGCTCAACCCTTCCACCATCAGTCCGATCGTGCTCGGCGACCGTCTCTTCAGCGTGAATGGAGCCGGCGTCATCACCACCGCCGACGTGAAGAATGGCGACGTCGGTTGGAAGCTGCGCGTCACCGGCCCGTTCAGCAGTTCACCCGTCGGCGCGGGTCAGCGGCTCTTCATGGTGAACGAAAAAGGTCTCGTGCAAATCGTGGACGTTTCCGCGCCGGAGGGCGCCGTGCTCGGGCAACTCCAACTCCCGCTCAAGGAGGAGAACAAGGAGCACATCCTCTGCACCCCGGCGCTCAGCGGCGCGAATATTTTCCTCCGCTCCGAGAGCACGCTCTGGCGCCTCGGCGAGTAATCTTCACTTCAGCAGAAACTCGCGCAGGAACTGGATCGTCGCGAGGAACTGGAAGTCCGCGTTCTTCTTCTTCGCGAAGCCGTGGCCTTCATCCGCAGCCATGAGATACCACGCGGTGCCGCCCGCGGCGCGCACCGCCTGGACCATCTGCTCGGCCTCCGTGTAAGGCACGCGCGGGTCGTTTTTTCCCTGCACGACGAAGAGCGGACGCTTGATCTCTGCGGCATGCGCGGTCGGCGAAATCTTCGCGAGAAACTGCGCCATCGCCGGCTCGCGTTCGTCGCCATACTCCACGCGGCGCAGGTCGCGGCGGTAATCCTGCGTGTTCTTGAGGAACGTGAGAAAATTCGAAATGCCGACCACGTCGATCCCGCAGCGCAGTCGCGCGCCGTGGTGGATCAAACACGCGAGCGCCATGTAGCCGCCGTAGCTGCCGCCCATCACGCCGAAGCGATCAGCATCGAGCCGGTCGTCCTTCGCCAGCGCATCGAGAAACGCGCCGATGTCGCGCACGCTGTCTTCCCGTTTCATTCCGTTATCGAGCGTCAGAAACGTTTTCCCGTAGCCCTCGGAGCCGCGCACGTTCGGATAGAAAATCGCGATGCCGAGTTCATTGAGCAGATAGTTGTAGCGAGCTTGGAAGACCGGCAGCGACTGGCCTTCCGGTCCGCCGTGGATGACCACGAGGCACGGACGTTTGCCCGGCCAGCGTTTCGCATCGGGGCGGTAAATGAAGCCGCTCATCTTCACCGCATCGAACGAAGCGACGCGCACGAGTTCCGGCTCGGAAAACGACGCGGTATTCAGTCCGCCCGTTTCGCTTTCGCTCCAGCGCGTGAGCTGTCCGCTCGCGAGGTCGAGCGACCAGGCGTCGGTCGGCGATTTCGCCGAATTCAGCGAGAAGCCGAGTTCACGGCCGTCGTCGTGCCACGCGAGATTCGCGAGCACGCCGAGCGGCAGCTTCGGCTGGGTGATCACCGCGCCCGTCTGCGCGTCGAGGATGCGCAGCACGCTGACCCCATCTTCATTCGAGACGATGGCGATGCGCTGGTCATCGGGCGAAAGTTCGAAGTCATCGACATTCCACGGAATTCCCTCCGAAAGCACGCGCATCGCTTTGGTCTTCAATTCGAGCCGCACGAGACGCGAGAACTCGCTGCCCTGATCGCTCAGCGCGTAGATGAAGGTGTCATCCGGGCCGAAATCCGCCTTGCCCCACGCGACCTTTTCTCCGCCGGGAGGCGTGAGCAATTCCGTCTGACCCGTGGCCAGATCGAGCAGATGCAGCCGGCTTTCGTTCACGCTGATGTATTCGCCGAGCACCAGCTTCTGCTGGTCGTGCGACCAACTGAAAACACTCCAGCCACCGCCGCTGACCTGCCGCACTTCGCGATCGGTCGCGGGAGCGAAAGGATCCATCACGCGGATGTCGTTGTCCTTCCCGTTGCGGCGCGTGGAGGTGTAGGCGAGGAGCCGTCCGTCGCGCGACCAACTGGCGTCGGTGTTGCGCGATTTTCCGTCGGTGAGGAGCGTCGTCCGGCCGTCGGCGAAGTCGTAACGATGAAGTTGGTAAAACTCGCCGCCACCCGAATCCTGGCTGAAGACAAAAGCGCGACCGAGCTTGGGCTGGATCTCAGCACTCGTGATCGGCTCGGCGCCGAAAGTGAGTTGCCGGCGTGCGCCTTCGGGTCGCTTCACCAAATGCACCTGCGCCGTCTCGGCAAAACGTGTGGTGATGAGCATCTCGCGCCCGGCCGGCATCCAGCCGCGAAAACTCGCGGAACGGAAGTCCAAGTAACGTCCGACCTCCGCGCGCAGTTCGGCGGTGATCGGAGGCACCTGGTCGGCGGTGAGATTCTCCGGCACGGACTGCGCCCAGGCCGCGACCGACAGAAGACCGAGGAAAATAGCGGGACGGAACATGCGCCTAGTAAACGCGAACTCGGCCCGCGCACCAAGCCGGGAGACGAATCGAGCGCTTACGCTACGCCCGCAATCTTCTTGTAAGGTTCGCCTTCGTTGAGCGTCGGACGCTCGGGGCGGCCTTTGTATTTGTAAATGAGGCCCATGTTATCGAGGCCCATCAGCCACAGGATCGTGGCGTGCAGATCGTGGACGTGGAGGCGTTCCTCCACCGCGTGCAGGCCCACGTCGTCGGTCGTCCCGATGACCTGGCCGCCCTTCACACCGCCGCCGGCCATCCACATGGTGAAGCCGGTCGGGTTGTGGTCGCGACCGTCGCCCTTTTCGCTCATCGGAGTGCGACCAAATTCGCCGCCCCATATAACGAGCGTCTCATCGAGCAGGCCGCGGCTCTTGAGGTCGCGCAGCAGGCCGGCGACCGGTTTGTCCATCGAGCGGCAGAGCTTCGAGTGATTTTCCTCCAGCTTCGCGTGCGAATCCCATTTGCTGCCCGCGCCGTGATAGAGCTGCACAAAGCGCACCCCCCGCTCGACCAGCCGCCGCGAGAGCAGACACATGCGGCCGAACTCCGCGGTCTCCTTTTCATCCACGCCGTAGAGCTCGCGGGTCGCGTCGGTTTCCTTGGAAAGATCGACGGCTTCCGGCGCCTCGGCCTGCATGCGGAAGGCGAGTTCGTAGCTCGCGATGCGGGCCTCGAGTTCGGTCTGGAGCTTGCGCGAGGCCGCGTGCTCGCGGTTAAGCGTGTTGAGGAAGTCGAGCTTGCCGCGCTGCTGCGCGTCGCTCACGCCTTCGGGCGTGTTCAGATTCGGAATGGGCTCGCTGCTCGCGGTGATGCGCGTGCCTTGATAGACCGCGGGCATGAAGCCGCCGCCCCAGTTGCGCGGGCCGTTGACGACCGTCGAGGCATTGTCCTGCATCACCACGAAAGCCGGCAGATTCTGATTCTCCGAGCCGAGGCCGTAGCTCACCCACGCGCCGAGCGAAGGCCGCCCGGCGAGGATCGAGCTCGTGTTCATCTGGCACACGCCGGCGGAGTGATTGATGCCGTCGGCGAAACACGAACGGACCACCGCGATGTCGTCCACCATTTCCGCAGTATGCGGCAGCCACTCGCTGACCCAGGTTCCGGCCTGCCCATACTGCTTCCATGTGCGCGGCGAGGCGAGGATCGGCGAATCGTATTCACCCATCGCCGTAATGACGCGACCGAAGCTCTCGGGAATCGGCTTGCCGGCGAGTTCCTTGAGCAGCGGCTTCGGATCGAAAAGATCGATGTGGCTCGGCCCACCTTCCATGAACAGGAAGATCACGTTCTTCGCCTTGGCGGGAAATTGTCCCTTCTTCGGCGCCAGCGGATTTTCCGCCAGCGCAGCCTGGAGCGAAGTCCCGCGCAACAAATCGGTGAGCGCGAGCGCTCCGAAGCCGGCGCCGCTGCGCAGGAGAAAGTCGCGGCGGCTGTAGGCGGCGGCACGGCGGCCGCAGAAAGTGGAGTCAGGATTCATGGCAATTAATCGACGTAGAGAAATTCGTTCGAGTTCAGGAGCACGTGGCAAAAATCGACGAGCGCGGCGAACTGCGGATCTTCGCGCGAGCCGGCCGCGACGTGGGTGACGATGTCATTCCCGGCCGGCGCGCTGTCCTCGTACGGTCCGGGATTCGCCTCGAATTTCCAGTAACCGACGGTGTGTTCGTTCACGCCCGGGCTGGTGAAGAGCAGTTGCTCGGCGAGCAGCGGCACATTGGAAATGCGCACGTCGTCGATCAGCCCGTCGAAGGCCTGGCCGTTCGTCATTCCGCCGATCGCGAGCGGCAAGTCGGCGTGGATGCCGGCGGTTACCTTGTGCGAAATATTTACGACCTGCATCGGCTGGTCATCGCTGGAGAGATCCTTCGTGTAGAAGGTGATGCCCTTCTCCGAGGTGTCGTCGAGATTCACCGAGACGGCGACGAAGTAGGGCTTCCCGAGCTCGATGTAGAGCCCGGAGAAAATGCGATCGGTCGTGTCCTGATCCGGCTGCGCCTGATCGCCGGTGAGCTGGAGCACGAGGCTCTGCGGCTTGTAGCGCGAGCCTTTGCCGGTGACGCCGAGCGACCAGCCGGGATGGCCTTTGTTGCCGTCCCACTGCGAGACGATGGTGCGCACCGAGCCGCTGTCGAAGACCGACCGCAGCGTGATGAACGCCTCGGCGGTGAAGTTGCCGCGCGGAAACGCCGGGCTGTCCGGAATCGTCAGCCGCTGCGAGCCCGCGGCGGGCGTGATGAGCGCGGCCTGGCCGTCGCGGAAGTTCATTTTTTCACCGACGAATGGCGCAGCCTCCATAGCCGCAGGCGCTTTCGCTGCCGCCGTTTGCTTTTGCTGCGCGAGAAATTTCCGCGCGCCCTCGACTTCCGCGCTCTTCGGGTCACGTCCGAACGCGAGGCGGAAGGCATCGGTGACGATCTCGCCTTCGTCGCTGGAGTTTTCCTTTTTCAAACGAGAGGCGAACGCCTTCGCGCGGGCGAGCGTCCACTTGCTGTTGATCATGAGCAGCGACTGCGTGGGCGTCGTGGTCGTATTGCGCTGCGCCATGCTGGCAAAGCCTTCCGGCGCGTCGAAGACATCGATCACCGGGTCGCGCGTGTTGCGGATGACCTTGTTGTAAATCGTCCGGCGCGGACGCGAAGGATCGACGCCCTCACCGCCCATGGAGAGATCGAGTTCCCCGGTGACATTGAGGACGGCGTCGCGAATCTGCTCCGCGTCGAGACGGTGATTGTTCGCGCGCCAGAGCAGTTTGTTTTCCGGGTCCTTGAGCCGCGCCTGCTCGGCGATCGGGCTGCTCACGGATTGCTGGTAAGTCGCGGACGTGACGATCAGGCGGTGGAGTTTCTTGAGGCTCGATCCGTTCTCAACGAACCACTGCGCGAGCCAGTCGAGGAGTTCGGGATGCGATGGCTCTTCGCCGAGCTTGCCGAAGTCGCTCGTGCTGTAGGCGAGCCCACGGCCGAAGTGATCCTGCCAGACCCGGTTCACGATAACGCGCGGCGCGAGCGGATTATCAGCGCGCGTCAGCCACTGCGCGAGCGCGGTCCGGCGCCCGGTGGTGTCCTTGAACGTGGCGGGAATCACCGCGGGCTTTTCATCGAGGATGGTGAGAAAGCCCGGCTCGATCGCGCCGAGTTGCGCCTTCTTCGGGATTGTGACGGGCGGCGCGAGTGGCCCGACATCGGTGGCCGCAGGCGCGACCGGCAGCGGCTCCGGCTTGTCCTTGTCGAATTGCTTCAGCTCCGCGAGGAGGGCGATGCGCTTCGATTTTGCGGGTTCCTTCACTCGCGCGGCGAAGCGCTTCTCGCTCCACTCGTACTCCGCCTGACGCCACGCGAGTTCGGCGATCTGTTCTTCGTATGGAGTCCGCTGCGCTGGCGGCTTGCGGATCATCGCTTGCGTTTCGGGCGGAAATTTCGTGATCGCATCCTCCGCTCCTTTTTCGCGGAAAGGCCGTTCGAGCTCTTCGAGCTGCTTGCGCAGGTCGGCAGTCTTGGCGTTGTAGTCGGCGAGTTTTTTCTCGTACTCCGCGCGCTGCTCGACGGTGGCGACCTCGGCTTCGGCGTAGGGTTTGATCGGCGCGAAGAAAGCCTGCAGCCGGAAGTAATCCTTCTGCAAAATCGGGTCGAACTTGTGATCGTGGCAGCGCGCGCATTGCACGCCCATGCCCATGAAGACGTCGGCCGTGGTGTCGGTGATGTCGTTGAGGATCGTCGTCCACTGCGTCGCGGCGTCGCGGTTGTTGTATTCGTAGATCCAATGCGTGAGGTAGCCCGTGGCGATGCGCGCTTCGGGGTCGCCGGGCCAGAGTTCGTCACCCGCGAGTTGCTCCTGCACAAAGCGGTCGTAGGGCTTGTCGGCATTGATCGAGCGGATGACGTAGTCGCGGTAGCGCCACGCATTCGGGCGATAGTCGTCCACGCGGTAGCCGTCGCTTTCGGCGTAGCGCACGAGATCGAGCCAATGCCGCGCCCAGCGCTCGCCGTGGCGCGGATTGGCGAGGAGGCGGTCGGTGGTGGTGGCGATTGCGGATTGCGGATTGCGGATTGCGGATTGAAC
>JBAVML010000598.1:0-10771 GCA_049690035.1 Chthoniobacteraceae bacterium
CCCGTTTTTGCCCGCGCGCCGTTGCCGGAAGATCACCGGTCCAGGCGAGGTGAACCGAATGGCGAGCGCCACCACCAGGAGAATCCATGAGCTGAGCACGAGCAGGAGCAGCGCGCCGAGGCGGTCCACCAGATCCTTGACGAGGAGCGCCCACGAGAGGTCGGGCGTGGTGCGAAAGACGAGCACCGGCTGGGTACCGAAAAAATCGAAATCCGGTCGAGCGATCGAGGTGCGGATGAAGTCCGCCACGAGCCACGCTTCGACGCCTTCGATCTCGCAGGCGCTGATGGCCTCCTGGAGCCGATTGAGGTGGCTCTGGCCGCCGGCGAAAATGACGCGCGAGACGGCATGCTCGTGCAAGGCATCGACGAGGGTGGTGACCGGCTGCGTCTCGATATCGATCTCGGCCACGACGGCGAGTTCGAACTTTTGCACAGGAGTGAAACTCTCGCGGAGCAATTGCAGATCGCGCGGGGTGCCGGCGAGCACCACCTGCTCCCGGAGATCCTCCCGCAGGGCGCGCTGGCGGAAACGCACGATGGTCATCCGTTCGCGGAGCAGGAGCGCCGAGGCGGAAATGACGACGAAGATGGGCATCACCGCCCGGCTCGGAATGGATAGCTTGAGGAAGAAACCGCAGGCCGCGATGAGCAGGCCGAGCCAGAAGAAGGCGCGGGCGAGCTGCTCGAAGGATTTGCCTAAAGACTTCTGGACGGGGTGGGCGTAGAAGCCCTGGAGCTCGAGCAGGATCGGGCCGAACGGCAGGATGACGAAGAGCAGCCACTGAAACTCAGAAAACGGTCCAATCGGCTCCTGCATGAGGGGAAACCCGGCGCCGATCGCCCGCAACGAATGGGCGACCCAGAAAGACGCCACCATCAGCAGTCCGTCGCCGATTTGCAGGAATTGGAGATTCAGTTCTTGTTTTCGACCTAGCATGGCGTTTTCTGCGCGCTGCACCCAACATGACCGACCGGAAGAATTCGAGAGATTTGATCAAACCGGGCGCGATCGTTGGCACCGTGCATTCGCCGGCGTCGCTCCGGGTGGCTGTTCGGATCGCTGCGGGTGCCGTGGATTTTCTGGAACTCCGTGTCGATCATTTCGCCGAAGAGACGGCACCGCTGCTGAAGGCGGCGGTGAGGTTTGCGCCGCCACTGATCGTGACGGTGCGGCATCCCGCCGAGGGCGGGCAACACGAGCTCACGTTCGCGCGTCGGCGGTCGCTCTACGCGCAGTTTCTTCCCCATGCTGCGGCGATCGACGTGGAACTCCGCTCCATCCGCGCCCTTGCCGGCGTGCTGGAGCAGGCCCGTGCGCACCGCGTCTGCACCATCGTTTCCTTCCATGACTTCCGGGCGACGCCATCGGCCGCGCGATTGCGAGACATTGTGCGGCGTGCCGTCGCCGCCGGGGCGGACGTGGTGAAAATCGCCACCCGCGCCGACACGTGCCGCGACCTCCATCGGTTGCTCGGCCTTTTCACCACGAAAGCCGCGCGTCCGCTCAGCGTGATGGCCATGGGGCAGTATGGGAAAGTGTCGCGGCTGCTTTTCGCCCAAGCGGGTTCCGTCCTGAATTACGCCTATTTCGGCACAGCCAACGCCAGCGGACAGTGGTCCGTGGCTGAATTTCGCCGGCGGCTCGCCGAACTCTCCTCGTAGCCGTTCGTTCGCTAGCTCGCCTTGGCCAGCGGCGTCGCGTGGTTGATCACCCGCATCAGAGCCGAATAAATCTCCGATGGCCCGAGCCCTTTGCTCACGTAGCCGTTCGCGCCGGCCTTGCGGGCTGTTTGCATCGCGTCTTCGTCGTAGCCGAGGCCGGTGAACATCACGATCGGCAGATCGGCATGCTTCGCCCGCACCAGCGAGATGAGGCTCAAGCCGTCAATTTTCGGCATCCCAATATCGAGAATTAGACCGTCGCACGGGTTGAGCTCGAGCCAGGCTTCGACCTTTGAGCTGTCTGTCAGTGAGGATGCGACGTGGCCCTTGCCTCGGAGATAGGTAGTGAGAAAGCGATTGAGGAGCCGGTTATCGTCAACAACGAGGAAGTTCATGGTCTTTGGTGAGAGCGGTGCAGGGTTTGAATAGCACCGGGCATGCCATTCCGGACGCACCTATCTCGCGCCTTCGGGTCGAAAGCAAGACCACACCCACCCTTGTCAGCCGTGCCGGAACACCCGAAACTTTCCCGCCATGTCCCAGCTCGATCCCCTCCGCCAGGCCGTCGCCGTCTCGCCCGAGAATGTGCCGCTTCTCCTGCTCCTCGCCCAGGCCTGCCTCGACGAGTGGTCGCTCGATGAAGCGCGCGGCACCTTCGATCGCGTGCTGCGCCTCGATGCCCAGCGGCCCGAGGCGCGGCTGGGCATCGCGCGTATCCTCCATCTCAGCGGCAAAACGAGCGAAGCCGTGGTGCGCACCGAAGCACTGCTCGCCGAGCGGCCCGATTTCGCCCCCGCATTCATTCTCCTCGCCCGCCTGCACCTCGGCGAAGGCAATCGCGCCGTCGCCAATGCACAATATCAGCGGGCCCTGGAGATCGATCCCACCGCGCGCGACGTCGCGCTCGAGACCGAACTTAACCGTGGCGCCCCCAAATCCGCGCCCGCGAAGGACGAACCGGAAAAAGTCGCTGTGAGCGGCCAGGGCTGGACGCCGGAAGAGGACGAAGAGGCGCCTGCCGTGGACAGCACCGATCTCGAGCGGCCGAAGCTCACCTTTGCCGACATCGGCGGCATGGAGTCGGTGAAGGAGGAGATCCGGATGAAGATCATTCACCCGCTGAAAAACGTGCAGCTCTTCAAGGCCTACGGCAAAAAAGCCGGCGGTGGTGTCTTGCTCTACGGCCCGCCGGGCTGCGGCAAAACGCTGCTCAGCCGCGCCACGGCCGGCGAGATCCAGGCGAACTTTCTCTCCGTCGGCATCCACCAGATCCTCGATCTCTACCTCGGCAATTCGGAGAAGAATCTCCACGCGCTTTTCGAGCTCGCCCGCACCCACGCGCCGGCGGTGCTGTTCTTCGACGAAGTGGACGCCCTCGCCGCCGACCGCAACGACCTCAAGCGCAGCGCCGGCCGCACCTTGATCAATCAATTTCTCGCCGAGATGGACGGGAACGTCGGCGTCAACGACGGCCTGCTCATCCTCGGCGCGACGAACGCGCCCTGGCATCTCGACCCCGCCTTCCGACGCCCAGGCCGTTTCGACCGAATCCTTTTCGTTCCGCCGCCCGACGAACCCGCACGCGCCGCGATCCTCGACGTGATGGCGCGAGACAAGCCCGTGCATCAACTCGACACCGCCGCCGTCGCGAAAAAGACGAAGGACTTCTCCGGCGCGGATTTGAAGGCCACCTTCGAGGTCGCCATCGAGCGCTCGCTCGTCCGCGCGATGAAAGAAGGGCGCGTCGTCCCGCTCGGGACCGACGACTTGCTCAAGGCCGCAAAAGACGTGAAGCCTTCGACGCGCGCGTGGTTCGAGAGCGCCAAAAATTACGCCATCTACTCGAACCAGAGCGGGTTCTACGACGACGTGCTCGACTTCCTCGGGATCAAAAAATGAGCGACGCTTTTGGTGCCCCGCCGCAAGTACTGCGCGGGCTTCAGCTCAAGGAAATCGGCCGGTACGCCGACGCCGAGAAAGCCTTTCGCGAAGCCCTCGCGCACGAGCCGAATGACGCCTTCGCGCTGCACCATCTCGCCGCCTGCCAGTTCCATCAGCACGGCCGCCATCGCGACGCACTGGCCACGATCGAAAACGCGATCGCGCTCCAGCCCCACGAAGTCGATCACCACATCCTGCGCGCTTTCATCCTCTGCGTGCTCGATCGGGCGAAGGAAGCGCTCGCCACCGCGCAGCTCGCGCATCAACTCGCGCCGATGTCCGACGCCGCCTTCACCGCCGAGGCGCAGGCGCACCTGCAGCTTTCCCGCTGGGCCGACGCCGAGGCCGCCGCGCGCCAGGCGCTCGCGCTCGATGCCGACAATTCCACCGCCGCCAACCAGCTCGCGCAGGCGCTGCGGCTGCAGAACAAAATGGACGAAAACGCCGGTCACCTCGCCGGCATGCTCGCGCGCGATCCCGAGGATCCGTACACGCACGCGAACGCCGGCTGGTCCGCCCTCCAGCGCGGCCACCATCGCGAGGCGGAGATGCATTTCCGCGAAGCTCTGCGGCTGAACCCCGACTTCGACTCCGCCCGCGAGGGCCTGCTGAACAGCTTCCGCGCGCGGTCGCCGATCTACCGCGGCTACCTCAGCTACTGCTTCGCCATGCAGCGCCTCAGTTCCGGTTCGCGCTGGGCGGTCATCATCGGCCTCTACGTGCTGGCGCGGTTCGCCTCGCGGCTGAAAGGCGGCCTCGGCCTTGCGATCATGGCCGTCTATTTCCTTTTCGTCCTTTGGGTCTGGGTCGCGCGGCCGTTCGGCAATCTCATGCTGCTCTTCGACCGCTTCGCGCGTTACGCCTTGCGGCGAGAAGAGAAGATCGAAGCGGCGGTGGTTGGCGGCGCCTTGTGCGTGGGCATCCTCGCGCTCGGCACCGGCATGGCCGTGAATAACGACGTCGGCCTCACTGCCGGCATCGGCCTCATCGCCATGTCGTTTCCCCTCGCGCTGACGTTCACCAATGGCTCGAAAGCCGGCACGATTCTCTTCGGCACCATCGGCGCGATCACGCTGCTCGGCACGGCCCTCTGCCTCCTCGCCCCGCTCCTGCCCGCGATCGATGCCATGGCCGGGAATGTTTTCCTCGCCGGGTGCATCGGTTCCCTCGTTTCCACCTGGCTCGGCAATATCCCCGCGCTCCGCAAGGCCGCGTAGGTCCGAGTTTCTGATTCTCCCTCCGCCGCGCTCGCTCTAGCCTGCGGGCGCATGGACCTCCTCACCCTCGACCTCCCCGGCATCCGCAAGATCGCCAGCGGTAAGGTGCGCGAAATCTTCGACCTCGGCGAACATCTGCTGCTCGTGGCCACCGACCGCATCTCCGCTTTCGACTGCATCCTGCCGAACGCCATCCCGCGCAAAGGCGCGGTCCTCAATTCTCTCTCCGCATTCTGGTTTGCGCGCTTTGATTTCGTCGAAAATCACCTCGTTGCGACCGACTTCGCGCAGTTCCCCGCGGCCCTCCAACCCTTTGCCCGCGAGCTTTCCCAGCGCTCCATGCTCGTGCGTAAAGCGCAGCCGCTGCCCGTCGAGTGCGTCGTCCGCGGCTACCTCGCGGGTTCGGGTTGGAAGGAATATCAGTCCTCGCAAAGAATCTGCGGCATCGCACTGCCCGCTGGCTTGCGGCAGGCGCAGCAGCTTCCGCAAATCATCTTCACCCCGTCCACCAAAGCCGCCAGCGGGCACGACGAAAATATCGGTTGGGACGAATGCCGACGCCTCGTCGGCGAAGACGTCGCCACGCAGATCCGCGACCAGAGCATCCGCATCTACGAAGCTGGCCGCGCCTACGCCGCCGAGCGCGGCATCATCGTCGCGGATACGAAGTTCGAGTTCGGCCTGCTCGATGGCCGCGTCATTCTCATCGACGAGTGCCTCACGCCCGACAGCTCGCGCTTCTGGCCTGCCGATCAGCACCGGCTCGGCATCAGCCCGCCGAGTTACGACAAACAATTCGTCCGCGACTACCTCGAAACGCTGACCTGGGACAAAACCCCGCCCGCCCCGCCGCTGCCCGACGAGATCGTGCGCAAGACCAGCGAGAAATATCTCGAAGCCTTCGAGCGACTGACCGGCGGCCCGCTCTAAATCGTCGCCCGCCGCGTTCGTTCATCCGACCATGCGCGAGGCCATCGACGACTTCATCCGCTACCTCGCGACCGAGCGCGGACTCTCGGATAATTACCAGCTCTCCACGCGGCTTTCGCTCGAAGGATTCGCCCTCTGGCTCGAGCGCCGGCAGATCGTGGCGAAGATGGGAGAAGCCGCGCTCGATCAACTCATCCAAACTGGCGCTCCGCCGCCAGAGACCACGCTCGATATGCGCGAGGTCACGCTCCAGCAGATCGGCGATTACCTCGCGCACAAGAAGCGCCTCGGCCTCTCCGCCTCGTCGATCAAACTCGTCGTCGTCGCGATTAAAATTTTCTTCCGCTGGCTGCTCGCCCGCGGCCGCATCGTGCAGGACATCGCCGAGCCCATTTCGCTTCCGCGCACCGAGCGTTACCTGCCCGAGACGATGAACGAACTCCAAGTCGATCGCCTGCTCGACGGCGTTCTCGAGGGCGGCGCACACGCCCTCCGCGACCGCGCCATCCTCGAGCTGCTCTACGCCAGCGGCCTGCGCGTCTCCGAGCTCGTCAATGCCCGCCTCGAACTCCTCGACCTCGACGCCCGCATCATCCGCGTCACCGGAAAGGGCAACAAAACGCGCCTTATCCCCGTCGGCCAGCGCGCCTGCGACGCTATCAAGGCCTATCTCGACGGCGAGCGCCCGCACTTCGTGAAGAAAAAAACCGGCAGCGAAATCTTCCTCTCCCAGCGCGGCACGCGGCTCACCACCGTGCGCATTTGGCAGATCGTGAAACAAGTCGCCCGCCACGCCGGCCTCGATCTCAACGTCTATCCGCACCTCCTCCGGCACAGCTTCGCCACGCATCTGCTGAGCAACGGCGCCGACCTCCGCATCATCCAGGAAATGCTCGGCCACGCCGACATCTCCACCACCGAGATCTACACCCACGTCGATCAGCAGCGGTTGAAAGCCGTGCATCTCAAGTTCCACCCGCGGGCAAAATAGCTCTGACGGTTGGCGCGGGAGAATGCACCGCGAGATCCCGCCGCTCCGCTACTCCATCACCACGTGGTGCTCGCGGAGGGTGGTCCCGGTCTGCCGCTGATACTCGCTCACGGCCTTGTTGTAGTCGGCGACCGCCCGCAGTTCGGCGAGTTCCGACTCGGCGAGTTTCTTCTGCAGCTCAAGGACCACAAACGTCGTGCCGGTGCCGGCGCGCAGCCGCTCCTCGCCAGCGTCCAAGCTCTCGCGGGCGAGTCGGCGCGCCTCGCGGGTGGAGGTGATGCGCTGGCGTGAAGTGACGATCTGCCCGGAGGCATTGTCCACATCGACGATGATCTGCTGTTCGAGCTGCTCGATAGCCACCAGTGCTTTCGCGGCCTCGAGGTTCGCCTGGTTCAAGGCACCGCGCGCCTCGCGATTACCCAGCGGGATGCTGAAGATGACGCCCGCGGTCCACGAGGTGCGATCGCGCTGGGCGATACGTGAGGCGGCTCCGCCGAAATCGTTCTCGATCCCGAGCAGTTCGAGGCTGCCGGTCAAATCGATACGCGGCAGGAGATGGTTCTTTTGCAGCGCGACACGGATGTGCCTCTGGTCGAGGTCGAGCAAAGCCTGGCGGTAATCCGGTCGTAACGCGAGCGCATCGGCGACGCCGCCGCGGACGTCGGCAGAAAATCGCGGCGAAGGAGGCGGCGCAATCTCCACCCGGGTGTCCAGCATGGTGAGCATGTCGCGGGTCACGAGCTGCTTCAAAAGGTTCTCGTTATCGAGCACCGTTCGCCGAGCGAGGATCACGCCTTCTTCGCGCGCGGCCACCTCGGCCCGAGCTTCGGTGACATCGAGCGGCGACTTCACCCCGATCTCTACGCGCGCCTGATTATCCTTGAGAAGCTGCCGCGCCAATTCGCGCGAGCGCTCCGCCACTTGCATTTCCTCGATCGAGGCTTGGAGTTCGTTGTAAACGAAATTGGTCGTCGTCATCACGTCGATGATCCGCTTGCGGAGCTGCCACTCGGAGATCTTCACTGCCGTGCGGGCGATCCGGACCTGCGCGAGATTCACCGTCGGTCCCGCGTCGCGGAGCAGCGGCTGGGTCAACGCTAGCCTGCCCGACGCATCGTATGGTGCGATCAGTGCGTCGCGTGTGCCGGTCTGGCCGCTGGTCCCGTAGCTGAGGTCGTATTTTGTTCCCCAGGCCGTCACCCCGCTGATCCCGCTACTCAGGTCGTCGAGTCGGCTGACCCGGTTGGTTTGCAGCTGCAGTCCTCTGAGGAAAACATCCTGTCGATTGTCTTCGGAGCGTTTCGCCGTGATGTCGAAGACTGGATCGAAGCGTCCGAGTTCCTGACGCACCCCTTCCGAGGCGATCTTTGGGTCGAAGCGATCTACCTGGATGGAAAAATTCTTCGCCAGCGCCTGCTGGAGGGCGGTCTCGAGATCGAGCTTCAGCACTCGGTGCTGCGGGGGCTCCGCCGTCGCTTTGGCGAGGGAAGCCACCAGCAGGAAGAGGCAGAGAAGCACGAGACGGGTCATGGGCGGGAAGGATGGGCGGAACGGACGATGGTGAGAGCGCTGGAGGAAAGCCCAAGCATACGTTCGGGTCACTACTATATCTTCAAGAAACGGGATTCTTATCCACATTCCCGCGCACGCCGTTTGACCGGGCCCGGAACGGCTCGCGGGCCGTGGTCCTGCGGTTTGACACCGCCTCGCTCGGAACCTAACCTTCCGCCTCTTTCCCCAGCCATGCTCGCTGCTTCACCGATCACCAGACAAACCGTGGGCCGCACGTTCATTGTCGCCCTCAGCCTGCTCGGGACCGTCGCAGCCGTTCAGTTCGGCGTGATCGTCTGGGCCTACGCTGCCCGCTCGCGCACCGCTCCTCCGATCGCCAGCGTGACGCCTGGCGAAACCGCCGGCAGTCCCGGCGCGACGTCCCCCGCCGTTCCCGTCGAGGCTCCGGACTTCGGCGCGGATCCGCTGAAGAATCCCGAAGTGCCCAAGCCGACCGATGTGTCGCCGACGGTCCCGGCGGTGACACTGCCCAAGCCGACGCCACTGCCCGCGCGACCACCCGGCCTGGCGGAACCCGAGCAGGCCGCGCGCTTCAAGGAGACGATCGGCCGCGGCAAGCTGCTCCGCGAAAGCGGCGACATGAGCACGGCGTTGACGCGCTTCCGCGAGGCTGCGGCGATGGACCCGAAGAGCCCGGAAGCCATCTTCGAGATCGCAATCACGCTGGAAAAAATGCAGCTCCCGGAGAAGGCCGCCGAGCAGTGGCGGCGGATGTTTGACATGGGCGAATCCGCCGGTCCCTACTTCACCACCGCCGAGGCGCGGCTCAATCAAGCAAAGCAGGAAATCACCAGGTCCCTGCCGCCGATGGCCGTCGAAGCTGAAGAAGGCATCGCACCGGGGAAGACGCTGGGTTTGGTGAATGTGGTCACGGATGAACAGGAAGATCGGTCGGCGGCCAAGCACCTCACCCTGCGCATTCCGATCAAAGCTCGCGCGCGGGAGAAGGTGGACGTGCGCGACCTGACCATTCAGGTCCTTTTCTACGACATCGTGGACAACTCCAACCTCGTCCAGACGACAGCCAATGTGAGTTCGCGCTGGACCACGGCGCCGGCCGACTGGCTCGATTCAAACATCGAGTCGCTGGAGGTCGATTACCAACTCCCGCTGCCGGATGCGAAGGCGGCGCGCCGCGAGAACCGCAAATATTTTGGCTATCTGATTCGGGTCTATTACAAGGGCGAACTTCAGGCGAGTGCGGGCGAGCCTGAGCGGCTCCTGCAGCAGTTTCCGCCGGAACAGCGACTTCCCGAAGACCCGAATAAAAAGTGATGAAGATCCTCCTGGTTGACGACGAACCCGACATCGTTCAGTCGCTCGTCGCCCTGCTGCAAAATCTCCCTGGCGATGACGTGCGCGGCGCGACGACTGGCGGGCAGGCGCTCCAGACCGCGATGAACATGGGTGGCATCGACCTGCTCATCACCGATGTGGTCATGGAGCCGATGGATGGCTTCACCCTCCGCGACCAGATCACGAGCCGCTACCCAGCAGCCCGCACCATCTTCATCAGCGGCTATGACCTGAGCGACTACGGGGCGCAGACAGCCGGTCACCAGGTGCTCGCGAAACCAATCGAACAAGCGGAACTCTTCGCCGCCGTCGCCCGCGAATCGCTCGCTGGAAAGCCGCTTGTCGAGTCCACCGCCCCCGCGATGGAGGATGTGATCGCCGAACCCTCGGCTGAAGCCACCATCACCGCGGCGCCAATCGAAGCAGCGTCGGAGCCAGTGCCCGTTCCGGTCGCTCCGCCGATCCCTCCTGCGGTCCCCGTCGCGGCACCGAAGCCCCCCGAGGTTCCCGCTGTGGCGGTGGTTCCCGTCGCCGCTCCGCGTGCCATCCCGGTCGCAAAGGCGGTGCCTGCCGTGGCCGTCCCGGTGCCGAGGGCGGTGGGTGTTCCCGCCGCGCCGAGCATCCCCACTCCCACCGTGAAGGCCGCTGCGACGGTGAAGGCCGCGGCTGCCCCGAAGGCTGTGGCGGCGCCAAAGGCAGTTGCCCGGCCGGCGGTGCCGATGGCTTCTCCCGTCGTCGCTCCGGTCGCACCTTTTCCCGACGATGAAATGGTCGGCCAGACCGTCGGCACCTATGCCATCCAGCGCGTCCTCGGCGACGGGCGCTGGGGCCGCGTCTATGCCGCGTTGCAGACTTCGATCAATCGCCCGGTGGCGTTGAAACTCCTCGATCCCGCGCAAGCCTCAGACGAAACGACGCGCGGTCGTTTCCTCGGTGATGCGCGGGCCAAGGCCCACGTGCAGCACCCGTCCATCGTTGCCGTCTATGAGGCGGGCGAAGCGAATGGCCATGTCTTTTACACCCACGAATTCGTCGAAGGGCGCCACCTCGGGCAGATCCAGGCAGGCGGAGAGAAGCTCGATGAATTCACCGCGCTCAAGGTGCTCAAGGCCGCAGCCGAGGGTTTGAATTATCTGAGCGCCAATCACATCCCGCATAGT
>JBAVML010000599.1:0-7246 GCA_049690035.1 Chthoniobacteraceae bacterium
CCCCAAACGCGCCCGCGCTCACCACCGCAAGCCGCGTCGTGCTCAACGCCCACACCGCCGTCGCCGCGCCCTGGCCCGCGCGGCCCGTCACGTCGGTGACCGTGTTTGCCGACACGGTAATCGAGTACGTTCCCTCCGCCGCATTGAGCCCCGCGAAGCCGCTGATGCGATACGCCGTCTCGCCGAGCGGCGAGATCGTCACGCCATTCGCGACGACGCCGGGCGCGCCGTTCACGCTCACCTTCACATCCGCCGCCGTCAGGCTCGCCGGATCGATTGGCCGGGTGAAAGTCACGTCGATCGAGTCGAGCGGCGCCACGCGGAGCGCGGGATTCACCGGCCCGAGCTGCGCGATCTGCACCGGCGGCGCGAGCGTGCTGTCGCCGTCGGCCGTCGTGTAATAGAGCGCGTACGAACCGGTGCCATCGAAGTCGAGCAGGTGCAGCAGCCGCTCGCGGCGCGCGCCAGTCAGTTCATTCGGGAAGGTCCGATCCGTCTGCCACACATTGTCGCCGACGCGTATCACTTTGCCGTCGGAACGCACCACGCGCACGAGCTTCAAGCCCGCGCCGGGATCGGCCAGATCCACGTAGCTCCAGCCCGTCGGCATGTTTGCGGTCAGCGCGCCTTGGAGCGTGCCGATCGTCGCTGATGCGTTCGTGGCCAGGTTCACCGGCGCGATCACGCCGGTGCTGAGATAGAGCGTGTCCGGCAGCGAGCCCACGTCGGCAACTTCATTGGTCAGGAAATCCGGCAGATCATCGGCCGCCGGCCGGTCATCACGCACCACATGAATCAGCTCGTGGATTTCCACCCCATCGATCAGCGACGTCGCCTGCCCGCCGAGTTCATCCGCATGTTCGTAGCTCGCCTGGTAGTCGATAAACTTCCCTTGCAGCGACGCGGTGAGAATGAACTGCGCGACCTGCGCTTCGCCCGGATCGATGTCGCCGAGATTCACCGTCAGCGAAGGCTCGCGCGCCTCGGCCCCGACTTGCGCGCCGATGATCTTGAAGTCGATGAGCAGCCCCTTCTTGTTCTCGATGATCTTCGGCTGCGCCGAGGTAATGGAGAAATTCTTCGCGATGCCGCGGCCTTCATTTGTCACTACGAGCCCGAGCGAGAACGGCTCCGCCGGCTCGACCTGCGGCGTGAACGGATCGTCCGAATAAACGTCGCGCTTGAGGAAATATTTCAGCACCAGCCTCGCATCGGGATAGACCGTGACCGGTGAAGGCAGCATCGGCAGCGAGACCTGCTGGCCGTTGTCCGTGTACATCAACGTGCCCGAGAACGAATAAACCGTCGGCGCATCGGGCGCCGCGTCGCGTTTCGGAATGAAGGTGTATTGCAGCCGCCCGACCGCGCCCGGCGCGAGCGCTCCGCGTCCGCCGGCATCGGCGAGCCCGCTCACGTCCGGTCCCTTGATGAAGAATTTGTCGTTCGCCGACGCGCCGTTCGCATCGCGAATATCGAGCACCACGCTCACCCCCTCGATCGTGTTCGTCTCGCTGCCGTTCGTCACTTCTAGAGTCCCGAGGAACGCCTGCCGCGTGAGCACCGCCTGCTGATCGATCTCCATCTTCACCCGCGCGCAAACGCCCTGCGTCTTTTTTTGCGGGGCGTTCCGCAGTTGATTCAGCGCCTCGAACACTCCCTCGCTCGTCGTCGCAAATCCTTCCGCGATCCCGAGCGCTTCACCCTGCGCGGCGCGCTCGAACTTACTGTGGAGAATATCGCGCGCGACGAAATCGCTGCTGCCGCCCGGAGGCACCTCGGTCGAATTGAAGATGCCAGCCGCGTAGTAATCCAAGCTCCGGTTGTTCCGATCGATCAAGCGCGTCGCCACCTCCGTCGTGATGTCCGCGGGCAGCGCCAGCGCCAGCAGAGACTGGCGTTCCGCTGTAGAGATGTGTTCGCCAGCCTCGCTGGTCGCCTCGGCCGCAGCGAGGAACGCCGGGATCCATACGTTCCAGGTCGCCGGATCTTCACTCGCGATCCATGCATCGTCGCCAAACAAATAGATCAGGGCGTCCACCTCATCCTGCATCCGCACGGCGCGCTCCTTGATGGTCGCGAGTTCTTCGCTGCCGAGCGCCGTGGCAGTCGCCGCATCCGCGACGAGCGCGCCCGCCGCATTACGGGCGACCTGGAATCGGGTTGTAGTGATCGATTTCGTGTCGCCTCCGCCCGCGAGCTTCTTCTGACACTCCTCGTAGGCCTTGATGAAAATATAGATGCAATCAAGGACCTTGAGCGGCTTGCCGAAGGGAATGGAGGCCCCGGCGGCTTTCGCGCACGTCATGCCCGTGCGGGTGCATGTGTAGAGGTCGCTGCAGGTCAGGACGCCTTTGCCGCATTTGAACCAGTCGGGGAACGGCAGGAATTTTTCGACGCATTTGAGGACGGCCTTCAGCTTGATGGCGCCGCATGGGTCGCAATCGTCGCTCGTCTCGACGCCGGGACCGATGATCACCGTCCCGCCCGGCCCGCCGGCAACACCACCGGGGAAAATAGGAATTCCGCCGCCCCCACCGCCCGGACAAATCTCTCCCTGGACGATGAACGGCTGGCCGACCTGATGGTAACGCCGATCCAGCCCGCATTCGTACGAGTAAATGGCGAAGATAAACGGCGTGCAATCCACGCCGCCGCTGGCGCGCGCCACATTCCTGAGCGCCGCCGGCGCGAAGCCCGGTAAGTTCCGGCGGATGATCATCGGGATGGTGACGCTGCTCTTCGCCGCGATACTGTCGAGTTGGCGGATGAGCGGGATGAATTCAAAGCCCGACTCGATGCCGGGCACGTTGAGCGCGATTTGCTCGGCGGCGATCAGACCGTGATTCGTCAGAGTCACATCGACTTGAAGCGATTCGCCCGGCAGAAGCTCGGGGATGGCATTCGACGGCGTCACTTCCATCGTCACGACCGGCACTGGCACATCGACTTCGAAGGTGGCGACGAGCTTGATCTCGTAGCGATCGGGGATTTCCGTCGGCACCACGCTCCAGCGATAAGTCACCGTCTGACGATCGATGAAAACATCCTTGGTATTCGTGATTCCCGGCACGACGACGAAGCCGTTGCGATACGTGCCGTGTTTCTCCGCCGAGACTTCGAGGAAGTACGAACCTTCCCGCACCGCCGGCAACGTGACCGAGCCGGTCGCATCGGTCAGCCCTTGCGCGACGATGATCGATTGATCGAACGGGTCGCGCAGCCGCACCGTCGCGTCGGCCACGCGCGGCGCGCCAGCAGTGTAATACGTGTAGTCGTCGAGCACGTTGATGCGCACGTCGCCGACCGCATCCGAGATGGCGCGGAACTGGAACGGAATCGACAAGCCGGTCTGCGCGCCGCGGACGAAGATGGTGCCGGTGTAGAGCTGCAGCGGTTGATTTGCCGCGGGCAGGAGTTGCAGCGTAATCTTCGTCCGCTCGCCGGGCGCGAGCGCGGGAATCGCCGCCGGGGAAGCGAGTGTCATCCACGGGAAATTGGTCGGCAGCTCGACATTCAGATCACCGCTCGGAGCCGAGCCGAGGTTGACGAGTTCGCATTCCACGAGGCTCTGCGCGCCGCGCAACATGCCGCGTGTGAGCGTGCCGGGATTGGCCACGAGCTGTGCGGCGAGCGGCAGGACGGTCACCTGCACCGGCACATCGAGCACCGCTCCCTCCACCGAAGTGATGTGGAAGACGACCTTCGCGCGGGTAAATGCAGCGCTCGTCGCGGTCATCGTGTAATGCAGCTTGGCCGTCGCGCCGGCAGCGAGCGCCGCGGGCGGCGTGAGCAGGGTGACGATGTTGCCCGCGCCGGTCTGCGCGACGGCGGTCAGCCCGGTCAGCCCGGTCAGCGCGCGTTCGCTCGTGTTGCGCAGATCGATTTCGCCACTCACCGGCTGGTTCACCGTGAGGCGCAGCTCGAGCCCGGCCGGATCCGCGCCCACGCCGATGAGGTCAAACTGATCCTGCACCACGTCCTCCTTCACGTCCGGCTGCGCTGCTGCGACCGTGTAGTGACCGGCCTCGGTCGCGAGCGGGCGAAAGGTGGTGAGATAATTTCCGTTCGCATCGGTCAACGTGTTGAGCACGCGCCGCGTGCCGTTGACGAGGATGCGCAGCGACACTGGGACGTTGGCCATCGGCGCGTCGTCGCCGGTGCGCAACGCCTGGCCGGCGAGCGGGACCGGCGTGCCGCTGGCGGCGAGTTCCACACTCGTCGAAACGGTCACACGATACGCCGGCGCGACATCGATCGGCACGGCGCCGACGAGCGAATTGTTCGACTCCGAACCTTCCGTCACGCTGCCCTGCGCATCCGTCTGCACCACCACCCAATAGCGCCCCGGAGCCGATGGCAGCGTGATCTCGGCGGTGCGCGTGTAGCCCGCGCCGGGAACGACCGGACCCACGGCAGCCACGACCAATCCCGCGGAGCCGCCCGTCGCCTGCTGGTCGGCGGTGAGAAAGACGCGGTCGAGCCAGCTCCCCGTCGCATCGGCCGAGCCATCATTTTCCACCATCCACGAAACATTCATCGTGCTGCCACCCGTGGCCGTGGCTGCGCTCGGAGTCACCTCGACCACCGCGAGATCCGGCTGCGCGGCGCTGATCGCCGTGATCGCGAGCGCCGCGGAATTCAAGCCCGGCGCCGAAGCCGTGACCGTCGCGCTCGCCGGACTCGTCAGGCCGGCGGCCGCTTGAATGGAGAAAGTCGCCGAGGCCTGATTGTTGGCGATCTGCACGTTCGCCGGCACGATGATCGCCGGATCACTGCTCGCCAGCGCGACGAGCACCGCGCCGACCGTGCCCGGCTGGCGGGACACCGTGCCATTCACCGCATTGCCGGTCACGATCGTCGCCGCGCTGGCAGTGAGCGCGAGCGTCGCGCCTTCATCATCGAAGACGTGCAGCGTCGCACTTACGCTCTGCTCCGCGATCGGCAAATGCAGCACGCCATCCGTCTCCGTCGCGGTGATCGTGACATTGCGCGCGCCATCAGCATTCGCGTTGTCGAGGACCGTGATCGGGAAATCCACCGCGGTCGCCTCCACCGGAATGGTGACTTCCGCCGGCACGACCACGCTCGCCGGATCGCTGCTCGTGAGGCGAATGATCACGTCTCCCGTGGCCACGCGATCCCGCGCGATGCGGCCGCGCGACGCAGGGTTCGGCGCATTCTCGGATGCTGCGTCCGGGGTCAGTCGCAGGGTGATCCCGGGCACATCGTCATCGATCAACTCAATCGTCGCTGAAGTCGTCGCGAGCCCCGCCGCCGCCGCGGTGAAGCGCGCGGTCCGATTGGCGGTGCGCACGTCGTCGTCGTAAATCGTGACCGGGAAAGTCGCCGTCGTTTGACCGGCGGGAATCACCACCGTCGCTGGCGCGGTGGCCGCGGTGGGATTGCTGCTCACGAGGCTCACCGTCAGCGCCGCCGACGTGCCGGTATTGCGTCGCACCGTGCCGGTCGCCGCCGGATTCGCCGCAGTTTCCGGCACGGAGCCGGGCGCGATCTCGATCGCGAGCGTCGCCGAGTCATCATCGGTCACCGCGAGATCGGCTGTGGCGTTTGCGTAACCGGCCGCCTGCGCGGTGATCGTCGTGTTGCGCGTGCCGTTGACGACGTCGTCATTCACGGTCGTGATCGCGAAAGTCGCGGACGATTCGTTTGCCGCAATCGTCGCGGACGGTGGCAGCGTGACCAAGCCACCCGGCGCGGCGGCCAGCGCCACGACCAGTGCGGTCGAGGTGTCGCCATTGCGCGTCACCGTCGCGTTGAAAACACCGAGATTTTCCGGCGCCGATGTTCGCGAGAGGTTTAGCGCGAGCGCGGTCTGAATCGTCAACGCAGCGTCATCGATCGAGGTGTTGTTCGACGGATTTTCCTCGAAGACATCGCCGCCGGCGTTGGTGCGAGTGATGATGTATTTCGCACCCGCCGAAAGACTCGGAACCGTGACGAAGGCGCGTCGTTCAATGCTCTGCCCGGCGGGCAAAGCGGCAGTCGCCGCCGACGTCCCGATCAACTGGTCACTCCCGATCACGTGATCTTCCGAGATGAGAATCTGATCCGTCCAACCCGCAGCCGCTTTGCCCGGACCTTGATTCTTGAGCGTCCAGACGATCTCGATTTGCTGCCCCGGCAGCGCCTGCGCGGGCGCCGTGATTCCCGTGACGATGAGGTCGGGAAGATTCGTGCGATCGTTGTCGAGCACGGTCACCGTCGTGGAACCGGAGACGTAATTGCCGGCACTGCCCGTGATCGTGACCACCTGATCCGCCTCCGCCTTCGTGTCATCGACAGCCGTGAATTGGACCGATGCCTCCGTCGCGGCGTCCGGGATGGTCACCGAAGCGGGCAGCGTCAACTGCCCCGGCACGCTCGCCGACAGCGCCACGGCTACCGCTCCCTGCGCGTGATTTCGGATGACCCGGACCGTCCGTGCTTCGCCTTCCGTCAGCGACGACGATGGATTGACCTGAACCGTAAGCAGCGAGCGCAGCGTGTAAGTCAGCGGCAGTGACGCGGGACTCTCGCCGGCGGCATTCACCGCGCGCGCGGTGAAAACGTTCTCGCCCGGCAGCAGCGTGATATTCGCTGAAAACTCGAACGCGCTGAGCGGACCCGCTACGTCCACTCCATTCCGCATGATGAAGACCTGCGCGCCGCGACTGCCGACGCCGTGAATCGTGGCGAGTGGCGTGTCGAAGTAGCTGCCGTTCGCCGGAGTCTTCAAGATCGGCCGCGGCGGCGGGCCGAGTTCCAGGCGCACTACGCGCGTCACTTCATTGGTGAAACCAGACGGCGTGGACACCGCCACCTTCAATTCATACTGACCGGTGGCGTAGGCATCGATCGGCAGATTCACGCCGAGGCCGTTGCCGGGGATGTTATCGACGCCGAGCGAAGTGAACGGTCCGTTGCCGGCGGGCCGGATGAAAAACTCCGCCTGCGAAATTCCATCGGCATCGAGCGCCACGACGCGCAGCGCCTCGTCGATTTTGCTCAGCGTCATGCCTCCCACGATTTCCGTTCCGCTCGCGCTGAAGGACGTGATCAGCGGCGGCAACCGCAGGATTTGCGGCACCGGATCGGCTGGCCAGAAATTCGCGCTGCCATCCTGAAATGCCGTCACCGTCACGCGCCCGCCCGAGAGTTGCGTGAGCACGGGACTCGCGCCGCCGGTGACGATCTGCGCGAGCCCGGCAGGCTGCGCGTCGAAGCGCACCGCGAGATTGCTCGATGC
>JBAVML010000600.1:0-1603 GCA_049690035.1 Chthoniobacteraceae bacterium
CAAGAGAGTGGGTGCCTCGACACTGGACGATCGAGAGCAGAGAGTAAGGGACCTCATCAGCTGCCACCGGGTCGTCAGCGGACGGATGGTCGAGCTGCTGAAGCGGCTGCATGCGTCTCTTCGCGACCTCGCGAAGCACATCGCGGGCGCGAAGGCGGGTATCGAGAAGAGACGCGCATTGATGCTGGCCAAGGACCTCGTCGAGTTCCGTCCCAAGGCCGATCGGCCCGTTCGCGGGATTCGCTAGTGTGTCGTCCGTGAAATAGATGCAACGATCATGCGAAGATTCTCGTATGTGTTTGCATGGGAAGAACCAAGCCTCTCTCGGTCACGCCGGCGCAGCGGCGCGCGCTTGAGACACTGGTGTCGCGGAGTTCGGCGAGCGCCGGGCACGTGCGCAGGGCGCGCGTCGTGTTGATGGCCAGCGCGGGCGTGACAGGTGTCGAGATCGCGCGACGCCTGTCGCTGTCGATTCCGCAGGTGAGTCGGATTCGTAAGCGCTTCGAGGCTGGAAAGGTCGAGGGCTTGGCCGACCAGCCGAAGCCTGGGCGCGGGAACAACGTCCCGGAAGCGGTGGTGCGTCGGGTGGTGGCCACCGTGATGAGTCCGCCGCCGCCCGGCCACTCGCATTGGTCCACGCGTGAACTCGGTCGCCACGTAGGTCTGGGCCACACGACCGTACATGAGATCCTGCGAGCGAACGATCTCAAGCCCCATCGACAGCGGACGTTCAAGGTCAGCAAGGACCCGCGCTTCAGCGAGCGGGTCCAGGATGTTGTTGGCCTCTACCTGAATCCGCCGCAGAACGCCGTAGTCGTTAGCATGGACGAGAAGACGCAGGTCCAGGCGCTCGACCGAACCCAGCCGATGCTTCCGCTTCGGCCCGGGCAGGTCGAGCGGCGCACCCACGACTACAGGCGCAACGGAGTCGTCGATCTCTACGCGGCGCTGGAGATCGCGACGGGCCGAGTCGTAGGTAACTGCAAGGACTCTCACACCGGCCAGGACTTCCTCAGCTTCCTCAAGCGGCTCGAGCGCACGTTCCGCAAGGGCGAGCTGCACGTCGTTCTCGATAATTCGTCGACTCACAAGACGCCCGCCGTCCAGGACTGGCTCGTAGCCCACCCGCGCGTCGTCTTCCACTTCACGCCGACGAGCGCGTCCTGGCTAAACCAGGTCGAAGGCTTCTTCAGCATCCTCACCCGTCGCTCCCTCAAGCGCGCCAGCTTCCCGTCCAAGACCGCCTTGCGTCGACACATTGACGCGTTCCTTCAAAGCTGGAACCAGAACCCCACACCGTTCGTTTGGACCAAGTCAGCACGCCGCATTGTCCGCGATCATCGGCGCATGCTTGCCCGCATTTCGCGGACGGAGCACTAGCGGGGCAGTTCCTTGATCGCGATGTTGCGGAAACGGTGGAAGCCGCCGGGCTTCCAGCGCGGCGTCTTCTCGTTGGAGAAATGCATCTGCAGCGCGATCATGCCGTCCGTCGCGCCGCCCTTGGCGTGGTTCGCGTTGTCCGTCCAGTCGACGAGCGGCGCGCCGTTGAGCCAGACCTGGATGTGGGGCACGTCGCCCTCGATCCGCGCGCGCAGCGTGTTCC
>JBAVML010000601.1:0-7045 GCA_049690035.1 Chthoniobacteraceae bacterium
CCCTGGAGCAGCGTAAAAACGCCGGGCGGAAAAGCTCCCGTCATGATCGCCCCGTAGTCGGCACACACATTCGCAGCGAGTGGCGACGGCTTGAAGATCACCGGATTTCCCGCGAGCAGATGGGCGACATTCGCGCCGTGGCCGAGGTGGAGGGGAAAGTTAAACGGCCCAATCACCGCCGCCGGTCCGCGCGCACGCCGGCGCACTACTGCAGGGTGCGGGCCGCCGAGATCGGTTTGCTCCGCGAGATACAACTCCGCATCAACGATGGTGAGATCGATCTTGGCGATGACTGCGCCGACTTCGCCCAGAGCTTCGGTGATGGGCTTCCCCGTTTCGAGCGCGATTCCCCGCGCGAGGTTCTCCTTCGCGCCGCTGAGCGCCTGTTGGGCATTCTTCAGATAGCTGATTCGCCCATCGAGTGGAGTGCGCGCCCACTCCGTCGCGGCGGCCACCGCGGCCTCGACTGCGGCGGCCACGTCGCCCGAGACGACTTCCGGCAACGCGATCGAAAGGTCGCCCGGGCTTAGATTCTGCCAGCGCTCACGAGCCATAGACGTCCCTCCACGCGTTGAAGGTATTAAGATGAACGCGGACTACTTTCGTCACGTCTTCCGTATAGCCGCCAGCGAGCACCCACGCGATCGGGATGTCATGTTCCCTGGCAAACTCGAAGACGCGGCGATCCCGCGCTCGGAGGTCGTCGTGGTCGAGTGCGAGCGGCGAATACGGATCTTCGAAATATGGATCGGCGCCGGCCTGGTAGAGGAGGACGGCGGGCTGGCGCGCAGCGATCAGCGGCAGGGCTTCGTCCATGATGCGGAGCATCGTTGTGCGCTTGCAGCCGTTCGGCAGCGCGAAGGAGCGATGATTTTCACCATCGTCGTGATGGCGCACGGACACATCGCGATACGGAACGTTGTCCCAATAATCGTTTCCGTAAATCGAGAGCGCAAAGAGCCACGGCCGCGAGGCGGTGAGCTGCGCAGTGCCGTTGCCGTAGTGCAGGTCCATGTCGAGCACAGCGGCAGTGCGGATTTCGCCGGCGGCGTGCATCGCTTCGAGGGAAACGACGAGGCCATTGAACGTGCAGAATCCTTCACCGTGATCGGCGCATGCGTGATGAAATCCGCTGACCAACGCCGCCGAGACGCCGCTGCGCAATGCCTCGCGGGCCGCGGCAAGACAGCCGCCGCTGGTGAGGCACACGCTCGGGTAGAGCTTGTGCGTCCACGGAAACTTCTGCCCCTGCGCGAGCGCGCGCGGTTCGCCGGTCTGGATGGCGGCGATGTAGGCCGGCGTGTGGACGCGGCGAAGATCATCCTCGGTCACCGGCGCGGGCTCTGCGAGTTGCACGTCCGCTGCGTTGCTCAGCCCGTCGGCGACGAGTCCGAATTTCCGAATCGGCATCGGGTGATCGCCGATCGGCGCGGCGTAACCGGGATGATAATAGGCCTTCATCAAGCCGTCGGCGGCAACAAGGCGATGCGCACGTCGGGCGCGGGATAGTTCTCAAGCTGCGCCCACAGCGGTGCCATGTCCGCGGCGCGGGATTCCTGGCCGTACATGGAATAGAAGCGCCGGACGATGGCCCGGACCTCCGCGCCGGAGATCACTTCCTCGCTCTCGCGCCCCACGCGGCGGACGATGAGTTGAAAGCGCAGCGGTCGCGGTCCACCGGTCGCGTCGATGACTTCCTGCGGGCGAAAATCCGGCTGGTGATAGTCGATCACCGCGGGATCGATTTTTTTGTAGCCCGACCGTTCGTAGGCCCGAAGGCGGATGGCGCGGGCTTCATCTTTGCCGTCGGGATACTCCATTTCCGCGCACAGCGTGATCGGCAGTTCGGGTGAAAGTCCCGCGCGTTCGAGGCACGTGCGTGCCGTCTGCAGCGGCAGCGCCCGCAGCCAGCCCGCGAGTCCGCTCCGGCGCCAGGCGGGATCGACGAGGGCATGCGAGAGATGCACCACCACCTGGGATCCGTTGGCAATCGCGGTGTGATCGCGCGCGGCCACGAACGCCCCGGCGCCGTCCCGGAGCAGCAGCAGATCGTAGCGCATCGCGAAGCCGTCGCGAGGCTGCGCGGCGTCCCAGGCGAGCCGGCGCCCGAGCACTTCGCGCGTCTCGATTTCATCCGACGCGCCGAACTGCTCCCAAAGGCGCGCGTAAGCAAATTCGAAGCGTGGATCTTCCCGCGCCGGCACGCACACCACGTCCACGCGTGCGGTGTCGAACTCGGCGGACTTGGCGTCGCCGGGGGCGAGGTCGGCGGGAATGAACGGAAATTTCGGCATATCGTTTGCCTGCGGTGGGAAGTTCGTGGTTCCTTTAAGCCATGGCAAGCATCCCCACGCCGCTTCAGGAACTAGACGCCCGGTTCCACCTCCATCCCTTCACCAATCACGACGAGATGCATGCCCGCGGCACGCATGTCATCGTCGGCGGCGAAGGCGTGTATGTGCAGGACTCCACGGGGCGCAAGCTGCTCGACGGCCTCGCCGGCCTGTGGTGCGTGAATGTCGGCTACGGCCGCACGGAACTCATCGATGCGATCAGCGCGCAGCTCCGCCAGCTTTGCTTTTATCCATCCTTCTTCAACTCCACCACGGAGCCAGCAATCCGCCTCGCGCAACGGCTCGCCAGCCTCGCGCCCGAACGGCTGAATCACTCGATCTTTTGCAACTCCGGCTCGGAGGCAAATGAGACGGCGCTCAAAATCATCCGCGGCTATTGGAAGCTGAAGGGGAAGCCGCAGCGGACGAAGATTCTCTCGCGGCAGTTTTCGTATCACGGCGTCACCATCGCCACCACGAGCATGACCGGCCTGCCCGGCTGCTACGAACCCTTCAGCCTGCCGCTACCTGGCTTCGTCCATGTGCCGGCGCCACACGCCTATGCGGCGAATCAGGAACACGATCCGGTGGCTTACGGAAAGTGGTGCGTGGAGGAAACTGCGCGCGTCATCGAGCGAGAAGGCGCGGAGACCATCGGCGCGATGTTCGTCGAGCCGGTGCAGGGGGCGGGCGGGGTCATCCCGCCACCGGACGGCTATCTGCCGGCGCTGCGCGAAATGCTGCGCGAAAAGGGAATTCTCTTCGTCGCCGACGAAGTCATCACCGGCTTCGGGCGCCTCGGCACTTGGTTCGCGAGTGAAATGTGGAAGCTCGATCCCGACCTGATGACGCTCGCGAAAGGCCTGACCAGCGGTTACCTGCCGCTCGGCGCCACGATGGTGAGCGACGAGATCGCCGATACCGTGATCCACAGCGGCTACTTCGCGCACGGCTTCACTTACAGCGGCCACCCGACTTCCTGCGCCGCCGGCCTGGCGAATCTCGACGTTCTCGAAAACGATGGGCTGATCACTCGCGTCCGCGCCGATGTGGGGCCGTACTTTCAGGAAAAGCTCAACGCGTTCCGCGGCCACCCTGCGGTCGGCGAGACGCGCGGCGTCGGGCTCATCGGCGCACTCGAGTTGCTCCCGCGCGGGGGCAAGGCGGCGCTGACGCCGACCACGATGCTCGGCGTGAAAGCCGCGGCGCTGGCCCGCGAGGAAAACATCATCGTCCGCGGCATCCGCGACATCGTCGCGCTGGCGCCGCCGCTGACCATCACGCGCGGCGAGATCGATGAGATGTTTGCCGGCGTGGGCAAGGCGCTGGACCGGCTGTGGGGCTAACGAAGCGCGTACTCCGAGTTACTTCGCGCCGATGCAGAAGAGGTGCTTCTCGCCGCGAATGTAGATGCGTCCGTCGCTGAGCGCCGGTGAAGCAAACGTGCGCTCGCCGAGTTCATTGCGCGCCACGAGGTCGAACTTGTCGCCAGGGCGCACCACGTTCATTACACCCGTGTCGTTGAGGAAATAGACGAGGCCGTTCGCGGAAACGAGCGAGGCGTGCTGCTCGCCGAGGCGTTCCTCCCACATTACATCGCCGGTCGCCGCCTTGAAGCACTCGCCCGTTCCCGAGTCCGAGGTCATAAGAAAGTAGTCGCCCGCCGAAATCGGTGAAGGCACATACGCGGCACCTTTCTTCGTCCGCCACGCGATGTGCGTTGCCGTCACGTTGCCCGTGCCATCAGGTCGGATCGCGAGGATGTGATGCTCGGGAAAACCCGCGGTGAGGAAGAAGAGGTTCGCGCGTTCATTGAAGACCAGCGAGGCGACAAACTGCTCCGTCGGTCCATCGATTTCCCAAATGAGTTTCCCGTCGTTCGGATTGTAGCTCGTCACGCACTTCGTGCCCGCGAGCACCATCTGCGTTTTCCCCGCGGCTTCGCAGATGAGCGGCGCGCAATAGCTCCGCGTTTTGTTTGGCCGCGCGATGCGCCAAAGTTCGCGCCCATCGGTGCGGGCGAGCGCAACGATGTAGCCATCGCCGTCGTGGTCGCAATTCACGATGACCTTGTCCTTGAAGAGAATGGGCGAACTGCAAAAGCCGTGCTTGCTCGCGAATGGTCCCACGCGTTTCAGCCAGACTAATTTCCCCGCAAAATCATGCGCCGCGACGATCGCCTCGCGCACATCGAGAAACGCGGTGAATACGCGCTCGCCATCCGTCGCGGGCGTGCTCGATGCGTGGGTATTCAGCCGATGCACCTGCTCGCGCGGCGCCTTGAGCACGGTCGTCTGCCAGAGCAGCGCGCCGTTCTGCCGATCTAGACAGAGGAGCTGGCGATCCTCGGAATCGTTCAGCGCGGCGACGGTGAAAATGCGGTCGCCCCAGACGATCGGCGACGCGTGGCCTTCGCCGGGCAGCTCCGTTTTCCAAAGGATGTTTTCCGTCGCACTCCACTTCGTCGGCACCTCATGTTCGAGGCTGGTGCCATCGAGCCGCGGGCCGCGCCAGCACGGCCAGTTTTCCGCGCGCAGCGGAAGCACACCGAGAACGAGAGCGAGTGTGAGGGGAAAACGCATGGCGGCGGAAGTTAGCGAGCCGCTCCGCAAGGAACAAGCGCGCTCCGGCTCAGCGCTGCACTTGCAGGACGATGATGAGTTGTCCCCTGCCGCACATCGGGCCGCGGATGAAAAGCGGGCTGCCCGGCGCGAGTTTGGTCTCGGTGGCCACGAGCGGGCGGTGATCCTGATAGAGATGAACGTCGAGCAGGTAACCACCCCGCGCTTCCTTCGAGAGCGCGCGGCGGGCGCGGACGCTCAGCCAGAAGTTATCGCTCGGCACCAGCCAGCTCTCGCCATCGGCATCGATCGGCTTGGCGGTGCTGCCCTTGAGCTCGAATTGATTGTAGCCAAACACGCGCTTCAGCCGCGGCGCGAACTCGCGCAGTTCGCTCGGCGGATCTTTGGGACTCGGATCATTGGTCGCGAGCACGAGCCCGCTCCAGACCTTATCGTCATTCTTCGGCGTTGGTTTTTCGCGGACGATCGCGGCTGGCGGCAGCACCTTCTCCTGACTCACCGTCACACCTTGCGGCGTGGCCGCCACCTCAGGCGCGGCAGCGCGCAGGACCGCGGGGCAGGCCAGCGCGAGCAGGGCGAGGAGAAGGATGCGACGAACCATGCTATTGCACCGCGAGCTGCTCACTCGGCATGTAATCGAGCCCGTCCAGCCAGAGCACGGTGACGTTGTCCTTCGGATCGTAAACGGTGGTCGCCGAGATGCTCGGGTCAGACGGCCAAGCCTCGACGACTTGCGCAAAATAGGTGGACGGCTCGACTGCCGACGGCGCGGGAATCATCGTCTTGTAAAGCAGCGCGGCGATGCCGAGGCAGGCGGCCCCAGCCCAGATCAGCCGGGAGAAATGCAGGAAAAACGAGCCGCCTCCACGCGCTGGCTCGACTCGGGCGCGCGGCATTTCCGCCTCGATCTGCTGCTGGAGCCGGAGATTAAAGAAGTCGGCATTCGACAGCGCGGGCGCCGTCGCGTGGGCGCGCAGCAGGTCGCCAAGTTTCCGCGCCCCGAGGCGATCTTCCATCGCCTCGGGACGCGAGGTGAGTTCCTCTTCAAAAGCGACCAGCGCGTCGCCGGAGAGCTGGCCATCGACCCAGGCGGTGTAGCGTTCTTCAAATGTTTTCATAAACGTCCTTCAACATGGCTTGGAGCTTCTTGCGTGCGTAAAAGAGGCGCGACATGACCGTGCCGATGGAGCACTCCATCTGCTCGGCGATCTCGGAATATTCCAGCCCATCGATCTCGCGCATGACGATGACGGCGCGGTGCTCGGGCGAAAGCCGTGTGATGGCTTCGTCGATGCGCCCGCGGATTTCCTTGTCGGAGATTTTTTCCACCGGCTGCATCTCCGCGCGCGGGGCGGTGACCGCGCCGGGCTCGATCCCGTGCAGCCCGATCGCATCGTCGAACTCCGTGCCGCTCGAGATCTGCTTCCGGCGCAGCCAGTCGATCCCGACATTCATCAGGATGCGATAGAGCCAGGTGTAAAACGACGACTGCCCGCGGAAGCGCCCGATATTTTTCCACGCCTTTAGGAAGCCGTCCTGGGCGAGATCCCAGGCGTCCTGTTCGTTGCGGACCATATTGTAAATCATGGCAAAAGCGCGTTGTCGGTAGCGGGTGACGAGTTCATTGAAGGCGGCGGTGTCGCCGGCTTGCGCCTTCGCCACGAGCTGCAACTCGTCGGCGGGCGATCCGGCAGGCTCCGTGCCCTCGGTGGGCATGTGCTTGGACGAAGTCATCGCGACTTCATTCACCTGAAATCGCGGTACTCACCGATCCTCGTACCGACGACGCCATTCGGTGCGATACGCGCCCATCAGCTCGATGATGCCGTCGCGGATCTGAAAGAGCCGCTGGTTCAGGGTGCCGAAACGTTCCTGATCGAGACAGCCGTCCTTGCGGAGCTGAAAGGCAGCCTCGATCGCCGTGCTGATCGCCTTCAGCGCGCGCTTCAGATACGCGATCGTCATCCCGATCTCGTCCACGTCGTCGTCGCTGAGCGCGGCGGCGAGCTTGGCGCTGGCGATCGCGGCGTTCGTCGAGAGGCGGCCGGCGGCGGGCTGATTTTGAATGTCGTGGCTGTCTTCAAAAATCTGATCGATCCACACCGTGAGCGCAAAGGACGCCTTGTAGAG
>JBAVML010000602.1:0-41581 GCA_049690035.1 Chthoniobacteraceae bacterium
GGTCACTCTTGATGCGTTTGCTGATTACTTTTTCTAAAGAACTGCGGCGAAAGTAGCCGCCGATTTCCCGCTGGCAAGGGGACTTTCGGCTTATGACACGCGTTGCGCCCACGCTGGACAAGAAGACGTAAGCAGTCGAAAACCTTCGCTTCGCCGTCGCCCCGCACTTCATGCGCATCACTCTCTTTGTTCCCTGCTTCATCGACTCGCTCTACCCGCACGTGGCGATCTCCATGGTCCAGGTGTTGGAGCGGCTCGGGCACCAGGTCGAGTATCCGGAAAACCAAACGTGCTGCGGCCAGCCGCCGTTCAACTCCGGATTTTGGGACGAAGCGCGCGTCGTCGCCGCAAAGCAACTGGACGCCTTCAAGGATGCGGAAGTCATCGTCTCCGGCTCGGGTTCTTGCGGCGCGATGTTCAAGGTTTTCTATCCCGAGCTTTTCAAAGACACGCCGCAGCTCGACTTCGCGAAGGCGCTGTCAGCCAAGACGTTTGAGTTCTCGGAGTTCCTCGTAAAGAAGCTCGGTGTGCGCGATGTCGGCGCGAAGTTTGAGGGCAAGGTGACCTTCCACGACGGATGCCACGGCCTGCGCGAACTCGGCACCAAAGAGGCGCCGCGCGAACTGCTGCGGCACGTGAAGGGATTGGAACTCGTGGAGATGGGCGAGGCCGAAGCGTGCTGCGGATTTGGCGGAATGTTCGCCGTGAAATATCCGCAGATTTCGACCGCGATGGCCGAGGTGAAATGCAACTCGATCCTCGACGCCGACGTGGAATATGTCGTCAGCAACGACTCGAGCTGCTTGATGCAAATCCAAGGCTACCTGA
The DNA here is from genome assembly GCA_049690035.1 of Chthoniobacteraceae bacterium. Taxonomy (GTDB): domain Bacteria; phylum Verrucomicrobiota; class Verrucomicrobiia; order Chthoniobacterales; family Chthoniobacteraceae; genus Chthoniobacter. The sequence goes on from JBAVML010000602.1 coordinate 829, forward strand.
ACCGCAACAGCCCGCGCACGGTGAAGAGCCTGCACTTGGCCGAAGTGCTCGCGAGCGTATGATCGACGAGGCCGATCCGCAGACGCAGTTTCATCACGACGCCGATCGAACCACCGCCGACGTCCCGCGTCGTGCCGCGGTCCGCAAGGCGCTCGGCAATTACAAGATCGCCCGCGGCAACACCGAACGCACTTTCGCCGACTGGCAGCACGCGCGCGACGCGGCGGCGGCGATCAAGTACGAGGGCGTCAATCACCTCGATCGTTACCTCGTCGAGTTTGAGCAAAAGTTCACCGCGCGCGGCGGTAAGGTCTTCTGGGCAAGCAACAGCCAGCAGGCGCGCGACTACATTCTCAATCTCGCCCGCGAGCGCGGGGTGAAATCGATCATCAAGTCGAAGGCGATGACGAGCGAGGAAATCCACCTCAACGCCGCGCTGGAGAAAGAAGGTTACGCGGTCGTCGAGAGCGACCTCGGCGAGTTCATCCAGCAGCTCGCGCACGAACCGCCGTATCACTTCGTCTTCCCGTGCATGCACATGAAGCGCGACGAAATCAGCGCACTTTTCGAAAAGGAACTCGGCAGCGCGCCCACCGATTCGCCGGAGGAGCTGACCATGATTGCGCGCCGCTTCATGCGCCGGCATTACATCACCGCTGACATGGGCATCTCCGGCGCGAACTTCCTTGTCGCCGAGACCGGCATGATCTCGATCACTGAGAACGAAGGGAACGCGCGGCTGACCACGGCGATGCCGAAGATCCACGTCGCGCTGGTCGGCATCGAGAAGATGGTACCCAAGCTCGCCGATCTCGCGCTGCTCCTGCCGATGCTCGCCACCGCCGGCACCGGACAAAACCTGACGTGTTATAACTCGATGTACGGCGGCCCGCGGCAGCCGGGCGAACTCGACGGACCGGAGGAATTCCACATCGTCCTGCTCGACAACCACCGCACCCGACTGCTTGCCGACGCCGAGCAACGCGACGCGCTCCACTGCATCCGCTGCGGCGCGTGCCTCAACGTCTGCCCGATTTTTAAAAACATCGGCGGCCACGCTTACGGCACCACTTATCAAGGCCCGATCGGCTCCGTGATCACGCCGCACTTCCGCGGCTTGCAGGATTGGAAGCACCTCAGCGGCGCGTCTTCACTCTGCGGCGCCTGCACCGAAGCGTGTCCGGTGAAGATCGACATTCATCACCACCTCCTCCACAACCGCCGCAACGCGGTCGCGGAAAAGAAGGTGTGGTGGGAACGCCTGATTTGGTTTGGATTCGTGCAGCTCATGAGCCGCCCGTGGGCTTACCGCCTTGCTTCGCGGCTGGCGCCGGTCGGGCAGTGGTTCCTTCCCTTCCTGCAAAATAGCGGACTGGACCCGCTCGTCTCGTGGACCAACACGCGTGAATTCCCGCAAGCGCAGTCGCCGACGTTCGGTGACTACTGGCGGCAGAGAAAGGCGGCGCACAAATGAACGGTGATCGCGAAGCCATCCTCGGGCGCGTCACCGAAGCGCTGCGCGAAACCGCGCCGAAGCATCACGAGACGATGACCAAGCCCGGCACGCATTCCGTCACCGCGCCCTTTCGCGAATGGATGCCGCCGGTCGGCGAGTCGCCGGATGATCGGGTCGCCGCCTTCGCCAAACTCTCCGAGATGCTGCGCACGGAATTCAAAGTGTGCGACTCTCTTTCTGCTGCCGCAAAGCACATCGCCACGCTCGCCAGCGAAGGAGGTTGGAAGACCCTCGCGCTGCACGGCGGCACGCTGAACGACGCCATCGCCACGGAACTCCCGCCTTCGCTGAGCCTACTCTGGATCGAAGCCGGCTACGATCGCGACGCGCTCGAAGCCTGCGATGCCGGCCTCACCGAATGTGAATCGCTGGTCGCGCAGACCGGCTCGGCGTGCGTCACCGCGCTGAGCTCCGGCGGCCGCACGTTGAGCGTCCTGCCACCGCACCACATCATCATCGCGCGGAAGGAGCAGCTCGTTTCCGACCTCCCCGCCGCCTACGAGCGCCTCGCCAAAAAATACGGTTCGGACTACCCGAGCTTCGCCGGCTTCATCACCGGCCCGAGCCGCACCGGCGACATCGAGCGCATCCTCGTCCTCGGCGCCCACGGCCCGAAAAAGCTCACGGTGCTGCTGGTGCCGTAGCTGGAAAGTCTCCGGCGGCTTCCACCGCATCGAGCAGCGCGTCGAGATGCGCGGGTTGTGTGAAGGGATTCATCAGCGCGGTGCGCAGCCAGGTGCGCCCGCGGAGGACGGTCTGCACGAGGTAGAACTTCCCCGTGCCGACGATGCGGCACCGGATGCCGGCATTGAGCGCATCGATCTCCGCGTCGCCGAGACCAGGCGGCCGGAGGCGAAAGCAGACGATGTTCGACTCCGGCTCGACCGCGACCTCGAAGGGCGGACGCGCGCGCAGCCGCGCGGCAAAGGTGCGCGCGAGCGCGTGGACCGTGCGCACGTTTTCCGCAAGGAGCTCCTCGCCATGGCAGCGCCAGAGCGCGGCGATCTTCACACTCAGGCTCAGCTTCGTGCATTCAAAGCTGCGGCGACCGACGTTGTGCCATTCGTCGGTCGCTTTTTCGTCCCATAGATACTGCGCGCGCTGGTGGAAGGCGGCCCACGAGTCGGAGCGTTCGCGGAAGATCACCGTGGTGGCGAGCGCGGGTGTGAGGAGCAGTTTGTGAAAATCGAGGATCACGGAATCGGCGCGCTCAATTCCCGCCAGCCGATCGCGCAGCTCCGGGCAAAAGGCGACGGCGGCGCCATGCGCGCCATCGACGTGGAACCACAACCCGCGGCGCGCGCAGAAGTCCGCGATGGCCGCGAGGTCGTCGTACGATCCGGTGGAAGTGCTGCACGCGCTGCCCACCACGGCGATCGGCGTGCGACCGTGGGCGACCGCTTCCTCGAAGATGGTGTCGAGCTGGTCCACGCGCATCTTGAACGCGTCATCGGTCGACACGCCGATCACGCCTTCTTTTCCCCAGCCCATGACCTGCGCCGCGCGGGACACGCAGTAGTGCGCTTCCTCGGAGGCGAGGATCGCCCAGCGCGGCTCGGTGCCGCGCGCGAGCACCTCCTCGCCGAGCATCCGCGCGCGCGCGCCGAGCAGCGCGGTGAGCATGGCCAGCGTGCCGCCGGAGGTGAGAAAGCCATCGCCCTGCGCGAAACCAAACAGCGCGGCCGTGCGCTGGATAACCCACCGCTCCAACGCGGTCGCCGCCGGGCCCATCTCGTAAACGGCCATGCCGTTGTTGAGCAGCTCCGCCGCGAGTCCCGCGAGTGCCGCGGCGGGCGCGGGCGCGCTGACCTGATGCCCCATGAAGTGCGGGTGATGAATCTGGATCGAGCGCGCCGCAAACTCCGCGAGGAAATCCGCCACGTCCTGCGGCTCCGCGTCCATGCGCGCCCGCCAGTGCGCGAGTTCCTCCGCCGGCGCGACCGTCGAGCAGACGTCGCCCTTTCCCGCTAGGGAAGTAGCGAGGCGCTCGGCCAGCGCGTCCACGAGCCGGTGTCCTTGGGCGCGGAATGTTTCGGGATCAAAAGCAGCGGCGAGAGTTTTCATGCGAAGAGTGAGCGGCGAGAGAAATCCAAAGACTTGGCTGCGCCGCGTGTTTAGCTTCGTAGCCCAGTCGATCGCGATGAAATTCCCCCAACCGATTCTCCGCGGCATTTGCGCCGGCGTCTGCTTCGCAAATGCGCTCGCGGCTGCACCTCAGGGGGAAGATTTCCGCACCAAAATCGCACCGGTGCTCGAGGCCAAATGCGTGTCGTGTCATCGCGGCGAGAAGAAGAAGGGCGGCTTCGACATCACCACGCGCGAGGCGATGCTCAAGGGCGGCGACGAAGACCCCGGTGTCGTGCCCGGCAAGCCGGAGGAGAGCGCGGTGTATTCGCGCTCCATTGCGCACGATGGCGAGAAGCCGGAGATGCCGAAGAAAGGCGAGCCGCTGACCGCGGAGGAAGCGACGGCGCTCAAGGAGTGGATCGCGACCGGTGCCGCGTGGCCCGAGGGCGTGACGCTGCGCGAAAAGGCAAAGGCGGACGGGTCGTTCTGGTCCTTCCAACCGCTCGCTCGACCTACGCCGCCGAGCGTCGCCGATGCCCCCGAGGACTGGCGCCGGAATCCGGTGGATCAGTTCATTTTCGCGAAGCTGAAGGAGGCGAAGCTGGCGCCGAATCCGGCCGCCGAACCGCGCGCTTTCATCCGCCGCGCGACCTACGATCTCACCGGCCTGCCGCCGACGCCGGAGGAAGTGACCGCCTTCGAAGTCGCATGGGCACAGGATCGCGAGCGCGCGGTGGCAGACCTGGTGGACCGCCTGCTCGCCTCGCCGCACTACGGCGAACGGTGGGGCCGGCACTGGCTCGATGTGGTGCGCTTCGGCGAGAGTCGCGGCTTCGAGCGCAACCAGATCATTACGAACCTGTGGCCTTTCCGCGACTACGTAATCCGTTCGTTCAACGACGACAAACCGTTCGATCGCTTCGTCCGCGAGCATCTCGCGGGCGATGTGATCGGCAAGAATCAACCGGAGATCGAGGTGGGCTCCGCGTTCCTCGTCGCCGGTCCCTATGACGATGTGGGTAATCAGGACCCGATCGCCGCCGCGCAGATTCGCGCCGACACGCTGGATGAAATGATCCGCGCGACGAGCGAGGCGTTCCTCGGGCTCACCGTCGGCTGCGCGCGTTGCCACGATCACAAGTTCGACCCGATCGCCACGCGCGACTACTACGCGATCTACGCGACCTTCGCCGGCACGGTGCATGGCGAGCGGCCGGTTACCACCGTCGCGGAGGAACGCGAGTACGCGGAGAAGCTGAAGCCGCTCGAAGCGGAGAAGAAGACGCTCATGGCCGAACGCGCGGGAGTAGAGAAGCAGATCGACGAGCGAGCGAAGGCGATGGAGGCAGAGGCCGCGAAAGCGTGGACGCGGCCGAAGGTGAGCGGTTACGGGACCGAGGAAAAGTTTGCGCCGGTCGAGGCGCAGTACGTCCGGCTGCTCATGGACGGAACGAATGCCAACGACGCGAATCCGCGGGACAAGAGTAAGCGCGGCGAGATCAAGATCGATGAGTTTGAGGTGTGGACCGCGGGGGATGCTGCGCGCAACGTGGCCCTCACGGCCAATGGCGGAAGGGCGCGCGGCGAGACGAAGCGTGCGGCGAAGGATTTCGCGGGCGCCTACGACGTGGAGTTGACGATCGATGGGAAATTCGGCGAGCGCTGGCACGCGGCGGGTGACGAACTCGTGATCACGCTGGCGAAGCGCGAGCGCATCGACCGCGTCTTTTTCTCCAGCGATCGCGGACACGGGCTGGCCGAAGGTACCGCGCTCACGGCGTTCGTCGGCGACTATCGCATCGAGGTCTCGCTCGATGGCAAGGAATGGCGCGAGGTGGCGACGTCCGCGGATCGCGAACCGGTGACGGCGGCGCGCAAACAGGCGCGGCTCCTCAAGCTCGCGACCACGCCGGAAGACGCCGCGCGGCTCGCTCGGATCGACAAGGAATTGACGCTCGTCGAACGTGAGATCGCGAAGATTCCACCGCTATCGACGTGGTGGGTGGGCACGCATCAGCCGGCGCCGGGGCCGTTCCACGTCTTCCTCGGCGGCAGCCCGCAGCGGAAAGGCGACGCGGTGATTCCGGCGAGTCTGAGCGTGTTGGACCGCGAGCGGTCGCGCTTTTCCCTCGATGACAAAAGCGCGGAAGGTGACCGGCGGCTGGCGCTGGCCAAGTGGATTTGCGCGCCGCAAAATCCGCTCACGCCGCGCGTGCTGGCGAACCGCATCTGGCACTATCACTTCGGCCGCGGGCTGGTGGAGACGCCGAGCGATTTCGGTTACATGGGCAGCCGGCCGTCGCACCCGGAATTGCTCGACTGGCTGGCGCAGCGACTGGAGGAGAATGGCTGGCACTGGAAGCCGCTGCACCGGCTGATCATGACGTCGCAGGCTTACCAGCAATCGGCAATGTGGCGCGAAGAGGCAGCGCGGAAAGATGGCGACAGCCGGTTGCTCTGGCGCTTCCCGGCGCGGCGGCTCGATGCGGAGGAAGTGCGCGACACGATGCTCAGCGTGGCGGACAAGCTCGACGCGACAATGTTCGGCCCCGGCTTCAAGCTCTACGAATACCAGCAGGACAATGTGGCGACCTACGTGCCGCTCGATGCGCCCGGCGCGGAGACTTACCGGCGGGCGATCTATCACCACAATGCGCGCGCGGCCCGCGTGGACGTGATGACGGATTTCGACTGCCCCGATCCCGCCTTCGCGGAAGCGCGCCGGGCCAGCACGACGACACCGCTGCAGGCGCTGACCATGATGAACAATCGCTTCGCCCTCGATCTCGCGGCGGCCTTCGCCGAGCGGCTCCAGCGCGAGGCGAAAGACGTGGACGCGCAGGTCTCGCGCGCCTTTTCACTCGCCTACGCCCGGCCTCCGACGACGGAGGAGACCGCGACAGCCGCGAAGCTGATCGCCGTGCACGGACTGCGCGCCTTCTGCCGCGCGCTGCTGAATTCCAACGAACTGATCAACCTGAACTGACCGCTCATGAACCCGTTTGATTCCGAATTGCAGCGCGTTCTCGGGCGACGCGGATTTCTCCACAGCGTCTTCCACGGCATGACCGGCATCGGCCTCGCGTCCTTGCTGGGACGCGAAGCGCACGCGGCGGCCAAACCAAGCTGGGAAGCGGGCAGGGGGCAGACGCACTTTGCGCCGAAGGCGAAACGGGTGCTGCAGATTTTCTGTCCCGGTGCGGCGTCGCATCTCGATCTGTGGGACTACAAGCCGGAGCTGGTGAAGCGCGATGGTCAGCCGCTGCCGGGCGAGGAAAACATGGTGTCGTTTCAAGGCAAGAACGGGAACCTGATGAAAAGCCCGTGGGAATTCGCGCCCGCGGGGCAGAGCGGGAAGATGATCTCCACGCTGCTTCCGCACATGGCGAAGCATGTGGACGACATCGCCTTTATCCACTCGATGCAAAGCAAGTCGAACACGCACGGGCCGGGCTGCGTCTTCATGAATACGGGGCATGTGCAGGAGGGATTTCCCAGCGCGGGTGCGTGGACGAGTTACGCGCTCGGCAGTGCCAACGACAATCTGCCGACCTACGTGGCGCTCCCCGACCTCCGCGGCGAGCCGCCGAATGGAAAGGCGAACTGGGGCAACGGCTTCCTGCCCGCGCGACACCAGGCGGTGGTGATGGCCGCGCACCAGGACATCCGCAATCTCGCGCAGCCGAAGGAAATCGCGCCAGGGGAGGAAGCGGCGACGCGTGAGTTCCTCGGCTTTTTGAATCGCGAACACGCCACGGCGAATCCCGGCGACACCAGCCTGCAGGCGCGCATCGCCGCTTACGAACTCGCGGCGCGCATGCAGATCTCCGCGCCGGAAGTCTCCGATCTTAAGTCCGAGCCGGCGCACGTGCAGACGCTCTACGGCACCGACAGCAACAACAAGCTGACCGCCGCCTACGCGCGCAACTGCCTACTCGCCCGGCGCCTGCTCGAGCGCGGCGTGCGCTACGTGAATCTCTACTGCGCCTCGCGCGCCTCGGGAGTGGATGGGCTCTTGAACTGGGACGCGCATCGCACGCTCAAGTCCGACTACGAGCGCCACTGCCCGATCTTCGATCAACCGACCGCTGCGCTGCTCACCGATCTCAAGCAACGCGGCCTGCTTGATGACACGCTCGTGCTCTGGACGACGGAGTTTGGCCGCATGCCCACGCATCAGGCAGGCACGACCGGGCGCGATCACAATCCCGATGCCTTCACCACCTGGATGATGGGGGCCGGCATCCGCGGTGGCACAAGCTTTGGCGCGACCGACGAATTCGGCCGGCGCTCCGTGGAGAATGTGACGACGGTCTGGGACTTCTACGCGACGGTGTTGCACCTGCTCGGCTTCGACCACGAGAAGCTGACGTGGTATTCGAACGGCTCTGATCGCCGGCTCACGGACGTCCACGGCGAGATCCTCAAGAAGATCCTGGCGTGAACCGCGCCTGAAAAAGAAAAGCGCGCGACCTCTTTCGAGATCGCGCGCTTGGGTAAGATTCGTCCGAATTACTTCAGCGTTTCAAACGCGGCGAGCACGTCCTTGGCGTGGGTTTCCGTGGAGGCTTTCAGCATGTTCCAGGCGACTTTTCCCTCCTTGATCAGGAAGGATTGCCGCTTGTCGATTCCGGCCATGTTGGGCACGCCGAAGGCATCCGCCACCTTGCTATCGCTATCGGCGATGAGCGTGAAGGGCAGCTTGTATTTCTCCTGAAACTTCTTCTGGGAATCCGTCTTGTCGCCGCTGATGCCGAGCACCTGGATTCCTTTGCCCTGCAGGCTCGACCAGTCGTCGCGCAGGCTGCAGGCCTGCTTGGTGCAACCGGGCGTGTCGGCCTTGGGGAAGAAATAAACGAGCGTCGGTCCCTTGGCGTAAACGTCCTTGAAGTTGACCGTTTTTCCGTCCTGATCGACGGCGGTGATCTGGGGAGCCGGCGCGCCGACAGCGAGTGGTTCGGCGTCGGCGACGAGGCCGAAGGTGAGGAGCGAGAGGAGCGACATGCACGTGGCTTTGAGTTTCATAGCTGGGTTTTGTTACGGGTTGAAGGTCTTGGCTGGATGCCCGAAGGCACCGGGGCAGTGAAGTAATCTGCCTCGCGCGCTTCTCCTTAGCCGCGCAGCGGCAGCCAGGCGAGGATCTGCTGGATCTGTCGATCCCAATAGCCCCATTCGTGGGTGCCCGAACTCTCCTCGTAGGTGTGCGCGATGCCGTGGCGGTCGAGGTGGTGATGAAACGCTCGACTATCGCCGAGCAGGTAATCTTCCGTCCCGCAGCAGAGGTAGACCTTGGGGCGAGTTTTTGCGCCGGCGACTTTGTCAGCGAGCTGAAACAGATCGGCGCTCGCTTCACCCGCGCCTGCGGGCTCGCCGAAGATGCCCGTCCATTCCTGGCGATCGAGGGGAAGTTCGGATCGCTGCAGTTCCTTGAGTCGCTGCTGGAGGTCAAGCGCGCCGGACAAACTCGCGACGGCGGCGAATTTCTCCGGATGAGCCAAGCCGAGTCGGAGCGCGCCGTAGCCGCCCATCGATAGCCCCGCTGCGAAAGTGTCCTCGCGGGCCGACGAAAGCGGGAACCATTGCTGGCAAACGGCCGGCAGTTCCTCGCTCAGGAACGTCCAATACTTCGGGCCGCTCGCCATATCCTGATAGTAGCTGCGCGCCACGGCGGGCATGACGACAGCGATGCCGCGCGCAGCGGCGTAGCGTTCGATGGAGGTGCGGCGCATCCAGATCGTGTGGTCGTCGCTCAAGCCGTGAAGGAGGTAGAGCGTCGGATGCCGGTCGCGCTGACTGCTTCCTACCATGCCGATTTGCCGGGCGGAGTTTTGCGGGAGCAGAACGTAAAACGAGACGTTCAGCCCGAGGGTGTCGGAGAAGCAGTGGACATCGAGAAACGCCATGGCTTGCCGCAACGAAGCGAAAAGGAGTGAAGCCCGACTACAGACCGAGCGCGGCGCGCTGCCACGGCATCATCTTCGGCGCGGTCTCATCGAGGTTCGCGGCGAGATTTTCGAGCACGAGTTTCGGCGCGATGAGAGATGGGTCGAGCTGCAACGCGGTGGCCACCTCGTCGCGCTTCGTCTTGAGCTGCTTAAATTTCGCTTCCTCTTCGCGCGTCGTCCGCGGACGCGGTTTGCGGATGATTTGGGGCCATTCGGATTCCGGCAACGCCAGCGCATCGCGAGCCGCTTGGTAGAAACGGGCGCGGCGTCCGCCCTTGAGCTGTGCGAAGTCCACCTCCAGCCCGCGATCGAAGCGGTCGGCGGCAGCGATGAGTTGTTCGTTGTGCAGAATGTGAAAGCTCGGCCGGTCCACGGACTGTGCCTCCGCATCGCGCCAGAGCCACAGCGCCCGCAGCACGGCGGAGGAGCGTCCGCGCAGGTCCTTGCTGCCGGTGATGCGCCAGAGTTGATCCGGGTCGCGCTCGCGCACGATGGTCGAGGCAACGATCGCGCGTTCGCAGCTTTGTTGGAACCACTCCCAGCGTTCGAGTCGCCGCAATTCCGCCTCGAGGATCGAGGCGATCTCCAGCAGGTAGTGCGTGTCCTTCACCGCATAGTCGGTCATCTGCTCGGGCAGCGGGCGGCGAGCCCAGTTGGCTTTTTGCGAAGCTTTTGCGAGTTGGACGTTGAAGTATTTCGAAATCAGAGCGGCGAGGCTGAATTCCGGAATGCCACAGAGCCGCGCCGCGATCATCGTGTCGAAAACGCGCGACGGCCCGGTGAATCCGACTCGACGCAGCAGCCGGAGATCGTAGTCCGCGCCGTGGATGGCGAGTTCTTTCCCAGCGAGAGCCGTGAAGAGTGGCTCCAGCGGAAGATTCGCGAGCGGGTCGATGAGCAGATCGGTGCCGGGGACGCTGATCTGGATCAGGCAGAGTTTTTCGAAATAGCAGTGGAGACTGTCCGCCTCGGTATCGATGGCGATGCGGTCGTGCGGAGTCAGAGCGGGCAGCACCGCGGCGAGCGCGTCGGCAGTTTCGATGACCGGCTGCATTATCCGCGCAGGCCGGTCAGGAGCAGCTCGGCGTTCGATTTGGTGGATTTCAAAGCGTGGATCAAAATCTCGGTGGCTTCGAAAGGCGGGAGCGCGGCGAGCTGCCGGCGCAGCACGACGACCTTCGCAAATTCCTGCGGATGGTAGAGCAACTCGTCGCGCCGAGTGGCCGAGGCGAGGATGTTGATCGCGGGGAAGATGCGCTTGTCTGAGAGGCCGCGATCGAGGTGCAGCTCCATGTTTCCCGTGCCCTTGAATTCCTCGAAGATGAGGTCGTCCATGCGGCTGTTCGTCTCGACCAGCGCGGTGGCAAGAATGGTGAGGCTGCCGCCTTCCTCGGTGTTGCGCGCGGCGCCGAAAAACTTCTTCGGCTTGACCAGCGCCTTCGAGTCCACGCCGCCGGACATGGTGCGGCCGCGGTTGCCTTGAAGGTTGTTGTAGCCGCGCGAAAGCCGCGTAATGGAGTCGAGCAGGATTACCACATGCTGCTTCAGTTCGACGAGCCGCTTCGCGCGGTCGCTGACGAGTTCCGCGACCTGCGTGTGCCGGCTCGGGCTCTCGTCGAAGGTGGAGCTGTAGATTTCGCAGTTCACCGAGCGCTTGAAGTCGGTCACTTCTTCCGGCCGCTCATCGACGAGGAGAAGAATGAGCTTCGTTTCCGGGGAGTTTGCGAGGATCGAGAGCGCAATGTCCTTGAGCAGGATCGTCTTCCCGGTGCGCGGCGGCGCCACGATGAGCCCACGCTGGCCGCGGCCGAGCGGCGCGATGAGATCGATCGCGCGCGGCGTGATGGAGCGCCACTTGTTGTTTTCCAAAACGATTCGCTCGGTCGGGTGCAACGCGGTCAGCTTGTCGAACTCGACCGTCTCGCGCCACTCGCTGACGGGAATCCCTTCGATGCTGATCACCTGCTCGATCGTGATGTATTTCTCGCGGTCGCGCGGCGGGCGGATCCGCGCGGAGAGCCGGTTGCCATTGCGAAGGAAAAGCTGCCGCTCGAGGTGGGCGGGAACGAACACGTCCTGCGGTAGCGCGCGAAAATTGTAGCAGGGCCAGCGGAGGAAACCGCTGCCTTGAGGCGAAGCTTCGAGCACGCCGTCGGCATAAAGCTCGGTGCCGCGGGACGCGTAGAATTTCAGCAGGTCGAAGACGAGGTGATGGCGCGTTTTGTCCGCGTTGAGCTTGATGTGGTATTTGGCTGCGCGTTCGGTCAGCTCTACCAGGGTTTCGCGATGAAGTTCGTCGATCCAGAGTTCCTTGGGGACGGGAACGGGGGCAGGGGCGGCTGGAGGCGGTTCGACAACCGCGGCGGCGGCAGGCGCGTTCACCGGCGGCGGTGCGTCGCCCGTCGACTGGGAAGGATTGGGAGTTTCATCCATAGGATTGATTGAGCCAGGCGGCGAGCAGATCCACCTGCCGCTCGAGGGCGGAGACGGTGGAGTCGTTCCAGATCAGATGATCGGCTCTTTTGATTTTTGTTTCGAGTTCGAGTTGCGCGGAGAGGACGCCCTGCGCGGTGGTCGAGTCGAGCCCGCGGTTTTCGGCGAGCCGGCGCCGTTGCGTCCGGGGCGAGCAAGCGACGACGACCACGCGGTCGCAGTGTGACTCGGCTCCGGTTTCATAAAGTAAGGGAATATCGACGAACAGCCAGGCATTCGATTGCCGGACGCGCTCAGCGAGACTGGTCCAGCGGGCACGAATTGCGGGGTGAAGAATCTCTTCGAGCCGCTTGCGGCTTTGCTCGTCGGAGAAGACCAGTTCCCGCAACCGGGAACGGTTGGGTTTGCCCTCAGCATTGTAGATAGCTTCACCGAATGCCTCCCCAACCGCCAGTCGGACCTCTGCGTCACCTTCCAGCAGTGCATGCACGGACTGGTCGGCGTCGAAAAGTTCCGCAGGTCGGCGGCGGAGCAGCGCTTGGGTAAAAGTCGATTTGCCTGTGGCAACGCCTCCGGTGATGCCAATGACGGGCACGGACCCGTTACTTCGGCATCAGCGGGAGCGTGCTGGGCTCAAGCATGATCTCGGGCGCCGGCAACGTCTCGACGATCTCCTCGATTTCATCCGTCGGGCGAACGGGATCGCCGGCCGGATTGATCAAGCGTGCCGAGACGAAGATGACGAGGTTGCGCTTCAAGTGCTGATCCACGCTGGAGCGGAACAAGCGGCCAAGCAGCGGGATGTCGCCCAGCACCGGCACCTTGTCTTCCACCTTCTGCACATCTTCGCGCATCAGGCCGCCGAGAACGACGGTCTGGCCGTCGAAGACACTCACGCTCGTTGTGACTTTGCGGGTGCTGAAGATCGGCTGGTTGATCACGTTCGGCGTGATGATATTCGTCGTCGTGATTCCCGTGACCGGGTTGGTCGCGCTCGACGAAATCGGGCTGCCGTAGTTGATGAATCCTTCGAACTCGACGACCTGCGGGACCAAGTTGAGATCAATGGTGTAACCGTCGGGTCCGACGTTCGGCTCCACTTCGAGGGTCACGCCTGTGTTTCTCGTTTCAAATGCCGTGGGTGTCGTCGGAGTGACCGGGAAGGAACTCGGGGAGGCTGTTCCACCGAGGATGCCACCGCCGCCACCGTTGCCCGTGTTGCCGAAAGTCTGCGGAATCTGAGGTGGGTCGAACTCGGTCGGGTAACGGAACTCGCGGATGATCTCGATGACGGCGCGCTGGCCGGGTTTGGTAGTGACCCGCGGTGCGGAGAGAAGATCGACACCCTTCTTTTGGTTAAGCGCCCGGATGACGAGTTGGAATTGCGGATCGGTGAAGACGCCGGAGAGCGCTGCGATGCCGGGAGCCAGGGCGGAGTTGCCGGCAATTCCAAAGATGAGCGCGTCGATCGCATTCTGGCTGATTGCGTTCGTGCCGCTGCGATTGCCCGCCGTTACTGGATTCGTGCCGATCGTGTTCCCATTCGGAGCGACGAAGGTGTAGTCCGCCGGACTGATGGCGGGCGAGGTTCCGGCCGTTCCACCGCCGCCGAAGACCCTGCTGGAACCAGGAATATTGGCCGCGCCTAGGAGCCAGTCGAAGCCCAGTTCCTTCAGGTTATTTTGCGAGATTTCCACGAACTTCGACTCGATCTCAATCTGGACGACGCCATTGCCGGATTCGCCGGCTGCGATGATCGACTCGACGAGATCAAGTTGCTCCTGCGTATTGCGCACAATGAGCTTGGTGCTGGAAGGGATGTAGATCGCCGAAGCTTGGGGACCGAAGGTAACGCCTTGCGAGATCAACCAGTCTTTCGCCGCTTCGCGTTTGGCGATGGCGGTGCCGCCCCGGGTTGCGTCCGCGGGTGCACCCCCTGGTGCGCCAAGTCCGCCGGGTTCGGCGACGTTAGCCGGGCCGCGACCGATGAGGTCGGGACGGACTTTGTATTCCTTGGTAATGACCGTCTCGATATTCGTGCTCGCTGGAACGATGGAGACGGCGAAGGGCTCGACCTTGTATTTGAGCCCGGCGAGATTTGTGACATAGCGGAGCGCTTCGGAGAGGGGAATATTCGTCAGGGCGACGGTGACTCGGGCATCGGCCGCGCTGCCTGCATTGAAGGACGGCGCTGCGCCGCCTCCGGGTGCGGGGGCCGCGCCCGGCAATGCCTCCAATCCCGGGATCGCCGGCGCCGCAGCGGCTGGGGCAGCTTCCGGCGCTGGTCCGCCACCACCGCCCTCGAGCTTGAGGACGATGTTGACTCCACGATTTGCTGGATTCGGTTCCGTCGTATCGAGCGTCCGGCTTTTCTCTTTCAGGAACTCGACTGCTTCGCGGATGGTCGCCTCCTTTAGCTCGACTTTTGGAATGATGATCCGCTCGAGCTTCCGCGAGATCATATCGGTGCGGCTGATCTCGGATTTTGTTTGTTCGACGATTTGCCCCGTGGGCAGATTGAAGCGGCGGATCGGATTTGCCCAAGCCTTGTCCAGATTCCTTACCGCTCGCGAGCGAGTTTCATTATAGCTGACGATGCCGTAGTCATCGATTGCCTTGTTGACCTTTTCCTGAAACTTGCGGGCAGCGATGTTGTAGGGATCGAGGTTAAGAATCTGCTCGGTGCGCTTGAGCGCCAAATCGTAGCGGCCGGATTGGTAGAAGCCATCGGCATCCACGAAGTATTGTTTCACCAGCTCCACGTTTCCACGGAACTTCGGCGTAATCGTCTTGTTGTAGTAATCCGGCTGCTCCAAGCGGGAGAGGATGATGATCGCCTCCTTGTAGCGGGGATTGTAACGTTCATCGAGGACCAGCTTCAACGTGAGTTCGGCGTCCTGATAACGTCCTTCCGTGATGCGCTGCTCGGCGAGTTTTACGCTGGCTTCGGAGAACTTATCGAGCGCACGACGATACTGACGGGTTGAATTCTCGGAGTTTGGGATCACATCCACTGCCAGCTTGTACTGCGCGACGGCTTGATCGTAGTCCTTATCCTTCATCGCCTTGTCGCCCTTCTCGATCGCTTCTTCGCCGCGGCGGACGTAATCATACCGGCGGGGCAGTTCGCGCTCCACGGCGCTCTGCCCGCGGAAGCCGCTCTGCGCGAAGCTCAGCGTGGGGGCGAGAAGGAGCGTTCCGAAGAGAGCGGATGAAATGGTGGTGGCGAGAGGAGCTTTCATCATGGCGTTCTGGGTATTGAAAAAATGAAGTAAATTTCTAGCCGCAAAGTTGGTCTTGCGGTGCGCGGCAGGTTGCCAGCGATGACTCCGCGAGCGAAGTCGAAGCCGGGCCCGATCACTTTTTGCGCGGATCGGGCGTGACGAGATAGGTTCCCGCACCGTCGGGGAGCTGTATTACGGCTTGGCCTTCTTTGATGTCAACGAGTTTGTAGAGCTTGGTCTTGTCCGGCAGGAGAACGAATTCCTGCAATTTCTTTACCTGGATGTCCTTGCTGGTGAACTGGTTGGGGGCGGTCGGGAAGAGTTGGTAGTCAAAGAGCGCGTATGAATCCGGGGAGTCCGTCTCTTTGGCTTTTACGAGGACCACGGTGTCGTTGGTCTCGGTGTTGAGGATGGTCAATTCCGAAACGTCTTCCTCCGACCCGGTGCTGGGATTGACCTTCATCTTCAGCTCAAACTTCTCGAGCCGGTAGGGCGAGCCAGCGACCTTCTGGCCGATCTTGAGGAATTCAGTCTTTCGGCCGCGATCGACCGCATTGATCTGAAAACTCATCTCCTCCGGCTTCGCTGGATCCCCATCATACGCCTGGAACAGCAAGCGGAAGCGCACACGAATCCATTGTTTGAGGTAGAGCTTCGTTACCACGGCTGGATGCGCCGCGGCATCGTTCGGGTCGGTGCTGTCGTGCCAGTTGCTCGGATCGGCCCCATCCCGTTCGCCGCGCCATTCATCTTCATTGGTGAAGCCATCTTTATCGGGATCCTGTTTGGGAACCGAGGAGTCCAGCAGGGGCAGGTTGTGGCTCGTAAAAAAGCGGTTGGGGATCGGCTTTCCGGTGAGGGAATCGTTGTAGAGCGAGCCGTCGGTCGGCTTCTTCGGCTGCTGGGTGTCCTTGTCGATCATGTAGAGATCGGGCGCGAACATGAATTCGTTAACGCCTTTCGGAGCAGACCACCTGGCTGGATCCGCAACTCGCGCTTCGGCGCTCTTGACTAAAGTGAGATCCAGTTCAGGAATTTTTTCACTAGGTACCACGGTCGTGAGAGCAGCGGCGAACTTATCCGGAAAGCTTTTCGCCCGGAGCGCGAGCAGACCGGAAACACCCAGCAACAGCAGAGTGGCGAGCAGGAGGACGAACTGGTCGTAACGCTTTTTTATCCAGTCCATATGTTTAGTTCGCCCCTCCTTCGCGGATGTCAACCAGCTCAAGAACGAGGGTAACCTCGATCTTTTCTTCCCCAACGATATAGGTGGACTGAACTGCAGGTGCGGCCGGTGCAGCCTGAGCCGCGGGGGAGGTCGCACCGGCGGCAGGCGGCGGTGGAGCTCCTGCATCTACCACACGGGGAGGTGCTGCTGGTTTTTCGTTTTTTACGCCGACCAGTCGTGGAATGAAAAACTGACCTTTGTTCGAGACAATGGCGTTTAGCACCGTGCGGAAACGCGATTGCTCTGTGACAAAGACGAGATCAATGCGGTGTTTCTCCACCTCATAACGCGCCCCGCCCGGTTTTGGTTTTTCTCCTGCCTTTCCAGACGCGGGCTTGGCGGCGGAGACTGGTTTGGTTTCCTGCGCCTTGGCGCGCCCTTTTTCCTCGGGAAGCGGTTCGCGGTTCAGTGGCTTGAGTTCGGTAATCTTGTTATCGATCAACTGATTGCACAGCCATTCGATCGCCTTGAGTTCCCGTCCGAGGACGGCAGCGGCTTCCTTCGGTGGTGGCGCGGTCTCGTAAGGATCGAAGCCGAGAAAGAATTTCGGTTCCGGCAGCTTTACGGCAGGGTTGCTCTGTGTGGCCTTGTTCTTCACTGCCGTCACGGCGGCTTTCAACTTGTCCTGAAACTGCTCCGGGGTGAGTTCCTCAAGCGGGATCTGCTGAGCGGCGAGGGTCTTCGCGAGAGTCGAGACCTCGGTGTTTACGTCGGTCTGCTGCGCGACGATCTTCTCGAGATTTTTCTGGTTCGGAAAAATGGGCAGACGTTGGAGGCGGTTCAGTTCTGCGAGATGCCGGTCATAATCCCCCGCTGCCTGGTCGTAACGCCCCTTTGCGTCGAATAGAAACCAGCCGCCTGCACCCAAGCCGAGCACCATCACAAGGATGAAGCCAAACAGGAATTTGTTCTCCTTGATCCAGTTCATTTCGTGGCGAGAGCCGGGATTACGATCGGGTTCTTCAAGCGCAGCGGGATTTCAAAATCAAACGCCCACTCAGTTTCGTTCGGCACGGAGCGCTTGAAATTCTCGTCGTCCACAGTGTAAAGCTCCGACTCTTTCAGCTTCTCTTTGAAATCGTCCACCACGCCGGTCTGCTTGTCGTTGGAAAGATAAAGTCCCTTGAGGTTCAGGCGCACGGGCGGGTTGTTGTTCGCCAATGTCGCAGGACCGGCTTTCTCACCGGGCTTGGGAGCGGGTTTCGGCGTGGCCTTCGGCGCGCCGGGGACGGGCGCAGCGGGCGGTTCGGTAACGGCTTCGAAGCTGGTGATCCACACGAAGTCCGCCGGCAGTCGGCTGTTGATGTCGTCGAGGATGCGAACCCAAAAATTTTTCTCCTCGACGGTTGCGATGAGCGGTGTGGCCTTGGCCAGCGCTGCATCCTTGTCCTTCATCGCGGCGGCGATCTTCTTGTCGAACTCGACCAGCGGCCGGGCTTTTGCCTCGAGCGTGCTGGCGGCGTCCGCAGTGAGCTTCGCGCTACGGTCGAAATAGACGTAGCCCGCGCCGAGCAGCGCAAAAATGCAGAGGCCAGCGAGGATCAGGTACGGGCGCCGGCGGGTGAGTTCGTGCCGCCGGACGACGCGGGCCGGGCGGAGATTCAGCTCCATCGGGCACTCGCTCGTACCGCGTAAAGCTAGGCCAACCAACTCCCCGAGGGTGTGCGCCCGTCGACCAATTTCCTCGACGTTCAGGTTGCTGCTTACCGTGACGTTGCGCAGTGCGTTAAAGTATTCGACGGGCAACTGAAGCTTCTCGGTGAAAAACTCCCGCATGTAAGGCAGGGACGCGCTGCCGCCGCTGAGGAAGACATGCTGCGGGGCACTGCCGCCTTGCTGGGCGCGATAAAAACTGATCGACCGCGCGATCTCCGCATGGAGACGCGTCATCGAGTTGCGGATGATCTTTGAAGCCCGGGCGACGTCCTCGTCATCCGGGTCGGCATACGAACCGCCGAGCCCGACAAACCCGTCTCGCTTCTTCCGTTCCTCGGCCGCGGCGAACGGTTCCTGGAATTCCTTGGCGATCGCGCCACTGATGGTGCTGCCGCCATTCGGGATCGAGCGGCTGAAGACCTTGTGCGGCTCGATGAAAATGAGGTTGGTAGTGCGCGAGCCGATGTCGATGATCAACGAGCACCCGCCCATATCGCTATAGTTGTAGCGAAACGCGTTATAGACAGCCATCGGCGCCACGTCCACGAGCGTCGTTTTGAGCGAGGAGTGCTCGACCGCGTCGTTGATCTCGTCGAGCAAGTCCGACTTCACGGCAACGATGACCACCTCGACCTGGGCCGAGTCACCGCTGTCCACGAGCTGGTAATCCCAGACTACTTCGTTGATCGGGTAAGGGACATTCTGCTGAGCCTCGAAGGTGACGATCTGGTCCACCTGCTCCTCGCCGACCGAAGGCAGTTTGACGAACCGAGTGAACACCGACTGCGCCGACACTGCGTAATTGATCTTCGCTCCCTTCAGCTTCAACGCACCAGCCATCTCCTGCACCAGCAGCTTGGTCTGGGCGAGGCGGGTCGCGTCTGCCGCCGGATCGGCGAGCAGTTCGCGCGTCTCGTAGGAGGAGAGGACGAGACCTCCATTCTGCCCGGTCCGAAACTCAGCGAGCCCGATGGTCTGGGTGCCGAGATTGAGAGTCAGGATGCGGTTTGGTGCGGCCATGAAAGATTCGCTCGCGAGCCGTTACCGCGTTTTCTTGATCGCCTCGTATCGATCGTAAAAGAGCGGAGCGAACGGGGTTTCATCCTTGTTCAAAACGAGCCCGGCGAGATGCGGAAGGTTCGGCGGGACGCCGGGACGGAAGCTCGCCTTGTCGAGGATCTGGCCCTGCTTGGACACCTCGACCCAGACATTCTCAATGCTCCCGCCAGTGAGCGGCTTGCCTCCGGTGAGCTTCTCGATCGCCCGCGGGGACACATAGATTACCGAGTAGTGGTCGCGACCCTTCGGGATGGCGATGTGGGTCACCTCACCATCGAGCAGCTTCTTCTCCATCAGGATGGTGTACTTGAAGGTCAGCTCATCGATGTCTTCCGGCTTCGTTTCGAACTCGACTTCCACTTCGAGCCACTGGCCGATCTTCGAGCGCTTCTGCGGGCCGCCCGTGATGTTGTATTCTGGAGTCTTGACGACTTCGGGCTGGACCTTGCCGAGCTTGACCGAGCCGGGGCCGACCGGAGTTTGAGCTGAGGCAGCGATCGCTGTCACGGTCAGCGCGCAGGCGGAAAGGAGGAACTTTTTCATGGGGAGTTTTCTTTGCTGAATTCGTTTCGGACGCAGCGTTCGCTCTTGTCGATCATTCCTTTTCCCTTGGGAAGAAAAAAAACGCAACTCGGGCGGAACCCTTAATTTATGCGGGTTCGGAAGTAATCGATCGTCTTTCGGATGCCTTCGTCGAAATCGACGCGCGGCTCCCAGCCGAGCACGGTCCGGGCGCGGGTGATGTCCGGCTGGCGCACTTTCGGGTCGTCCACTGGGAGCGGTCGATACTCGATCTGTGCCTTGGTGCCGGTGATGCGGATGATCTCCTCGGCGAATTGCTTGATCGTCATCTCGCGCGGATTGCCGATGTTTACCGGCTCGTGGAAATCTGATTGCGAAAGCCGGAAAATTCCGTCGATCAAGTCCGAGCAGTAGCAAAACGACCGCGTCTGCGAGCCGTCGCCGAAGATCGTCAGCGGTGTGTTTTCCAGCGCCTGGCCGATAAAGGCCGGCACCACGCGCCCGTCGCGCAGCCGCATCCGCGGGCCGTAGGTATTGAAGATGCGGACGATGTGGGTATTCACACCGTGATAGCGGAAGTAGGCCATCGTGATCGCCTCGGCGAAACGCTTCGCCTCATCGTAAACGCCGCGCGGCCCAATCGGGTTCACATTGCCCCAGTAATCCTCCTTCTGCGGATGCACCAGCGGATCGCCGTAGCATTCGCTCGTCGAGGCGAGCAGGAAGCCCGCGCCCTTCGCTTTGGCGAGCCCGAGCGCGTTGTGCGTGCCGAGCGAACCGACCTTCAGCGTGGGAATCGGATGCTCGAGGTAATCAATCGGCGAAGCCGGCGAGGCGAAGTGGAAAATGAAATCCACGTCGTCCGGCAGGAAGATGTAGTTCGAGACATCGTGCTTCACGAACCGGTAATTCTCATTGCCCGCGAGGTGGGCGATGTTCGACGTGCTGCCGGTGATGAAGTTGTCGATCGCAATGACGCGATGGCCTTCGGAAAGGAGCCGATCCGTAAGATGCGAGCCGAGAAATCCCGCACCGCCAGTGACCACGGAAATGGGATGCGAAGAGGAGCGGGTAAACATGCGGGCGGTCTTCTAACGACGCCTCTGGAGCACGACAATCCCGAATCAGTGATTCTTTGCAGGGAATTGTAACAAATGCGCGACGTCGCGCCTCGGCTCTACTGCTTCGCCTTCTGCAGCCGATCGAAAAGCTGATACATCTGCTCGCGCATCTCCGCCTGCTCATCGACCGATTTTCGGAAGAAGTCGTAGCGCAGCCGCTGCTTGGCTTGGGTCACGTCGCTCATCGTCGCCGAGCGGATTGCGGAGAGAAAATTCTGCGTCACCCGCGTGCGGTCGGCGGCGCTCAGTTTTTGCTTCGTGTTGCCTTCGAGAAAATCCCGCACTGGGCGGGCGATCACGGCGTTCCTGAACTCGCCGGCTTGCACCGGAGCGCTGGCGCTCAACGCCTGGATCAGCCGAATCAAATCCTTCGTGACCGCCTCCACGCGATCCACCTCTACGCGTTCCGCCTGGTAGTTCGTCCAATTCACGGGCTGCCATTCCTTCACGCTATCGAGCCGGTAGCCGAAGCGGCGCACCTTGCTCACGCGTCCGTCGGCGAACTGGGAGAACTCGCGCGTCTTCAAATACGTCGCGATGCCGATGACCTTCCCGCTCTTCACGTGAATGATCGGGCTACCGCTATTGCCGGGCACGAACTCGGCGCTGACCTCGATGCGATCCGGGCCGATGCCGAGCAGCTTGCCCGAGAGTGGCTGGATGACCTTCGCGCCTTCGCTGTTGCCGAGCACCACCACGTCGTCGCCGATACGCGCGTCGCCCTCCACATTTTCCGAGGCGACGAGCGGGTTCGGCACTTCGGTCGTCGCGAGCCGCATGATGTCGTGGCCGACCGCGGCCTGCACCGCGCCGGCGGCGACCTTTGCGCCTTCGAGGCGGGTGATCTTCACCGTGGGCATCGCCGCGAGCACGTGCTGATTCGTG
This sequence comes from Chthoniobacteraceae bacterium, assembly GCA_049690035.1. GTDB lineage: Bacteria > Verrucomicrobiota > Verrucomicrobiia > Chthoniobacterales > Chthoniobacteraceae > Chthoniobacter. The sequence continues at coordinate 22,485 of JBAVML010000602.1, forward strand.
GTGATGAAGAGGCCGTCCTTCCACTTGCAGACGAACCCGCTGCCGGCGCCGCCACCGCCTTCGATGAAGACGAGGCTGCCGGAGAAATCGTGAACCAATTGTCCCACGTCCTGCGCGAATCCCGCTGAAGCCGTCACGAGCAGCAGCAGTGCGATTCGGAGCAGGCTGGCCATCGGACGTTTCCCTTACGCCGCGCCGCTGACTACACCGCGGGAATCGCGCCCTTCGGGATCGACGCGGCGGTCTGGAAGCTGCGCCAGTATTTCTCCGGAATCATCCCGATGCCGATCAGCGCGAGCATCGAGATATCGAAGGCGAGCAGCGCGTAAAACGCCGCGTCCATGAAGCCGTAACTGTGCAACCCGATGCCGAGCATGTTCGTGCCAAACCACGACCAGCTCGTGACGATGTTGCCGCCGATGGCGAGATTGAGCAGACCGCGTTCGCGGACCATGCCGCCCCAGCGTGCGTGGAGGATGAGCGCATTCCAGAGCACGATGATGATCGCGCCGTTTTCCTTCGGGTCCCAGCCCCAGAAACGGCCCCAGCTTTGATCCGCCCAAATGCCGCCAAGCACCGTGCCGACGAAGCTGAACAGCGCCGCGAAGCAGACGATGCCATAGACCATCCGCGCCAGGCTGCGCTTGAGTTCCGGGGTGACGCCGGTGGTGAAAAATCCGCGCACCACGTAAATGATGCCGAGGAAGCCGGCGACGAACGTGGAGGCGTATCCGAGCGTCACGATGACGACGTGCGTAGCGAGCCAGAAGTTCGTATCCAGCACCGCGCGCAGCATCTCGAGCGTGTCTCTTTCGAGCGAAAGGTAGTGCGCGATGATCAGCGACATGCTGGCGATCATTGAGCCGACGACGATGCCGATGGAGTTGCGCCAGAATTTTTCCAGCAACAGTCCGAGCACCGGCGCGCCCCACGCGATGAAGACGGCGGACGAGTAGAGGTTGATCACCGGCGGGCGGCCGACGAGCACCATGCGGAAGATGATGCCGACCATTGTTACGATGACGCCGAGCATGGCGAGCGAGAAGGCGGTGCGGCGCAGCCATTCCCACTCGACCGGGCGGAACCAAAACACGATTGCGCAGAGGAACGCGCAGATGAAGACGAGCATCGCTTTGTAGAATGCCTGGAGGTCGTTGAAGAACTGTTCCTGCGACGCCTCCTTGAGATTCGCATCGAAGCGGCCCGCGAGTTCGGCGCGGTACTTCGTCACCGCTTCGTTGAAGCCCTCGACATCGCCGGTGCGGAAGGTCGAAGCCATCCGGGCGTAGTAGGCCAGGGCGAAGGCCGGCTGTGCACCGCGCGCGGCTTCCATCAGCGCCTGTCCGCTGCGGCGCCAGCCGTCGTCGGCGCTGCCGGTTTCCGGCGGCAGCACCAGCGGCATGCGGACCTCGACCTTCTTCCCAAACTCGTCGAGCTGTTCCATTCGGTCGAAGCGCGACACGTCGCCGACGATGCGTTCGAGCGCCGCCTTGTCGTGCTCCTTGCCCGCTGATTGCGCGATGGCGGCGGCGCGGCCGGCCTCGCGATTTTCCAGGAAGCTGCGGAACTCCGCGGTCCAGTCCTGCGCGTCGGGCGGTTGGATTGCACCCTTGAGCTGCTGGTAGAGGAAGGTGCCGCGCCAGAGGTTTTGCACCGCCTTGTCGAAGGTTGTCCGCTGCGCGCTCGGCACGTTGCCGACCCGCGCCATCTCGTCGAGCAGCGCCTTGTTGTTCACGTTGAGCTGATTGAAGGAAAAGTGTTTGCCGTCGGTCTCGGGGCCGGCTTCCAGCGGCAGGCCGAGCAGTCCTTTCAAATCCGGATGATCGATGCGAAAGACCGGCCGCGTATCGGCGAGCGGCGGATTCATCCACACCTCCATCAGCCACTCGGTCGCGGGGATGATCTTCGGCCCTTTGTACCAAGCCTTCCACGGCTCGAGATTCGCAGTCTGTTTGCCGCGGAGCTGGAGCAGGGAATTGCGCGCGAGCGAGTCGATCGGCTGGCGGCGGCCGCCATTGAGGATCGGCAGGCGTCCGAATTCACGCACGGCGAATCCGGTGTCTTTGGGCGCGCGGACGGAGCCGATGATCCACGCGGCGAAGAGGCCGGTGATGATGAGAGGAAGCCACTTTTTCATGCGGTGCGACGTTTGGTGATGAAACCGACGAGGTGATGGAGAAACTGCCAGATCATGCCGATCGCCACGACGATACAGCCGATGTAGGGCGCGAGCCAACTGGGGTTGCGGACGACCTGCAGCACGCTCGAACCGGGCCGCTGGTCGAGTTCGTCCTTGGTCATCTGGTATTGGAAGAAAGCGAGGCCGCCGTAGCGCAGCGGGTTGTTCATCGAGATCTCGACTTCGCGGTTTTCCTTGGTCTCGGGATTGTCGATCAGCACGCGGCTGCGGAAATCCTTCGGAAGATCGCTGCCCGGATATTTTTTGTGCGTGGCCTGGAGCAGCTTGAGCGAGAAGGGCAGATAGGCGCGCTCATCGCGGAAGGCGACGCGGAAGGTCTTCCCCGCCGCGGTGATCTCCTGTGGTCGGAGGATCGGCGAGACGAGCCACGTGCCGAGACTCTTGCCGGCTTCCGCGATCTCGAGCACCGCATACGGCAAGCTGCGCGAATCCATGTCCTTGGCCTCCGGCAGGGGCGTCACCGAGGCCTTGGCGCCGGCGCCGTTGGTCGATGCGGGTTTGAGTTCGGTCTGCTCGGCGCCGCTGAGTTTTTCGGCTGCGAGCTTCATCGCGCCGCCTTGCATTTTGAAGCGCGCGAGCATTTCGGTGCGGAAGCGCGTCTTCAGTTCCGTGCGGAGTTTCGCCTCCTGCTCCGGCTGTGCCGCGATGCGCTTCGCCGCTGCCACGAGATCCTGCGCATCCTTTTCGCCGATCGCCGCCAGAGCCGCGCGCCACACGGCCACGCGACCTTCGCTTTCCTCCGCGCGCTGTGCCGCGGGCACCAGTCCTTCGGCGGTGGAATATTGTCCCTCCACCGTGGCCAGCGCCGTGCCGAGCTTGGTCGTCGCGTCTGTGATTTCCGAGTGCGAAGCCACGTCAGCATTCGGGCCGTATTCCTTCACGCGGATCGTGAACGGCAGCTTCGGCGCCGCCATCTCTCCGCCCTTGGCCACGATCTCCTGCGGGATCGACACCACCTCTTCCTTCCCATCCGCCGCATCGGTCGCCACCGCCAGCTCCACCTCGCGGTGATGCTCCACGTAAGCCGCCTTCTGTCCCTCGAAGAAACTCATCCGCGACTCCACCTGCAGCATGTCCGTGGCGAGCTGGCCCACGAGCAGGATCACGATCCCCGCGTGCGTGAGATGGATGCCCACCTTCGACCAGCCCCAGCGGAAGCGCTTGATGTGCGCTGCCACCAGATTGACCAGCAGCACCACGCCGATGGTATATCCGCCGGGCAGCACCAGCGGCACCTTGTGGCCCCACATCGTCGCGCCGACCACGATCCAGTGTTTGAAGTAACGCACCTGCGCCTGGTAGAGGCCTTCATCGGCCTGCGCCACGGTGCCGACGAAGACGAGCACGATCGCGAACGCCAGGCAGACGACGGTGAGGCGGAGGGAGGTGAGGAATTTCCAGAGCGAATTCATGGCTGGGCTTTCGGGGTCGCTTCCGGCGTGGCGGGTGCGGGCGCAGCCGCGGGCGGCGGTGGCGTGGATTCAGTCGTCGGCTCGGGTTCGGAGATTTGCACAGTCTTGAGGAAAGCGAGGAAGGCCTCCTTTTGTTGGGTGACGAACGCGTCATCCCCCGACAGCCGGTAAAACCAGCTTCGCCCATCCCGATGCGCGATCACCGTGATCAGCCGCGTCGGCTTGTCGTGATTTTTTCCCAGCAGCTCCAGCATCTGCCCCTCGCCGCCCGCCACCTCCACCGGCTGCAGCGTCTTCCCCAGCTCCTCCTGCTCGATCGGCGGCTGGCCGGTCTGCTGCCGATACATATTCACCACCAGCGCTTCCCGCCCGCGCAGGTCCGGCAGCGGCGTGATATTCACCGCCGCCTCCGCGCCGTCGCCCTTGATGGCAAACGCCGCGAGGCTGATCTCCCCCGGCGCCGTCTCCGTCCAGCTCTCCGGCTTGGTGAAGGTGATCGTCGGCTTGGGCCGCGCCGGCGGACGCGCGGCTGGTTCCTCCGGCTTCTCGTCGTGTCCCGCCGTCGCCTGCGCCGGCGGCGGCGGATCTTTCGGGGCAAGGTACACGCGAATCTCCGGCTTGCGGCAACTCGTGAACAGGACGGCGCTCGCACTGAGGAGCAGGGCGGCAGCGGGAGAAATACGGGGCATCATTAAATGGGTCGGGGAAGTCGCGAAGCGGGGAGCGCGACTCGGCAGGCAGTTTCCTTTTCGAGCGCCGAGACAATCCGGTTTCGCGCGCCTTCCTTAGCCGGGGTGCTCGCCAGTGGCAAATGGCGATGCCGCCGGGGCCCCCAGCCGCCGACGACTCACTCGGAGAGACGGTAACGCCAGTAGTCCGGGTGACGGCTGTGGTGCTTGAAGGCGAGAATGCGAAGATGATCGGAAAGCGCCCGATAATAGATGGCGTAGGGAAAGCGAGGCATGTGGTAGCGCCTGACATCCATCTCAATGACGCTCCACCGCTCCGGAGCCTCGACAATGGCGCGGATGGCAATCTCCGTCGCATTGAGGAACTGGGCGCCGAGGGTCGGCACGCGCCGCTCGTAAAACTGAGCCGCCCCGATGAGTTCCGCCTCAGCGTCGGGGTGATAAATCAGGCGCATCCAATCGCGCGCCGCGCCGCCGCCATCACTTCCTCGTGAGTGCGACCGGCCACCGCACCCGCAGAAAGCTCGGCGTCGCGCCGGATCGCCTCACGCACCGCCTCACGCTCATCCGTGTCGGCCATTCCCGCATCGATGCTCTGCCAGAGGGCCTGCGCGAGCGACACCCGCTCGGCCAGGGGAAGGGCCATCGCTTCGCTGGTGAGCTGCTGAGTGGACATGGCGAAATAACTAGCGAAGCAATCTGCTGCGGTCAAACAAGGGGGCGGGAGCAGAACTCAGTTCACCCGCCCCTTGACACTTCTCATAGGGGTTAGGCGTTTCCCGGTTCATTGGTTTTGGTTGGTGCGTGTAATGGTCTGTGAGTGGCAATCATGGTGCGAATCTCAACGAGTCGGTCGTCGCTCCAGAAAATTGCGTCTGAGGATGTGCGTAGCAAGATGGCACCCGCTGCTGACGCTGCCTTACGGGCCTCTGCGGTGAAGTCGCGCGCCGCTAAGACAAGCGTGGAACAGGGAATGCCCGCGACACGCGATAGAGCTTTTGCGGCGACTCGTCCGGTCACAACCTTGTTCGGGAAAAATATAGAAGTGATGGGTTCGGCAAGCGTGCGCGGAACCTGCGAAGCGAAAGGCTCTGGCAGAACATGAACCAGCTTCGTCCGGGAAAGGTCTTTGTGAATCGTGAATTTCACGGGAGACGCGAGGAATCCCCCAACTCTGAATTAGGCGAAAAAGGGGTGGTTTGGTTGCTCAAATCTCCAGTGGAAATCGCTCGGAGTGATTTCCGAGATCGGATTTGGGTGAAAGAAATCACTTTTTTGACCAACGTAGCGATGAGGGAGAAAGTGGGCGGCGGTGTCAAGCCTCGGGAGGCGTTTCCGCGGCGCATGGCTTTTCCCTTTCGCCTTTCGCGCATCGCCTTTAGCCTTTTCTCCCATGGCTCGTCGCGCCAGTTCCTCCGCCCATCCGATCTGGATGCTGATCGTCGCGGTCCTGCTCATCGCAGCGGTCGCGGGCGGCGCGCTGCTTTTTCATCAGACGAATGATCCGTATCGGACGATGACGTCGCTGCCGGTGCAGGATTATCTGGCGAACTCCAACAGCCTGCGTGGGAATACTTATAAGATCGATGCGACGATCGTGGAGGCGCTGCGGTATTCGCCGACGGGCGGACGGCTGTTTGCGATCGAGGTGAATGGCTCGGACCGGCTGCCGGTGCTGGTGCCGGCGGAGCTGAATCACGTGAACATCGAGCGCGGACAGCGGTTTTATTTCAAGGTGGCGGTGGAGGAAAAAGGCGTGCTGCGCGCGCAGGAGGTGAAGAAGGCGTGAGGGCGCGGGTGTTCTGCTGGATGGGCGTGCTTTCCGCCACGCTGCTGCCACCGCTGGCGGCGCAGGTGCCCGATACGGCTGCGCCCGCCGCACCGCCGGCCAGCGATGCTTCCGCGAAGCCGGGGGAGAGCAAGTTTCTCGGCAAGGATGTGCCTTTGTTCGATCCCGGGACGGAGCTGCTGACGTGGGATGGGAAGACGTGGAATGTGAACAACAACCGGGCCTTCCAGGCGCGCTTCGAGAAGTACCTGAGCGCGCCGGAGGAGACCTCCGCGGAAGCGCGGCAGTACCAGGCGATCATCAATGAAATCCTCAACCGCCTCGCGCCGGGCAGTGCGACGACGGCGAATATCGACGCTGCTTTCAAATACCTGCCGATGGCTTCACGCTACGACATCGATGCGCGGCTCGGGTCGGCGCTGGCGGATGCGGTTTACACCGTGTGGGTATCGCAGCGGCAGCAGGCGCGGCTCACGGCGGCGAATGAAGCGCTGCGTTACGCGCGGCATGGGGCGTACTTCCGGGTGGCGACCTCGGATACGGGGAATCAACTCGAAGAAACGAACAGCAACAGCAAGACGACCAAGAGCGGCAACGACACGAAGACCGCGACAGACACGGTAAAGACCGCCGGACGACAGGGCCGTGCGGCGATGGAGCTCGCGGAGCTGGAGGCGGCGATCAAGGCCAATGACGCGCGCAAGACGCTCAGCGAGTTGCAGGTGAAGGTGGAGTTTCAGGCGCTGATCGTGCAGTTCTTCATGCAGCGGCGCTTTCAGCATGTGCTGATGGCGACGCGCTTTTATCGTGCGGTGTTTACCGATGGAGATTCGAAGCTGAATCTCGGGAAGGACGCGACCGAGCTTTTCCAGAAATCGACCGGCGTGCCGCCGACGATCTCGATCCTCGATTCGCTGGCGAATGAAGCGCTGCGCGACGTGCGCGAGGGCGTGAAGGCGTATGAATTTCTCCTCGAAAAGAACGAGCTGGAAAGCGCGGCGAAGCGACTCGCGGAAGCATTCACCGTGGGCGAATGGGTGCCGGAAATCCGCACGCTGCCGCGGGAGAAAAAGCGGCAGGCGCTGGAGTTCGTGCAGAAGTCGAACCAGCTCCTCTCTTCGATGGAGGTGAAGGATTACACCAAGGCGGAGGCGCTGCTGAATGATCTGGCGAAGATCGCGAAGGACTTCGACCCGACGAAGCCGCGCGCGCTGATCGAGTCTTCGCGGCGCGGGGCGGCGCTGCATCTGGCGAGCGCGCGCAATGCGGCGCTGCGCAGCGATGAAAAGACGCTGAAGGAGGAGATCGCCGCGGCTGCCGAGCTGTGGCCGCTCAATCCCACGCTGGCGGAGGTGTCGCAGAAGATTTTCGATCAAGGCGACTTGCAGCAGAAGGCGGTGGCCGATTTCGAGCAACTGGTGGGGCAGAAGAATTTCCGGCAGATCTTCGAGAACAGCACGCGCTTCATCGCGGCGCTCGCCTTTTACCCGGATAAACAAAAGCAGCTCCAGGACGTGCTCCAAAACATGCAGAAGATCGAAGGCGCGATCCTGCGCGCCGACGAAATGGCGAAGCAAAGCAACTACGCCGGAGCGTGGGAGAGTGTGGAGAAGGCCGCGGCGGATTTCCCCGACGACAGCAAGCTGAACCAGATGCGCGCGAATCTCACGACGCAGGCGGCGGACTTCGTGCGCACGCTGCGCAGCGCGCAGGATCTGGAGAAAAAAGAACAGGTCGGATCGAGCCTCGCTTGGTATCTCAAGGCGAAGAAACTTTACCCGCAGAGCGACTACGCCGGCGAGGGAGTCGAGAGACTGGCGAAGAAGATCATCCCAGAGGGGTAGAAATTTTATGAAACCCTCCGCGCCACGAAGGGTTTCCCGGGACGATGGCTGCCGCCGCTCTCTGTGCCTGTGCGCTGCTTCGTTTCGAAATAATGATAATCTTCTTCTTCTCGCCGGATTTTTGCTTTTGTGCTTCCACATAAAGTGATTAGGACTGGAACCATGAATTTGCCGAACGAGGCTGAGTCGTCCGCGCCGGGCGAAGAAGCCATCGGCGAAAGCCGCTCTCCCAAGACCCTCGGAGATCTGCAAAAGACCATCACCATGGCGCAGATCGCCAAGGCTGCCGGGGTCTCGCAGGGCGCGATCTCTTCCCTCCTGAACGATCGCGACTACGGCATCCGGGTGAGCGAAAAGACACGCGAGCGCGTCTTCAAGGTCTGCCGCGAGATGGGCTACATCCCGAATGATCTGCGTGCAGTCGTGCGGATGTATCCGGAGTTCGGTGACTGCTGCCTTCTCATCCCCACGAGCCTCGCCGGTGGGCTCTCCGATCCCAGCGTGGCGAGGCTCGCGGGCGCCGCGATGGCGGCGGTCAGCGATCCGCTGCGTGCGATCACCGTCGCCGCCTACGACGAGACGATCGACTACCTCACCGAGCCCAATGCGCTGCCCCAGCCCGTGCGCGCGGGCGTCTGCTCGAAGTTCCTCTGCCTCGGTGCGGCCAGCCATTTGCTCCTCCAGGCGTTGCATCGGCGCGGATCGCCGGTGGCTAGCCTCGGCCACGACGCAGTGATGCCGGGCGTGCTCAGCATCGTGCCCGATTACTGCCAGGCGTCGCGCCTCGCGATCGAGCATCTTTACGCGCTCGGGCACCGCCACATCGGCATCGTCTCCGGCCCCTTCGGCGCCACAGATTCCGATTTGCTCGAACTCAACCGCGGCGTGCGCCTCGCCTGCGACGAACTCGGCCTGCCGATCGACGCGAAGATGATCGTCTATGGCGATCTTGGAGAGAAAAGCGGGCGGACTGCGGTGGAAGAACTCCTTGCCCACCAGCCCGAGCCGACCGCGATCTTCTGCCTGAGCGACGCGGCTGCCGCCGGTGTCCTCGCGGCGGCGCATCTGCGCGGGGTGAAGGTTCCCGCGGAACTGAGCGTGATCGGCTGCGCCGACGACGTGCGCGCGCAATCGACCTATCCGGGGCTGACCACCGTGCATCTTCCCTACGAGGAAATGGCCGCCCTCGCGGTGAAGGAAATCGAGCGACTGGTGCGTGAGCCGCTCTTCGGTGAACCAAGGAAAGTGCTGCTGCCGGTGCGGCTGGTTGAGCGGGAATCGACCGCCGCGCCATCCGTGGCGTAGTTTTCGGGAACATTACCCGAATTGCTCCTTGACGCACCGTGGCTCTTAACGGAGAAGAGCCGTCCTCAAAAATGAAATCCCTCCCGTTTATCATTGCGACTGGGGCGTCGGCTCTTTCCCTTCTCCTGGGAATTTGGCTGTTCGTTCTCAGTGGAACCAATCAGGGCCTGCAAAACCAACTGCAAAAGCTTCAGCAGGACGTGCAAAGCCAGCAGCAGACCCTGCAAGTCAAGCAACAGGCTTTTCAAGCCCAGCAGGAGCAGATCAACACTGCCCAGCAGATCAGCCAGCAGGTCGGCCCCGCGCTCTTGCGTGATATGGCGGTCGCTTCGATCAAGAACGACAAGATCAAGAAGATCCTGACCAGCCACGGCTACAACGTCGAACTCAAGGACGAGGGCAAGGACGGCAAACCCGCATCGCCTTCTCCCGCTCCCGCCATTCCCGCTCCACGCCCCCTCAATCCCTGATCATGAGCACTGAATCCGATACCCCCAATTCGAATCTTCCGCTGGCGCTCATCGCCTGCACCATCCTCGTCCTCCTCATCTCGCAGGTCGGCGCTTCCAAGCAATCGACCAGCGTCATGAAATGGCAGGTCGAAACCTTGGAAAAACAAATCACGAATCTGCAGACCGCCGACAAACAGGCTGCGGATTTGATCAAGAACCGCGAACCCGTCGTGAAGCAGTCCGGCGAACTCCAGAACCAGCTCCAGACGCTGCTCAACGAGTTGCTCGATCTCGCCAAGGACGACAAGGACGCGCAGGAGATCATCAAGAAGTGGCAGGTCCAGCGCAACGCACCGCCGGCCGGTGCTGCGGATGCCGCGGCTAAGCCAGCCGACGCAAAACCAGCGGACGCTAAGAAGTAATTCGCACGACCCGGCGAACTGCCGGTCGATCAAACTTAAACCCGTTGCAGCCGGCCTTGTCATGAGGCCGGCTGCAACTCTTTTTGGGGTATCGCTCCGCGAAAAAACGCCGCTACCTTCACGTCGTGCCTGCCTCACTCGAAGCCTCTGCCTGCGCCATCGTGCGCCGTTTGCAGGACGCCGGATTCACCGCGTTCTACGCCGGTGGCTGCGTGCGTGACCGCCTGCTCGGCAAGCAGCCGCACGATTACGACATCGCCACCGACGCGAAGCCGGAGCAGGTGCAGTCGCTGTTTCGCCGCACGGTCGCGGTCGGTGCGCAATTCGGCGTCATCTGCGTCATGGATGAAGGGAGGGAATTCCAAGTCGCCTCCTTCCGCGCCGACGGGCTCTACATCGATGGACGGCATCCGGAGAGCGTCGCCTTTTCCACGCCCGAGCAGGATGCGCAGCGGCGCGATTTCACGGTCAACGGTCTTTTCTACGACCCGATCGCCGAGCGGCTGATCGATTACGTCGGCGGTCAGGAAGACCTGAAGGCGCGCATCCTCCGCGCGATCGGGAATCCTGCGGATCGCTTGCGGGAAGATCGCCTCCGACTGCTGCGCGCGGTGCGTTTTGCCACGGTGCTTGGCTTCGATCTCGACCCGGCGACGTGGCGTGCGGTGTGTGAAAATGCACCGCACATTCGCGAAGTCAGCGCCGAGCGCATCCGCGAGGAACTGGTGAAGATCTTTCTCGCACCGGCCCGGGTGCGTGGTTGGGATTTGCTCGATGAAAGCGGGCTGATGCGCGAGGTCCTGCCGGAACTCGAAGCGCTCAAGGGTTGCGAGCAGCCGCCGCAGTTTCATCCCGAAGGCGACGTCTTTGTCCACACCCGCATCATGCTTGGCTTGCTCCCGGCCGAGGTCACGGTGCCGCTCGTCTTCTCCGTGCTCTTCCACGACATCGGCAAACCCGCGACCTACTCCGTCGATGCCGATGGCCGCATCCGCTTCAGCGGGCACGACAAGCTTGGCGCGGAGATGACAGGAGCCGTGATGACGCGCCTGCGCTTCTCGCGCGCCGAGATCGAAGCGACGGTCGAGGCCGTGGCCAATCACATGGTCTTCAAGGACGTGCAACAGATGCGCGTGGCGAAGCTCAAGCGCTTCATGGCGCGCCCGCATTTCGAGGAAGAGATGGAGCTGCACCGCGTCGATTGCACGAGCAGCCACGGCATGCTCGACAACTACGAATTCCTGAAAGCGAAACGCGAGGAGTTCGCCAGCGAGCCACTCATCCCGCCCGCGCTCATTACCGGCCGCGATCTCATCGCACTCGGTCTCCGGCCCGGTCCGCGCTTCAGCGAAATCCTCGAAGCCGTGCAGTCGCGCCAGCTCGAAGGCACGCTCACCAGCCACGAGGCCGCGCTCGAGTTCGTCCGCGCCGAGTTCCTTTCGCCAGCGTCTTGAAGACTACTCGCCCGGCGGCTTTTTGCCCGCGCGCTTCCCGCCTTTCTCAGCGGCGTCGGTGAAGGGCGAACGCTCGAACGTCTGCCCATCGCCGGTGACGCGCGGGTCGCCCGCGTCGGTCAGCGTTTTCATGAGCTGCGCGGCGAACTTCTCCTTCTCCGTGGCGTAGGCCGGATCGGCAGCGAGGTTGTGAATCTCGTGCGGGTCTTTGCGCAGGTCGTAGAGCTCTTCGCCGGGCCGTTTGCCAAAGGTGAATTCGGCGAGCCACTTCCACTCCGGCTCGTTGCGATGCCAGATGAGCCAGGCTTTCGTCGGGCTCGCGTCCATGTCGGGGAAGGCAGCGAAGGTGTTCCGCTCCAATTCTTCGAGCGGCGGCGGCGAGCCGGGTTCTGCCGCGGCGAATGGCGCGCCCATCGGCCAGCGATCGGGCGCGAAGTTCCGGATGTAGAGGAAATGGTCGGTGCGCAGCGCGCGCATCGGGTACGGTTTGTTGTCCTCGCGCGCCGTGCCCACGTGCCGCTCGCGGCCGGTGATCACGGAGACACGCTCAGGATCGATCTGGCCGCTCTTCTCCGATTTGAGCAGCGGCAAGATGCTGCGGCCGTAAAGTCCCGCGGGAGGAGTCACTCCGCCGATTTCCATGAAAGTCGGCGCGATGTCGGGCATGCAGAAAAAGTCGTCGATCACGCGCCCTGCCTTGCCTCCCGGCCAGCGAATCGCGAGTGCGACCGACGTGCCGTGGTCGTAGAGATTGCACTTCCCTGCGGGCACGCCAGGCATGCCATGATCGCCGGTGACAACCACGATCGTGTGCTCGAGTTCGCCGAGATCCTCGAGCTTTTTCAGCAGCACGCCGACGTACGCATCCACCGCCTGGCACTCGCCGAGATAGTCGGCCACGTCCTCGCGCACCTCGGGCACATCGGGGAGAAATTCGGGCATCTTTCCTTTCAGCGCTTCCGGTTCGATGCCCCACAGTTTCTTGCCCGAACCTTTGATCCACGTACGATGCGTCGTGGTCGGCCCGAAGAAATAGAGCCACGGCTGGCCGGGCTTTCGGTCGGCGATGAAGGCATCGAAATTGCCCCGTACCTGATCGAGAATCTTCTCCCGCGCCGCCTCAATCGTCGCGCCGCCGGCGACCATCGCCGTCGCTTCCTCGGAAAAGTTATTCGGTGCGCGACCGGCCTTTTCGTAAGCGTATTGCTGCCCGCCGATCGGCGCATCCGCCGGCGTGCCGGGGCTCCACACCTTGTAGCTCTTGCCGATGTGATAACCCGCGTCGCGCAGCAGCAGCGGGAAGCTGGGAATCGCCGGATCCCAAACCGCGCCATTGAGGATCGCGCCGCGGCCGGTGTTGAAGAAATAGCGCCCCGAAAGCATCGAGCTGCGGCAGGGCGTGCAACTCGGCGCATTCACAAAAGCCCGACGAAAGAGCACGCCTTCGCGCGCGACTCGATCGACATTCGGCGTCTTGATCACATCGTTGATCGAAGGCTTGCCATCGACCTTCGCGTAGGCGCTCGCGTAGCGGCCCCAGTCATCGGCGAAGACGAAGAGGATGTTCAGCCGCGGCGCGTCCGCGGCGGTCGCAGCGAGCGGGAGGAGGAGCAGGGAGAGAGACCGGAGGAATTTCATCGGGGTGAAGCGGGAGCCTGATCCAACCACTGCGAAGGGCAACGGTCGCGGAACTACTTTCCGTTTTGGATGAAACGGAGTCTTGCGGCTCGCACGCCGCGGTCGGGTTTTCCCAAGACGCGGTTGGCTCTTGCTCAGGTGATGTGGCTTCTTGGACCCGCAGGCCGCCGCTTGTGCATCGCCCGACCCCGCCTAAACTCAGTCCCTCTTCCCATGTCCATCGAACATTCCGACCCGCTCAACGCCCGCATCCTCGCCGTCTCCGAAGACAAGATCGCCGGCTTCGTGCGCGAACCTTTCGTCGAGATCGCCGAGCGCAGCGGCGTGCCGCTCGAGACCGTGCTGGAACGCATCCGCACGATGCTCGCTGCCGGCACCATCCGCCGCGTGCGGCAGACGCTCGTGGCCAGCAATCTCGCCGAGGGCGCGCTCGTCGCGTGGAAAGTGCCGGAGGAAAAGCTGAGCGGCGCGTTCGATTTCATGTTCAAGGAAGACCCGTTCAGCGGCCACGTGGTGGTGCGCTCGACCGACCAGCAGACGACCGGGAGCGACTTCCGGTTGTGGACCACGCTGAAGGTGCCGGTCGGTCGTTCGATGGACGAACATTGCGAAGTGCTGATGCGCCACACCGGCTGTCAGGCTTACAAGCTGATGCCGGCGAAGGGCATCTTCGCCCTCGGCGTCGGCCATGTGCGGCGGAAGACGATCGAGCCCGGTGACAAGTCGGACGAGCCCGCGAAGATGATCCCCGTCGGCGTGGTGCATCTCAGCGATCTTGAATGGGAAGTCCTGCTCGCGCTCAAACGCGAACTGACGCTCGATGAAGTGCGCGTGGGCCTGTGGGAATCCCGTGCCGTCGAGGCCGGCGTGGATCTCGACACCTTCCTGAGGGTCGCGGAAGACCTCAACGCGCGCCAGGTCATCGGTCGCTTTTCCACTTTCCTCGAACACGTCAAACCCTCGGCCACCGGCCAGCGCGTGACGCGCTTCAACGCGCTCTTCCACTGGCGCGTGCCCGCCGGCCGTGAGGTCGAAGCCGGTAGCGAAGTCGGCCGCCATGTCATCCTCACGCACTGCTACTGGCGGGAAGGCGGGCCGGAGTTCAACCACGTGAACATCATGGCCGTTTGCCACGGCACCGAGCGCGACCGCGTTTTCGCCCACAAGGCCGCCATCGATGCGCACCTCGAAAGCATCGGCATTCCCGTCACCTACACGAACGTCTTCTGGGGCGGCCGCAGCGAGATCAAGCCTAGCGAAATCTCCCCGAAAGTGCATCGCGAATGGCTCGCGAAGATGAGCGCGCCGGAAGCGGCGTCAGTCTGATTTCGGCTTCTCGACTTCCAGATAACTCGGCGTCTTGTCCGCGCCGGCGGTCATCTGCTCGATGCGCATCTGCTTGAGCATCCACAGCCCGTCGCCGAGCGACTGGCCGGAAACCACCTTGAAGCGGCGCGCGAGTTTGCCGTCGTGGCCGTAGGCCTCGGCTTGCATCAGTGCGCCGTTGTTTTTGGTGATCCAGAGTTTCACCTTGCTGTACTGCGACGAGCTCCTCGACGGCGGCTCGACTCGCACGATCCAGCAACTGTTCATCAGCATCGTCTCATCGCCCTCAACCGTAGCATTCGACCAATAAAGGAAGCGCATCGAGAGGTCTTCGTAGCTGATGTCGGTGTCGCGCACTTTCTTGTCGAAGCTCGCGGCGGACACCTTCTGCGCCCCGCCTTTGCCGATTTCTTCAAACTGCGAATCCTTCTCGCCGAGCCGGAGTTGCAGCGTCTCGGGTGGGTCGGAAAATTCCCAGCGCACCGTGTTGCCGGACATCGTCAGCTTAAAGGGAACCGACTTCCAGCCGCTGCGCACTTTGCCCGTGAGCGACTGCTGTTGCGCGGTCTGCGCGGCCCTCACCGACTTGAGGATTTCACGCGCGTCCGGTGCATCCGCGCCGCCTGCCAACCCGCTCAGACACAGCATCGCGGGCGCGAGGAGGATTCGTAGCTTTACATGAAAAGTGAGGGCCATAACCTCGCCGACACTCCGCCAGCGCTGCATGGATCTAAAGCTTCTTTTTCTCATTAACCGCGAGTGGACCAGCGCCGCAGCCGATCGGTTGATGGCCCTTGTTTCGAGCTGGGATGTGTGGCTGCCGATTGCGGCAATCCTGATCGTCGTCCTGCTGGCCAAAGGTTCGTTTAAGGCGCGTGCGTTCATCGTCACCGTCCTCGTCATTGTGGGGATCAATGACGGCGTGATCTCGAATTCCCTGAAGCACCTCATCGGTCGTCCGCGCCCGCATCAGGTGATCGATGGCGTGCGCGTCGTCGATCTCGTGAAGGCGAAGCCTCGAATTCTGGCCATCTTCAGCCCGGCGAAGGTGAAGCTCTCCGAACCCGGAACGGACCGGGTGGAAGGCCGCTCGTTTCCCTCCTCGCACACGATGAACATGTTCACCGTCGCGCTGCTCGCGGCGTGTTTCTACGGCCGGCGGGTGGCGTGGGGCTTTGCGATCGCGGCGCTTGTCGGCTATTCGCGGATCTACGTTGGCGTGCATTGGCCGAGCGATGTCCTCACTTCGATCTTCCTCGCCTTCGGCTCGACGCTGCTTCTGCTCGCGGGACTCGACGCGTTGTGGCGCCGCTGCGGCACGGTCTGGTGGCCGGAAATGCAGGCGCGCCACCCCAGCCTTCTCGCTGCATGAATTCCCGCCGGCTTGTTCTCTTCCTCCTCGCCGCGCTCACCGTGCTGCGGCTGATCTACATCGGACAGCTAGAGCTTTCGCCCGACGAAGCCTACTACTACCAGTGGAGTGAACGGCTCGACTGGAGCTACTTCAGCAAAGGCCCCGGCGTCGCCGCGGCCATGTGGTTCAGCACGCATGTCTTCGGCGTGAGTGAATTCGGTGTGCGTGTGCTGAGCCCGCTGCTCGCGCTCGGCACGAGCCTGCTCATGCTTTCCTTCGCGCGCCGGTTGTATGGCGACTCGATCGCCGCGTGGACGGTGCTGCTGATCAATTTCATCCCGATCTTCAGCGTCGGCAGCCTGGTCATGACCATCGACCCGCTCTCGATCTTCTTCTGGATGGCCGCGCTCTACACGTTCTGGCTCGCACTCGAGCGCAGCCCGGACCCGAGCCTTTGGTGGGAGGCGACCGGCGCGCTGATCGGCCTCGGCTTTCTCGCAAAATACACCAACGCGATGGAGTTGCTCTCCATCCTGCTCCTCCTCGCCGTGACGCCGAAATATCGCCGCGAGCTTTGCCGACCGGGATTTTACATCATGCTCGGCACGTTCGCCGTCTTCACCCTGCCGCCCATCATTTGGAATGCGCAGCACGAGTGGATCACGCTGCATCACCTCACCGTCCGCGGCGGCTTGCAAAAGGCGACGACCTTCGACCCGGCGGAATTCTTCGCCTTCCTCGGCGCGCACTTCGGCGTCTATTCGCCGCTCATCTTCGCCGGCATGCTCGTCGCCATCTGGTGGGGCTGGCGGCGTGCGGAGAATCAGTTCAAGGCCCGCTTTCTCCTCAGCTTCACCCTGCCGCTCTTCGCGCTCTATTTCATCCTCTCCTTCAAGCAAGCCGGCGAGGCAAACTGGACCGCGCCCGCCACGCTCAGCCTCGGCCTGCTCGCCGTCGCGCTCTGGCACGAGCGGGCGCAGGAAGGCGTGCGCATTCGGCGCGCGATCTTCACGGCTTTTGGAGTCGCTTTCGTGATCAGCGTTATCGCCATGGATAGCGAGTTCCCGCGCCGCCTTGGCATCCGCTACAGCTACGATCTCGATCCCAGCGCGCGGCTCCGCGGCTGGCGCAGCGCCGCCGAGAAAGTGGGCGAGATTCGGCGCGAATTCGAGACCGCGCAGGGGCAGTCCGCGTTTCTCATCGCGAACAACTACGGCTCCGCTTCCAGCCTCGCCTTCTACCTCGCGGAAAAGCGCGTCGAAGGCCCCGGCCATCCGCCGGTCTACGTCCCCGAGTCCGCCGCGCCGGAGAACCAATACTACTTTTGGCCGCGCTACGATGAAAACGAACAGTTCGCGCCCGGCGCCGCGCCGAAGGACGAATATTACACCGAAGAGGGCGGCTCCAGTCGGTTCGTCGGTCGCCCCGCGCTCTACATCACCGATCGTCCGGAAGAGCGTCCGCCATCCTCGATCAAGCGCGGCTTCGAGCGCGTGGAAATGATTCGTTGCATCGACTTCCAGCGCCGCGGGCTGCCGCTCCGCCAGCTCCGCGTCTTCGCCTGCTACAACTACCGGCAAATCTCGCTGTAATTGCCGATTGGCGATTGGCGATCGGCGATTAAGAATCCGCCGTTCCATGCCCCAGCTTTCCATCGTCATCCCGCTCTACAACGAGCAGGACAACATCGAACCCCTCCAGCAGGAACTCGCCGCCGCGCTCGCCGGCCGCGACTACGAGCTCATTCTCGTCGATGATTTCTCGACCGATGAAACCGTCGCGCGAATCATACGCACGCCCGAGGTCCGCGTCATCGAGTTTGCCAAAAACACCGGCCAAAGCGCCGCGATGTATGCGGGAATCTATGCGGCGAAAGGCGACGTCATCGTGCTCCTCGACGGCGACCGGCAGAACGATCCGCACGACATTCCCGCCCTCCTCGCCGAGATCGACCGCGGCGCCGACCTCGTCTGCGGCTACCGGGCCAACCGCAAGGACACTACCTTCAAACGCATCCAGAGCCGCATCGCCAACTTCGTCCGCAGCCGCTTCACCGGCGACGGCGTGCGCGACACCGGCTGCACCTTGAAAGCCATGCGGCGCGAATGCCGCGAAGCACTTGTTCCCTTCTACGGCATGCACCGCTTCATTCCCGCACTTGTGAAAGGCATGGGCTACCGGCTCGCCGAGGTCCCCACCAACCACCGCCCGCGCACCGCCGGCATCAGCAAATACGGCTTCGGCAACCGCGCCTGGAAAGCAACCTGCGACATGTTCGCCGTGAAGTGGCTGCTCTCCCGGCAGGTGAAGATCCGCATCAAGCCAGAGGCGTGATCCTTCCAAACGACTGTAATCCTGGGCGGAGGTCCGAGCGGGTCGAGGTGGCGGCGCACGGGACAAGTGGGGGCTGGTCAGTGGGCGGGCAGGTGGGGCGGAATGGAGTCTTAGTCAGAGGCCCTGCCGGGAAGGGCGTCGCAGAATCACTTCTACCGCGAGAATCGCGCCCCTAACGACGTCCTTCGGATCCATGGGGGTACACCTGAAGTTGAAGGGCAAATCACCGTGTGGATGCGAGCGCGTTTTGGGGCCGACGGGACCTACCATTGGCAAGTCCTCGGATCCGGCATTCGACACCTCTACCCCAGCACGAGGTGTTCTCGGCTTTTTCAACTGCGTTTTTCCAACCAAGTGGAGCTCGCACCGATGGATGACAGATCCCGCCAGGTTGATCCACTGCCACTGTAGAAGGCGCTTGGGTATCGGATTATCGCAAAGAACTATGGGGGTCACCGGCATCCCGCTGCGTAAGGCCACGGACGTTTCCCATTTCACGAATGCAGATCGCGCGGCGTGACAGCACCAAAAAAGCGCGAGCATTTTGGACTCGGTCAGCGCGTTGCAATTCGAGCTTCCATAATGTTCCAGGTAGGATGCAGGCCCGATCTCGAAAGACCTTTCGCCCGGAAAGGCTCAGCAGTTTCTGAATACACTCCACGAGTGATTCATCCTCAGAGCAGTAGGAGATAAACACGTCGTATTTCTTGCCCACGATGGTGAGCTTGAAATGAGTCTGGTCGCCCCTCAAGCCAATTGGTGTGTCTCAGCGCAGCGCGTTGGCGGCGTAGCTGCTCAGAGCAACGATGCTCTGACTCACACGCCGAATCTATTCGCTGCCCGCCCGTACGCTCCGGTAGTCCAGTATTGAAATGGAC
>JBAVML010000603.1:0-11303 GCA_049690035.1 Chthoniobacteraceae bacterium
AGGCCGGGCTGCGGCACGGGATACTTGCCGTCCTTGTCCGCAGGCAACGGCGACGGGCTGTCCATGGTGATCTTGTCCGCGTCCGGGCAGTATTCGTGATCGTGGTTGAGCATCTGCTCGAAGGTCACTTCCTGCGCGGTGTGCGCGGCGAAGCGGCCCATGTTAGTCACGACGCTTGCCTCCACGCCGCGCTTCACTTCGTTGTAGGGCTTGTCGTTGCGGATCGCGTCGATGAGATCGGTCCACTCGTTGAAGTGCGACTCCACTTCCGTCGGCCCGACTTCGGATTTCCAGATCTGGTTTTTGCGATCGGGATTCTGCCCTTTGTAAGTGCTCGAAGGCAGGCCCGCGTCACCGCTCGCCGCGCAAATCGCCACGCCCTTGGTGCCGTGCGCGTAGCTGGAGTAGTGCGGATACGCGCCGATCATGCAGCGGCCATCCATGTAGAGTTTCGCGCCGTCCTCGAAGGTGTATTCGCACGAGTAGCTGTCGAAGTTCTGGTCCACGTAGTCCCCGCGATAGTGGCGTCCGCCGAGGGCCTGGCACTTGATCGGCCACGCGCCTTTCATCCAGCACAGGTGATCGATGTGATGAATGTAGAAGTCGCTGAATGCGCCGCCGCTTGCCCAGATGAAGCTGTGGAAGCGAGAGATCTGCCAGAGCAGTTCGCTGGGCTTGCCGGGCAGCGTATTATCCGGGCCGGGATATTTTTCCGAGAAGGCGGAACCGAGCGGGCCCTGCATGCGATAGCCGCGCATGAACATGATGTCGCCGATCTCCCCGTCGTCGATGCGCAGCTTGAGCTGCTGCATGCCGCGGCTGTGGCGGCTGTTCAGGCCGACGGCGACCTTGAGTCCTTTGGCTTCCGCTTTCTTGTTCAGCTCGAGCATCAGGCGCGACTTCGGCCCGTCCGCGGTGACCGGCTTTTCCATGAAAACATTCACGCCCTTCTCGATCGCGTAGGCGAAGTGCGCCGCGCGGAAAGCCATCGGCGTAGTGAAGATCGCGACGTCACCTTTCTTGAGACAATCGATCGCCTTCTTGTAGCCGTCGAAGCCGATGAACTTCTGGTCCTCGGGAACCTTCGTTTGGTTGGGCATGGCTTTCGAGATCGAGTTATAGCTGCCCTCCAGACGATGCTGGAAGACATCGGCCATCGCCACGAGGTTGATCGGCGGGCCGCTTTGCCCCATCGCATCCCGCGCCGCGCCGGTGCCGCGGCCGCCGCAGCCGACGAGCGCGACGTTGACGACCTCGCTGCTCTGGGCATGCACGAAGGGGATTTTAATACCGGCCAGCGCGGAGACGGCAGCGGTGGTTTTGATGAAGTGGCGACGGGTGGAACCGGACGGGAGGGAGTCTTTCATACGTGGGAGGACGCTGCGCGGAGTGCGGATGGTCTGTCAATGCCGGAAGCGAAGGAAACCAGCCCGCTCGGAGCCGAGTGGCACCTACCCTCGCCTCGTTCCCGCTCTCGCTGCCACCTCAGACAGATTCAGCGCAGGCGGGTGCTTTGTCCCGGACCTCCGCCGCGAGGCGCTGCAGGTCTGCGGCGTCGGCGCGGCAGGGGCCGTGTTCGGTGATGAGCGCGGTGACGAGCGCGGCCGGCGTCACGTCGAAGGCGTCGTTGCGCGCGGCGGTGGTCGCGGGCGTGAGCAGCACCTCGCTGCGCTGTCCGTCGCTGCCGCGACCGACGAGGTGCGTGACTTCGCGGCCGGAGCGTTGCTCGATCGGGATGTCGCGGATGCCGTCGGAGATGGTCCAGTCGATGGTGCTCATGGGCAACGCGACGTAAAAGGGAACGTCGTGGGCGCGGGCGGCGAGCGCCTTGAGATACGTGCCGATCTTGTTGGCCACGTCGCCATTCGCGGTCACGCGATCGGTGCCCACGATGCAGAGATCGACGAGCCCGCGTTGCAAGAGATGTCCGGCTTCGTTGTCCACGACGAGCGTGTGCGGAATGCCGTGTTGCGTGAGTTCCCACGCGGTCAGCGAAGCGCCTTGATTGCGCGGCCTCGTCTCGCTCACCCACACATGCACGGCGAGCCCCGCGTCGTGCGCGAGGTAGATCGGCGCGATCGCGGTGCCCCAGTCCACGCAGCCGAGCCAGCCGGCGTTGCAGTGGGTGAGAATGTTGAGCGTCTTCTCGGTCTTCGCGTCGAGAATCTCGCGAAAGAGCGTTAGCCCGTGGCGGCCGATCGCGGCATTCGTCGCCACGTCGTCAGCGCAGAGTTGCAGCGCTTCGGCCCACGCGGCATCGGCGCGTTCGTCGGGCGGCAGCGGAGCGACGCGGGCGCGCACGCGATCGAGCGCCCAGCGGAGATTCACCGCGGTGGGCCGCGTGGCGAGCAGGATGTCGTAAGCCTTGGCCAGCGCGGCGTCGGACGGATCGACACCGAGCGCGAAGCCCAAGCCAAACGCGGCCGTGGCGCCGATCAGCGGCGCGCCGCGCACTTTCATCACGCGGATCGCCTCCGCCGCGTCGTCGATCGTTTCCACGATGCGCCACACGATCTCGTGCGGGAGCAGCGTCTGGTCGAGGATCTGGACCGCGCGCCGGTCGGGGAGCGGCTCGATGGTGTGACGGGGAACGCCTTCGACTTTCATGGGATGACTTCTTCAAGCGAGGTGAACGTGGCGTGCGCGTTCGGCGGCTGTTCGCGATTTCCGGGGCGCAACGCTAGCGCCGTGGCCAGCCCGGCATCGCACGCGGCGTCGAGCTCTTCCACCACGTCGCTGAGAAAAAGGATCGTCTCCGGCGCGCGGCAAGCGTCCGCCGCGATGGCAGCGTAGCTCGCGCTCGATTTCTTCCCGCCGATCTTTGTGTCGTAAAATCCGCTCAGCAGCGGCGTGAGGTCGCCCGCTTCGGTATGCGCAAAGAACAGCCGCTGCGCCTGCACGCTGCCCGACGAATAGATGCGCAACTCGACGCCTTCGGCATGCCAGCGGCGTAGCATACCAGCCACGTCGGCGAAGAGCGCCGCGCGCAACGCACCGCTGCGGAAGCCGCCTTCCCAGATCAGCCCCTGGAGCTGCTTCAACCCCGTCGCCTTCACGTCCGCATCCATCAGCGCATGCACTTGCGCCACGATCCACGGCACCGGCGCCGCAGCCGACGGACACCACGCGGCGAAGCTTTCAGCACCGGCATCCACCGCCATCTGTTCGAGCGCCGCGACTACCTCGGGACGCGCCAGATTCGCCTCGAGAAAAGGCTGCACGCCCGTGCGGGCGAACGGGAACATCGCCTCATGCACGTAGGCCAGCGGCGAGACGGTGCCCTCGATGTCCAGCAGCACGAGCCGCGGACGGCTCATGCCACCTGCACGCCGGGTGCGATCGACGGCAAATCTGCGCGCAGATAGCGCGGGCCGAAGCAGAGCGGTTCGTAGGCGGCGGCGATCGGGTCTTCGGTGTAGTTTGGCGTCCAGCCGGCTTTTTCGCGGAAGAGCCGGATGGCGCGGATCGTCCGATCGGAGCAAAGGTCGAACCAGTGCTTCGTGCCCGCGGGCACATTGATCAGGTCGCCCTCCTCCACCTCGACGGAAAAGACCGGCGCCGCCGACGGATGGATGAAAAAGATGCCGCGCCCTTTGACGATGAAGCGCACTTCATCTTCCGCGTGCGTGTGCTCCTTGTTGAAGCGGTCGAGCATCGCCTGGAGTCCGGGCAGGTCGGGCGTGACGTCGATGACATCCGCCGTGATGTAGCCGCCCCGCGCGTTCAACTCCTGAATCTCCGGATCGTAAGCGCGCAGAATTTCCTCCGAAGTCGCCTCCGCACCAATGCGGCCCGAGACCGGCCACGAATCGTACTGAATGCCGAACGGCGCGAGGAAAGTGCGCATGCGCTCTTTTTCAGAAAGCGATTCGTTGCGTTCGGGAATGCGAATCGTAGCCATGGTCGTTGAGGAAAAGTTAGCGGTTGAACTCCCGCTTTTCGGTGAGCACTTCAAACAAAAATTCGAAGACCTCGATGTGGCGCCGGGCCGCCGCGAGATCCTCGCCCCAGGCATACAGGCCATGGCCCGCGATCAGGAAGCCATGCCGCAGCGGAGCCGCCGGGTCGCGGAGCCGCGCCTCCACTTTCGCCGCGAGGCTCGGGATGTCCTGCGTATTGCGAAAGATGGGCACTTCGATCGCCGTCTCGTGCGTGGTGATTCCGGCCAGCCCTTTCAGCATTTCGTAGCCGGCGATGGGCAGCGCGCCTTCGTCGACGAAATGCTCCGAGAGCACCGTCCCGCGCACCGAGTGCGTATGCAGTATCGCCCCCGCCCCCGCCGCGCGCGCCAGCACCACATGCAACATCGTCTCCGCCGAAGGCTTCGGCCCGGCGGCGCTCAGTGACTTGCCGTGCTCATCGACCAACACAAACTGCTCCGGCCGCAGCCGCCCCTTGTCGAAGCCGCTGCCCGTGAGCAGCAGCGTCAAAGGATCGCGCTCCACGACCACGCTATAGTTACTGCTCGTCCCCAGCGACCAGCCCCGCGTGTGAAAATCCCGCCCGGTTTCAATGAGGCCCGAAACGAAATCGCCGTAGCGGAAAGTGAGAGAAGCTGGGTCGATCATTCCGGTCCATGAGGCGTCAAGGCGCGCAGCGGTGTCAAGCTGCCACAGGCTGGCTCCGGACGCGGCGCGCTACTTCGACTGCAGCCCCACTGTATTCACCGCGATCACACGATACTCGTGCTTCTTCCCCGGCTCGGTGGTGGTGTCGGTGAAGCGCATCGGAACGAGCGGCATCGCGGGTGTGTCGCTATATTGAAGTCCTTGGAAGATCGGACGGCCGAAGGGGTTCTTTGGTTGCTCGGGCACGGTGGCGAGGGGTTGGCCGTCGCGCTCGATGAGGAAATGGGCGAGGCCACTTTCGAGATCGGCTTCGGCTTCCCAGGTGAGTTCGTTGCCGGCGACTTGCAGGTGCGTCGGCGCAGGCGGAGGCGTGGTGTCGGGGATGGCGGTGTCTTTCACGTACTGCATCCACGCGCGGGCGATGGCTTCGGTGGGCAGCCAGACGGCAGTCTTTGCGTCGCCGGTGAACTGCGCGGCGGGCATGACTTCCGTTCCGAGTAAGGGCGCGAGCCAGGCGGTGTCGGTGGGCATCGGGTTGAGCGCGGCGCCCGGTGTTTTCGGCAGGCGCGAGGTAAGGCAGGCGTCGAGCCACGGGATGGCGAGGTAGCGCTGATTGCCGCACTCGTGGCTCGTGAACGGATCGACGGCGACGCCGATGAGTCCGCCGCGCCCGCGCACGGCATTGAAGAACGCCTGATTGTTCGCCCAGTTCCCGGCGAAGCGGCCTTCGGTCACGGTCACGCCTTCCTTCGTTCCGAGATTGCACATCATCGGCACGCGCAGCGCGGCCTCTGGCAGCGTGTGGATCTTGATTGTGGCGCGCTGGGGATTTGGCTGAAGCAGCGGCACGCCGGAACGCAACCACACGGCGGCGACGCGGTCTGGATGCAGCAGCGTCATGCCGCCCGCCCAGTGTCCGCCGCCACTGTGGCCCCAGAGCGCCCACGGGACTGTGGCGAGTTCAGGATGGCCGCTCTTCTTCCCGAGATCGATGAGCGCGCGCTGAAAGACGGCATCGGAGCCATTGCGCGGGTCGCACCACATCTGGCACTCGGCCTTCTCGGGTTGTTCGTAAGCGGGCGCGAGCAACGCGCAGTCGTGCTTTTTCGCGAGAGCCTGCCAATGCAGATCGAAAGCGCCGGTGAGGCCGGATTTGCATGAGCCCTCGCCGCAGCCGTGCTGGTGGACGATGACGCCGCGCAGGGTCTTCACGCCGGGCGGCAGCCAGATGGTGTAATTGACTGGGAAGATCAGCTCACCTGGCTGCGTCGAGGCCTCGTAGCGAACGCGGTAGTAAGGCGGCTCAGCCGGTGGGAAGACGTCGTAGGGCGGTTGCTGGGCGGACGCGAGGCCGACGAGGGATAAGAAGGCGAGGATGATTGAGCGCATGGGTGGAGTGGATTTCCGCTCGGAGGGACGTGTTCCTGCACGTCCGTAACTGGAACGTCTTCCGGCGGGGCGTTAGTTGATGAGTTGGAACTCGGGGAGATTGACCAGCGCCCAGAGGAAGTCGGCAAGATCCTCGGGCTTCGGTTTCGCGCCGAGCAGGGAATCGATGGCGGCGCGCTCGTCGGCGGAGGGCGGGCGGCCGAGGGCGTGGCGGAAGGTGGTCGCGACGGCGGGATTCGGCTCGGCGGCGAGCCGTTTGGCCGCGCGTTGCAGCTTGGTATTCAGCGTCGCGCCGTTGGGGATTTCGAGGGCCGGGATGGTCGTGGCGACATTGGCGCGAACAGGGGCGACGACTTCGCGGTTCGGTCGATCGAGCGCGACCTGCAATGGATCACCAGCGAGCAGCGCGGCGCGGATGCGGCCGGGTTGGGCGGCGGTGCTCACGGCGGCGCTGAGCTGGGAGCCGAGTTGGACGGGAATATTGGCGAAGTCCTTGCGCGTGACGGGCTCGAGGCTCGGGCCTTCATCGACTGGCGCGACTCCGGACGGCAGCGGCGTCGCGTGGGTCCAATCGGCATCGGAGAAGGCAGCGTCGGCGGCTTTGTTCCAGGCGCCATCGGGATTGCGGCGCGTGGTCCACGTTTCGTCGGTGCCGAGATTTACAGCGGGGCGGCCATCGGACAGCGCGCAGTGGAGGAAGAAGGCGAGGCCGCTCTGCGCGTTGAGGTGATTCGCCGAGGCGGGGTAACGTTTGCGCTCGTCTTCGTTCATCGCCTTTTCGGTGAAACTGGAGACGTCGATCGCGATCACATTTTGCCCGACGCGAAGCAATGAGCGGAGATCCATCAGCGCGATGCGTCCATTCCGCGTGCCGTCGCGCTGGGCGATCTTGGCGTTCGTGCCGTTGACGGTCACCTCGAAGCGCTGGCTGGCGAGGATCGCGGCGTAGGCATCGGTGGGCGCGGCGTCGAGGGTGAAGGTCCTGCGGAAAACGACGCGATGGCGCGCGGCTTCTCCGGTGGGAATGGATTCGGGTGGCTCGGTTTTCGCCGCGAGCAAGGTGTCGGCACGCGCGAGCAATTGATCGAGCGCGGCCTGCGCTTCGTCGGCGGCTTCGGCTTTTGCCAGCGCCTGCTTCACCCGCGCCTTCGCGGTGTAAATCTCGGAGCGGAGCGGGCCCATCGCGACGGGTTCGCTGGTCCAGATCCATTTCGGCAACGGTACGTCCGGGATCACGCCGGCGGCGCGGAAGTCGAACTCGAGCGACGCCGGCAGCCGCGCCCAATCGTCGGTCAGCGCGCTCACCGCGTCGCTGAACTGCTCGGCGGAAAGCCGGCGCGTGAGCGGTCCGCGGAAAGTGAATGTTTCCTTTTCGCGCGGACCTTCCACTGCGGGAAGCTGGTAGGCGCGCGAGGTGCAGATGACTTCGAGCACATGCTTCACGTCGTAGCCGTGCGCGACGAAATCCTCGGCGAGCCAGTCGAGCAGCTCGGAATTCCACGCCGGCTTGTCCATGTCGTCGAGCGGCTCGACGAGCCCGCGGCCGAGCAGCCGCGCCCACAGGCGATTGACCATGGTGCGCGAGAGGCGTCCGTTTTTCGGACTGGTGATGATCTCGGCGAAACGCTCGAGGCGCTGCGCTTTCGGCGCGGCGGGATCGAGTGCGCCGACTTCGGGATAGAGGAAACGCAGCGCGGCCTGCTTGCCGGTGGGCTTGTCGCAATGCACGAGCTCGAGCGGCTCTTCGGCATAGACGGCGGCCATGCCGTAGGCGTCGGCGAGCGACCAGTCATTGACGAAGCTGTCGTGACACGAGGCGCACTTGAGATTCACGCCGAGGAAAACCTGCGAGACGCTCTGCGCGGCTTGCATCGGCGGAAGCATGGACGCGTTCACATTCCCCCGCCAGATGATGCCGCGGCTGAAGCCTTCGCTCGCCACGGTGGGACGCACGAGTTCGGCGACAAAGCGGTCGTACGGTTTGTTGGCGACGAGCGATTGATAAAGCCAGTCGCTGACTTGCTTGCGCCCGCCATCGATGAAGCCGGCGCCTTTGTAGTCGTTGCGCAGGAGATCGTTCCAAAAAGTGATCCAGTGCTCGGAGTAGTTGCGTTTGTCGGCGAGCAGGCGGCGGACGAGCTGCGCGCGTTTGTCGGCCGCGGGGTCGGCGAGAAATTCATCGAGCTGCGCGGGCGTGGGAAGCAGGCCGATGAGATCGAGCCACACGCGGCGCGCGAAGATGCGGTCCTCGACGGGCGCGGGAAAGTCGATGCGATGCTCCGCGAAGTAGGTCGCGAGAAGATTGTCCACCGGATGCACGCTCGGCCGCTCGGACAAAGCGACGGCGCGCGGGCTGAGATTTTGCGGAGCGGGTTTGGAGAAGGTCACGCCGGCCGGCCAGACCGCGCCTTGATCAATCCATGCGAGCAGCAGCCCCAGCTGCTCGGGCGCCCAGTGTGAGCCCTTCTTCGGCATCACGAGATCTTCATTCAGACCCGACACCGCCTCGACGATGAGGCTCTCCGCACCCTTCCCCAAGACTGCACCCACGCCCGTGTCGCCGCCGCGCAAAAAGGCTTCGCGCGTTTCGAGCGAAAAGCCGCCCTTGTCCTTCCCCTTCGCGTGACATTTCACACACGACGACTCGAAGAGCGGCTGGATGTCGCGCACAAAATCGACGGAGCGCGAGGCGGCGGGTGGCAGCTTGCGCGAGACTTCGGGCGAAAGCGCCAGCGCCAGCGACGGCGCGAGGAGGGAGGCGGCGACGAGGGGGAAAGTCAGCTTCATTTCTGACGGGAAGATTCTCCACGAGAGCGCGAGTTGCGAGTTCTTTCACCCCGTGGCGAACGCGTGGGCAGACTCATTTCCGTGAAATGGAATTGCCCCACCAGGCCCCTCGGCCTGCTCAGTTGGATCGTGAGCCCCCGCGGTCACTGCGGACTCTCCCACCGACGCCGACGCCGGAACGTGGCGGCATGCACTCTCGCTGGTCGTCGTGATGTTGGTGGGGATGGCAATTTCGATGGGAACGTTCCTGATCGTGCGCCGCGCCGAGCGCGAACGGGTCGAGCGCGCTTTCCAGGCCGAAGCACACAAACTCGGTCAGAAACTCAACGTGTCCCCTCGCCCGCTATCGGGAGGCGCTCTTCACGTTGCGCGATGTGTTTCAGGCTTCCGATGATGGGAATTTCGGGGAGTCTCGCACCGCGGCAGCCGATCTGCGTGCGCGGCATCCCGGCATCCAGACACTGGAGTGGCTGGTCCGAGTGCCGCCGCGCGAGCAGCGCAGCGCGGTGGAGACGCGCGCGGGCGGAAGTGCAGCGTGATTTTGAAATCAAGGACGAGCGCCAACCAGCGGATGGAGGTGAAGTCACTCCGGTCATCGCGGGCGAGCGGGCAGAGTATCTGGTCGGGCTCTACGTCGAACCACTGATGGGCAATGAATCGCGGCTGGGATTCGAAGCTCCAGGAGACACAAAAACTTGAAAGCCTCGGCATCCTCGCCGGCGGCATCGCGCATGATTTCAACAACCTGCTCACCGGCATCCTCGGCAATGCGAGCCTCGCCCGCATGGACCTGCCCTCGGGATCGCCGGTGCATTCCAACCTGGAAGCGATCGAGACCGTGGCCATGCGCGCCGCCGAACTCTGCAAGCAGATGCTCGCGTATTCCGGCAAGGGGCGCTTCATCGTTCATCGCCTCGACTTGAGCGCGCTCGTGCGCGACACCGCGGAACTCATCCAGGTCTCGATCGGAAAAAATGTCGTCCTGAAATTCAATCTCTCCGAGACCCTCCCCGCCGTCGCCGCCGTCGCGACGCAGGTCCGGCAGATCATCATGAATCTCGTGATCAACGCCTCCGACGCGATCGGTGAAAAGCAGGGTCTGATCACGCTCGGGACCGGCGTCGTGCATGCCGATCACGCCTACCTCTCCAACACCTACCTTTCACCCGATCTGCCGGAGGGCGAATACGTCTTTCTCGAAGTGGGCGACAATGGCGGCGGCATGGACGCCGAAACGCGGGAGCGAATTTTCGATCCGTTCTTCACCACCAAATTCACCGGCCGCGGCCTCGGGCTCGCCGCCGTGCTCGGCATCGTGCGCGGTCACGGTGGCGCGCTGCGCGTCTATTCCGAGCCCGGGAAAGGATCGACCTTCAAGCTGCTCCTGCCGGCGGTCGGCGGCGCACTGGAGACGCTCTCACCGACCGGCGGCGCCGCACCCGCGTGGCGCACCTCCGGCACCGTCCTCGTGGTCGATGATGAAGAGGCCGTGCGAAGCGTGACTTCCCGAATGCTGCAGGCGTGGGGCTGCGAGACCGAGGTCGCGCGCAACGGGCGCGAAGCCGTGGATCGCTTCCGTCAGGATCCAGGTCGCTTCGTCGCCGTGCTGCTCGATCTCACCATGCCCGAGATGGATGGCACCGAGGCCTTCACCGCGATGCGCCGCATCCGGCCCGACGTCAGCGTGCTGCTGATGAGCGGCTTCAACGAACAGGATGCCGTGAGCCGCTTCGCCGGCAAGGGACTCGCCGGTTTTTTGCAAAAACCGTTCAAGTCCGAGGCTCTCCAGGCGCGGCTGCGCGCCATGCTCGAAGGCCCGCCGCCAGCCTGAACCGCTCCGCGAACGCCGAGACGGCGCTGAGGACACCGATGCTGAGCAACAAAACCGCGAGCAAACACGGTTCATCCGGACGGGAATGCGAGCGCGAGGAGCAGACGAATTCACTACCGGTGCGGTTGCAGCACCCCGCGCGAAACTCAGCTTGACCCTCCATCGCTGCACGGTAGTTTTGGCGTCTTCAAATCGGGCTGTGGCTCAGCTTGGTAGAGCGCCTCGTTCGGGTCGAGGAGGTCCAGGGTTCGAATCCCTGCAGCCCGACCACGAGGAAGTGGAAGCTGTCGACGTCATCTGGTGAAACTTGCACCTGCGAGAACCCTTCTACGCAGCGCACGAGAAGTGGAACGTGCCGATCGAATCCCTTTCAGCGTGAAAGCGGACTCGCGGGTTTCAAAAAATGACGGTCTGATGTGAGCGGTCGGGCGTGCACGCGCCCCGCGAGCGTTTTACGGCTTGTCGGCATCGACGGTCCCGCCGGTTTTTTCCGCCATCTCCGTCAACATCGGGCGAATGTTCGGGCCCGCGAAATTGTGGAGGTAGAGCCGGACGCGCTTCAGCATCAACTCGGCGGTGAGCTTTTCCACCACTTGAGGGGTCACTTTGTCCTCGAAATCGGAAAACCAGTAAATCGCGTCAACGCGGCGTTTGAGGAGTTCTGCAAAAGCGATTTGCGTCTGGCCGACGAGCTTCTCGAAATTACCCTCCGGCTTGCCGTCAGCACC
>JBAVML010000604.1:0-10782 GCA_049690035.1 Chthoniobacteraceae bacterium
AGGTGTTGCGTTTGATCGAGACGGTGCCAGCAGCTGTGACGTCGGGAACATTGACCAAAGTAGCCGTCCCGGCCGCGTCGAATGCGTAGGATTGATCGGAGAAGATGACCAACGCGAGCCGGCCGTCAGCGATCTTCAATCCGACGTCATCCGTCGATCCGGCGCCGCGCTTGTCGCCGACAAACGCCGTAACTTCCGTCGCCCCGACGAAAATTTCACTACCGCTAATTTCAACGACGAATTTTCCGCTCACGTCCGCCACAGGGGTGGCCAAAGTCAGCACGCCACCGAAGGCAAACGTCGTATCCTGCGCGAACTTCACGGTCACCGTCTCGGCGCCAACCGTGATCGACTGATCCACCGTCCCCGAGTTATTTGATTGGACGGAGATCGTTCCGGTGAAGTCCAGGCCCGTCACACCAACAATGTCTGCGGCGCCGCTGAGATCGAGCGCATAGGTTCCATCGGTGAAGATCAGAAGGCCCATTTTGCCAGAAGTGAGCGCCACGCCTTTTCCGGCCGTTCCGGCGAGGAAACTTACCTGCGTCAGAGCGAGGTAAGCATAGGCATTCTCCGCACCCGCTGCCGGAACCACCCCAAACTTCCCGGCGCCAGCGGCAGTGGTCACCGTTGCACTGAGTCCCGCGCCACCGTTGAGGCTATCCACCGCATTGAAGATGAAGTTGATCGCAGTTTCGAGGTCCGGCCGCGTCGAACTCTTCAAACCAGCGATGAGTGGCTTGATCCGGTCATATACCTCCTGACCCAGCGCCACCGGATCGAGCAGCCCATACTGCAACAGCTTGGCCCCGGCGATCGTGCGGCTAATTTCCAAGCTCGTCGAGATTTGGCTCACCGTCGGAAGCGTTCCCGTAACCGCTTCGATAGTTTTCTGCTGCGCGAAGAGGTTGTTGGTCAGTTCACTGTGGCCGACCGCAGTCCCGGCATCGACTCGATTGATGGAAGTGAGCACCAGCTTCCCACTCGCCAGCCGCGCGGCATCGCCGAGGAACTGCCCCACGGCGGACGCGGTTGGCACGGTTCCATCACCTTCCGGTCCAGAAGAATTTGAATCGATTTCCGCATACCACGTTGTTGCGGGTCCTGGCACATCGCCCAGATAACGGTCGAAAGGAAGAATTTCGTTCTTCAACCCAAGCGATGCCTGGAAGCCGGTTTTCAATGCGAGGAGATCATCCGTTTGCACCTCCGCGCTATAAACGACATTTGTCACACCCTGCACCCGATCGACAAAGGCGTTCGGGTCGGCACCCCCATTCAAATCCTGAACGAGCTTGTTCTGGAATCCACCGTTCGCCGTTGTCGGCGTTACAAACGTGCCGGCACCGCCCAAATCCAGCATCGCGTAGGTTCCGATCAAATCCTGCAAGCTCTCAACGTAATGGGCGATGAACCACTTCATTGCGTTCGCCCCCTGCGCCGTGAGATCCGCGCTCGTGATCATCGAGCCATCCGGATTGTGCAATACTTGACCCCCGACCACCGCTTGGTAGGCCGCGTTGATGGTCCGTCCGAGAATGCGCGTGGACGCTTTCTGACTGAAATCATCTTGCAACATGAGGTAGGTCCCGGCGAGCCCCTGATTGGGGGCGGCAGACTCCACGAAGTTGAAGACTTTTGGCAGCGTTTTCCCGCCCCCGTAGCTCGCCCCATACGCCCCGCTTTCAATGTAAGCGCGGGCGATCAAACCGCCCGTGCTATGCGTCACGAGATCGACGGACGGAAGGCTTCCATTGCCCAGCAGGTTCCAAGTCGTGGCTGCTTGATCGAGCCAATATCCGAGATAGTCCACACCGGTCTCGAACACCGAATCGGTAATCTCCGGACCCGTCACGTTGGTGAGGTTTCCGTCTGCAGTGAGATCCTGTTTGGCCACCGGCAGTCGCCAATCCCAGTTTGCGACGAAGAGATCAACGCCGAGCGTGTAACCGACATTGATGAACGATTGCACCAAGTTTGAATAAGCGTTGGTCAACGGCTCGAGAACCAGTTTCGTCGGCGACAGGCCCCGATTAAGGAACCACTCAGTTCGTCCCGCCGGCGTATCGTCGGCAAAGAAACTCCCGGCAAATCCAGGAACAAAAAGCAAAGGGCGATCAATGGTGGTCGAGTGCTGAATGACCTCAAGAAGGAGATAACCCGCACTGCCGTCGAGAGGGTCTTGAACAAAAGTGGGCTTTAGCAACAGACCGCCCCCAAGAGCGAGACCGGAGTAATTGTCAAAGTTGGAGACCAAAGAACCGTAAGTCAGGATCTTGAACTGCTGCCCAACGACGGGGGTGAATCCATTGATCAATTGGACCTGCAACGTCCCCCCCAGCGTAGCCGTTCCAGAAATCTTTATCTGATCAAAGTCGACCGTTGCGGGGCCGGGACTAGTGCCACCGATCTGGATCACCGTGGTGCCCGAACGAGCGAAGAGTGAATCGCCCACAATCGTCACGATTCCCGGCGAGTTCCCGGGGCTGAACAAACCGCGATTGACCACGTTCCCCACGATGGTTCCCGTTCCGGTGAGCGATTCCTCGAGTCCGATCGTCATCTCCCCATTCGCGTCCGTGACGTGCTCCGGAGTGAGATGAATATTCTTTGCCGAAACCGCACCCGCCGCCGCCTCAGCCGCGGCCGCGTGCACCGAAACGGGCCGATCTCCCAATGCAATAGAGCCTTCCTGCGAGTCCGCGCCGGATGCCGGATTCGCCTTGGAAGGCTCTTCTACAGATGATTCCCGGCTTTCGTTCGCTGGTGGGCCGTTGGCGGCTTTCAGCGTTTCGGTGAGCTGATTGGAAAGTGGGTTAATCACATCGCCGCCGAGCAGAAAGCCGGCGGGCGTCGCCGCAGTGAGGGACGTTGACCCTACAGAATCGAACGTTAGGAACTCAACGCTCTCCACGACCGAAGAGGCAGCATCGGACGCGGAAGTACCGGCGCCAATCGTGTCCGAGACCGCCCTTGAATCTGCGGCACCAACGATCGTCTCCATCGTGCCGCCCGCGAATCCGGAACCGTCGTCCATCCGATGCTCCTGATCGGCGGCGCGCTCCGAGACCGTGCCTGCAGTCATCGAAGCATCTGCGTCGAACGCAGCTGCAGTGTCTTTATTATCACCAAGCGCACAAACGTCCACCGCCTCTTGATTCGAGGCATCGTCTCCAGATGCATTCACAATCCCCCCCGCGTCGGAAACATCACCTTCGAGGTCAGCGAAAATATCGTCCACCTGCGCCGCAGGATCATACCCCACAACATCCTTCTTTTCGCCAAATCCAGCCGCGACTTGCGCATCGACGGTGACCTCATCCACTGCGATCTCAACCTTCGCGTGGTCTGCCTTAGCCACGCCTGCCGCGAGCAGATCGGCCGACAAGAGCACCCGTGGCTCAAGTGCTTCGAGCTCGAAAAAATTACCTGGAATGGAGGATTTGCGGCGCAAGGGTTGCGAAGTCCGAGGAGAGCGAAACGAACGCGGCGTGTCAACTATCGAACAGAAAAGATTTCAAATTTCTACACATCCCTCTCTATGAGCAGGTTACACGACTTCTTCTCCCGCGAACGAAAGTGCCTCACCAAGCCATAAATCGGAGCGCATCACCCCCTGCCTCTGTCGGTAGGCCAGTTTCTGCGCGCGCCGTTGCGCTTCGTAGAAAGAAAGCCTCGCCAACCGGCGCCAGCCGGGAAGACACCCCCGCACGGTTTTGAGAAGCACGTGCTGTGCGGGCGCGGGGAGATGGCGACGCACGAGCTCATCTTCCAGGCTTACGAAGGCCTGCGCACTCCCCGGATCACCTTGCCGTGCCGCACGACCAAACAATTGGCGATCCACCCGACCGGACTCATGGCGCTCCGTTGCGATGACGTGCAGCCCCCCCTTGCCTGCCACGCCAGGCGCGAGCAAAATGTCCGTCCCACGCCCGGCCATATTCGTTGCGATTGTGACTCGTCCGGCTTCGCCGGCGAGCGCCACGACGACCGATTCTTCTCGCAATCTTGTTGCATTAATCAGCGCGGGGTGAAGATGGCGACTGGCTAGCAATTCGGCCAGTTTTTCGCTCGCCGAAACGCTCCGAGTGCCGATCAAAACAGGCCGCCCGGTTGCGTGGATTCGCGCGATTTCATCGGCGATTGCGAGCCACTTTTCCCCCTCCGTTTCGAAGATTTGGTCGTCGTGCTCCACCCGAACGCAAGGCCGATTGGTCGGGATCGGAACGACGGGAAGTCGGTAGATTTGCCACAGTTCCGAGGCGGCTTCCCGGGCCGTGCCGGTCATGCCGGATAGCCGGTGGAAGCAGCGAAAAAACCGCTGAAAACTCAATCTCGCAATAGTCTCCGAGGGGTCGGAAATTTCGAGCATTTCCTTGGCTTCGATCGCCTGGTGCATGCCCTCGCGCCAGGTTCGCTGCGGCATCGGCCGACCGGTAAATTCGTCCACAATCACAACCTTTCCCTCCTCGATGATGTATTGCTTGTCCCGGTGGAAAAACTCCCGCGCGATCAGCGCCTGGACCGCCAGTTCCACGCGCCGCGAGTCGCCTTGCCAGACACCCGGCAATCCGCTCGCACCTTCAGCGATGTGGTTCAGCCCCGCCTCGGTGAGTTCGATCTCCTTGAACCGCGCATTGCGTCGGTAGTGTTCGCCTTCGACGAGCCCGGCGACGATCTGCTGCGCGGTCAGGCCGGCTTCCTTGAAAAGCGCGTTTTCCCGCGTCGTCGAGATGATCAGCGGGGTGACCGCTTCGTCAATCAGCACGCTGTCCGCCTCGTCCACGATGGCCGTGTGCAGTCCGCGCATGACGAGTCCATCGACATCGCGGCTGCCCAGCAGCCGGCGGATGGTGCGGCGCGTGGGATGATGCAGGGCGCCGAGGTGCAACCGGTCGCGCAGGAAATCGGCCAGCAGCTCCTTGCTCGTCAGGTAGGTAATCTCCGCAGCGTAGCCCTGCCGCCGGTTGGCCGGCTCCATTCCACCGGTGACAAAACCGACGGTGACTCCGCAAAAATCATAGAGCGGCCGGAGCCGGTCGGCGTCGCGTTCGACGAGGTAGTCGTTCACCGTGACGACGTGGCAGGGGCGCTCCGTCCAGCCGGCCAGCACTGCCGCAATCCCGGCGGTGAGCGTCTTGCCTTCACCCGTCGCCATCTCCGCCAGACATCCTCGGTGCAGAGCCAGCGCGCCGACAATCTGAACAAAAAACGGACGCATCCCGAGCTTGCGGTCCGCTGCCTCGCGGATCGCGGCCAGTGCCGGGAGCAGGCTGGCCTCGGCACCGCGCCCACCCCGGCGGAAGTGGTCGCTGAACTCGTGCAGACGACGGTGCAGATTGCGCTCGGACGTCTCGGCGAATTCCGCTCCAAACTGCTCCACCTTTGTCGCGTCGGACTTAAGTTGTTCGAGCACCGCGGTGCGGCGGCGATATTGTCCAATCCCCGCATTCACGACGGCATCGAGTCCGTGGAGCAGCTTCGCCGGACGCTGAAACGCCGTTCTGCGGTAGTCGCCGGTCGGAACGAGGGGGGTCACAGCTGGTAGCGCTTTTGGAGAAGCTGCCACAGCCGTCGCAGCCAGCGGGTGAGCAGGGGCTCGGGCTGGAGATTGAAGCGCACTTTCCCCGAACTGCCGTCGAACAGCGGCATCGTCGCCGTTGCCGCGGGCAGCCCTCCGAGCACTTTGAAATAGGGCTCCACGGTCTTGTTGCCGCGCTCGTCATTCGTCTCGACCGGCACATCGCCTCCGGCCCGCCAGCCGAGGGCGGGCGAAGGCAGGGTGCGCTGTTCGCCGGGGATGACGCGCCATTCCTTGATGGCGAGCACGTCGCCGGCGCCCTGTTTGAGCCGCACTTCGGCGCCCGGGCGCTGGCGGGTGAATAGGGCGTCGGCATCCTCCTGCAGGACGGTGGCCACAAACTCGAACGACTCCGGGTTCACGAGCAGCCCGAGATTTGCCCCGCGAATGAGCCAGCGGCCGAGGTAATCCTCGATCCCGGGCGCAATCCAGACCCCGGCGTGCCGGGCGCGGACGACGAGGTGATCGGCATCGTGCTGGAGCTTCGCGAGCCGGTCGGCGATCGCTTCGTGGGTCTGCATGAGCGGCTTGAGATCGGCGGTCTCGTCCTTCTGCGCTTTCATCAACCGGGCGTCGATCTCCTCGGCGCGGGCGCGGTTTTGGGCAAGGTCGAGTTCGAGTTCGGGATTGGTCAGGCGCAGGAGGGGCTGATCCTTCGCCACAGGCGCACCGGGCCGGCTGAGCAACTCGGCCACGACGCCAGCGGTCTCGGTCACCAGTTCGGTGCGCTCGGTGGCGCGCACCACCCCGGAGGCGCGGAAGTGACTGGGAAACGCGATGAGTTGCAGGATGGTGAGCAGGAGCACAGCGATGCCGGCGGAGACGGCGATCGCCCGGAAGCGCACCCGCTCAATCTTGGGATTGGCGGCGAGATACTGGAAGAGCTTCACCATCGGCACGGTGACCCACGAGATGAGGCAGACGGCCGCCATGATGACGCCGATGATGAGGAAATGATCGGCCACTGCGAGGAGGATGCCGCTGAAGACGATCACGCGATAAATGCCGCTCGCGATGCCGAAGGCCGCAAAGCCCCATGCGCCGGACCGGGTGCGCGCGGGATTGACCGCCTTTTTCACCCCGAAGAGGTAGTGCTCGGCGAGGTAGCGGAGCTGTGCGGTCGAGTTCTGATGGAGGTTCGGCTGCTCGAGGAGGTCGGAGAGAATGTAGTAGCCGTCGAAGCGCAGGAGCGGGTTCAGATTAAAGACCAGCGTGGAGACGGAGGCCACGAACATGATGTTGTGCGCGATATTGTGCGCCGCGCCGGGCGCCGTGCGCGCCCAGACCTGGGCGGCGAGCGCGGCGATGAAGACCTCGACAATCATCCCCGCCGCGCCGACGAGCGCACGCCGCCCGTGGCTGCGGAAACCCCAGCTCGCGGTGGCATCGACGTAGGGCACTGGCGTGAAAATCATGAGCATCACGCCCATGACGTGCACTTCCCCTCCCCACTTGCGGCAAAAATAGGCGTGGCCGAACTCGTGCGCTGTCTTCACCAGGATGAGCACGACGTAGAGCATCGGCAGGTTGCTGGGGGAAAGCACCGACTGCGTCTGGTCCCAGAGCCCGGCGGCGTTTTCGGCGACGACCTTCAAGCCAAACCCGACGACCGCGAGCCAGAGCAGCGCGCCGAGCGGGGTGATGAACTTGCCGACGAGCGGCAGCGTGCGCACGAGGAAGCGGTCCGGATCCAGCAGCGGAAAGCGCATGAACATGATGTTCATCCACTGCGCGCCGATTTCGCGGGTGCGGCGTTTCTTGTGGCGCTCGAAAAGCTGCGTCGCGTCCGCGGCGGTGTCGTATTGGAGCAGGTTCGAGAAATAGAGCTGGGTGAGGAGCTGGATGACCTGTTCCTGCCCCGGAGCGGTGTCGGGGAAACGCTCCAGACATTCGCGCCAGACCTCCTCGACCGTGCGATCCGGCCGCAGCCGCGCGACCAACTCGAAGGCCTCGGGCCGGAGGCGGAAGAACTGATTGCTGAACGGATTCTCGAGGACGATCCAGCGTTCCCCGCGGTAGTTTTGCCGCCGCGTGACCACGCCCGGCCGCAGCGAGATGCGCTGCGAGGCGACGCGGTACCACGATTCGCTAAAGGTGGAGGTGAAGTCGCCGGCCATGGCCTACCACCAGAGCTTCAGGCGAAGGAAGTCCATCGTGCGATGCGTGACGATCCACCAGATCGTGCGCGACTCGACCGAGATTTTGCACAGGCCGGTCATGCCGGGCCGCCACCAGTTGTCCGGGGCGGCGTCGGGTTTGAGGCGGACGAGGAAGACATTGTTGTCTTTTTTGGCCAGCGCCGCGGGCTCGATGCTCTGGACGGTGGCGGAAAAGCGCAACTTCGGCTGCGCAACAAAGCTGAACTCGGCGCGGGAGCTTTTCAGGATCTCGCGCACGTCGCGTTCATCCACCTCGGCCTCGACGAAAAGTCCGTCGAGCCGCGCGACCTTGAAGAGCGCCTCGCCGCTTTTCACCGGCGCGCCGATGCGTTCGCGGAGATCGCCTTCCACGATCACACCGTCGAAAGCCGCCTTCATCACGGAAGCGCCGAGGCGGTATTTCACCAGCTCGAAGCGCGACTCCGACTGCCGCATCAGGGCCTCCGCGATCTTCATTTCCGCAAGCTGATTGAGCGCGCGCGCCTTCTCCGCTTCGCGCTGATAGCGCCCGATCTCGGCGGCGGCCGCGGATTGTTCGAGGAGCAGTTCCGCGCGGTTCAGCGAAACGATCGGCGCGCCTTTGGCGAGCACGTCGCCGGGGCGCGCGTTCACTTCATCGATGTAGCCATCGAACGGCGCGGTGAGATACGACACGGCATCGCTGCGCAAAATGAACGTGCCCTGCACGCGGTACGGCAGCCTTACCACGAAAAGCGCGATGACGAGCAGCGCGACGAGCAGGCCGATGACTTTTGGCCAGGTGTGCTCTGGGCCGACCAGCTTCGCCGAGGCTTCGCGGAGCTCGCCGAGCAGGCGCGCGCCGAGCCAGCGATCGTGGCGTTTCACTTCCACCAGCCGCCGCGACACTTGATCGCAGAGCAGCCGCAGTTGCTGCATTTCGACCGCTGTGAATGGCTCCGGCGCACGCTCGCAAGTCAGCACCGCCACGACGCGGTCATCGATCCGGATCGGCACGCTGGCGATCGCGCCGGCCTGATGATCGGTGACGAATTTCTCGTGATCGCGGCTCACCGCCGTCGCGCCCTCGGGAATCGGCCAGAGCACCTCCTCATCCTGATCCGCGCACTCTTCCATGGCGGCCTCGAGCGCCTGCGCGGCCGCCATCTGCCGGTCAAATTTCTCGGTGCGGCTGATCGCCTTGAGCCGCACGTAACCACCCTCGATCCACCCGACGCTGAC
This sequence comes from Chthoniobacteraceae bacterium, assembly GCA_049690035.1. Taxonomy (GTDB): domain Bacteria; phylum Verrucomicrobiota; class Verrucomicrobiia; order Chthoniobacterales; family Chthoniobacteraceae; genus Chthoniobacter. The sequence goes on from JBAVML010000604.1 coordinate 8,941, forward strand.
CCGGGCGCAGCGGAAGCGCGTCGCCACGCCGTTGACCAGCGCCAAGAGCGAAGCGAGGAACCGCGTCTCGGCATTCACGGGCACGAGCAGGTCGAGCACGGTCGCGAACTTTTCCACATCGGCCTGCGCCTGCCGGCTGGCGAGGTGCGCCTGGTAGAGCGCCGGCGTATCGGCGGCGAGCGTGAGGCGATTGAACGCCTCGCGCGCGGCAGCTTCGTTGAAGTCAACGACCTCAGCGACGAGCACCAGCGCATCCTGCTCGCTGGCTGATTTCAGCCGCACGCCGATCCCGAATGCGCCCTCCGACTCGTCGTCCTCTTCGACAAAATTTCCCTGCGTGACTACCTGCTCCGCCGAGGTCTCGAGGAACGCGGCGAAGTTCGCGCGCTGCGATGGCTTGCCGCTACCAGCGGTCCATTCGCCGATCTTTTTCCAACGTGGATTCTGCCCCTCGCGCGCCAGCACGATCGCCGCGACATCCGCCTGCGCGAGCGCTCCGCAGGCGGCAAGGAAGCGCGGCCAGAATTCCTTCGCCGGGCCGCTGAAGCGACGCAGTGTCGCGAGTTCCGTGGAGGCTTGCTCGAGGCGCTCATCGGCGCCGGTCGTGTCGCTGCTTTTCAAAGGGTTACTCAAGGATCATCTCCGCGGCGAGGCCGGGCCGCACTCGGCCATCGGCATTCTCGAAGAGCGCCTTCACTTTCACCAGCCCGCTCGCCGAATCAACCACGGGAGCGACAAAGGAAATGACAGCGTCGAACGGCTCCGCCGCGCCCTGCACCGACACCTTCACCTTCGTCCCCGCCGCGATCTTGATCCCCGCGTTGCCCTGCACGTGGCCGATGAAATAACACCGCGTGGTATCGACCAGCCGGATGAGCGGCTGATACGGTTCGCAGCTCGCGCCGGGCTTGAGGAAAAGATCCACGATGGTGCCGGAAAAAGGCGCGATCACCTTGCGGCGCTTGAGATTCTCTGTCGCGATCCCGAGCTCCGCGACCGCCACCTTGTATTCCATCTCCTTCTTCTGGAGTTCGTCCTTGCTCACCGCCTTCGATCGAGAAAAGAGCGAGCGCGTGCTCTCGAAGTCCGCTCGGCTGTGCTCCGTCACTGCCGCTCGCCGCTGCGTCTCCAGTTCTTCGAGCGCGCTGTCGAGTTCCAGGATGGTCTGCCCCTCCTTCACCGTCGCTCCTTCGTCAAAGTAGCGGGTGTGAATAATTCCCTGTACCGTCGAGCTGAGCGTCACGTCCATGAAGGCCTCGGTCACTCCCGGAACGGTCCGGGACTCGGCAAAGAGCGGGACACCGGGGGTGGCAGCCAGAAGGCAGGCGAAGACGAAGGATCGAATCATAGAATGGAAGTGATGCGCAAAACCGACCGGCGAAACCGGCGGTGAATTTGCACGGCGTTAACTTTAGAAGCCGAGCTTCCCCGTCAAGACTACGGAATGAGAAACCGCTGCGCCCTGCAGGACGCGGCCGAGATAATCTGCCGTCACCGTGAAACGATCGGAGAGCGCCAACGTAATCGAGCCGCCGACCTCCAGTGCGTCCGTACTCGGCGGCTGCGACTCTGCGGAAGTGCCGAAGCTTCCCACGTGTTGGAAGTTGTCTCCCGACCCGAGTTGAAACGGTGACTCCACGAGGCGATCGGCGACGGATTCGGCTCGATTCCGATATTCATGCCACCACGCCGCGCGAACCTGCGGGGTGATGGTAAAGCCGCCGGTCTGGAAGGAGCGCGCCACCTGCCAGCCCAGCACGCTGACCAGGGAATCAAAGTTTTGCCCGTCGAATGCGAGGCGCGCCGTGCCGCCGCCGGATTCACGATACCCGTCGAGATCCC
>JBAVML010000605.1:0-5425 GCA_049690035.1 Chthoniobacteraceae bacterium
CAGCGGTGAAACTGCGGTGGATCGCCCCACATCGTAGTCCGGTCGGGGGTGGCGCCAACGTCACAAGATTGTCACTTGAAGGGGCGCAACAAATCTCGGCCCCGCCGGTAATCCTCGTTAGACCCGACCTGATTCCACCATGCATCTCGACACCGTGCGTGCCCCGGACACCGCTTTCCACCCGTCTGGATTCATCCACGCTTTCCTCACCGCGATCACACTGCTCCTGCTGGTGAGTCTGAACAACTCGGAGGCTGCGGCGCCGCGACCGCCAGGCAAGCGGCTGCTCCTCTTCATCGGCTCGAATACGCTCGGTGAGTTCGCGGTCCCGGAGCTGGTCAAAGCCTATTTGGAGAAAGAAAAGAAAGCCTCGAACGCGAAGATCGAAGGCAGCGGTGAGTTGATCTTCGTCACCGCGAAGCTGCCCGACGGCGCGCCGGTCTTCGTGGAGATTCACGCGACCGGTTCCGGCGATTGCTTCAAGAGCTTTCTCGGTCAATACACTGCGGCCGATCAGCGCTGCGATATCGGCATGAGCTCGCGCCGCGTGACGCCGCAGGAGGCCGCCGCCATCAAGGCAAAACTCGGCAGCGATCTCTTCCAGCGCGGCACCGAACCCGGCGGCGGCTGCGAGCATCCGGTCGCGCTCGACGGACTCGCGATCGTCGTGCACCAGAGCAATCCCCTGCTCCGCATCTCCTTCAGCGAACTCAAGGCGATCTACTCGCGGAAGACCGTGGACTGGAAGCAACTCGCCGAATGGAAATCCGCCGGCGGTGCGGACACGGGCGCCCCGATCATCCCGTTGCGCCGCAAGGAGCCGAGCGGCACGCTCGATTTCTTCAAGCTGCGAATCGCCCCAGACGCCGCGCCGATGCAGGATGAGAAAGTGATCGCCCCTTTCACCAGCAGCCGCACGCTGGCAAAGCAGGTCGCCGAGACGCCCAACGCGATCGGCTTCATCGGCGAGAGCTACACCGACCAGCCGGGCTTGAAGCGCCTGCAAGTGTACGACGATTCGCCGCAGGTGATGATGAAGCCCGAGGAAGCTTCCTTCCCCGATCGCGTGGTGGTGCGCATGGGCATCTATCCGCTTTCGCGGGTCGTCTATTTTTACACCCAGCTCGTCTCCATAAATCGCGAGATCGTGCCATTCGTGAAGTTCGCGCTCAGCGAGGAAGGGCAGGCCGTCATCGCCGACAAGGGCAACCTCGTGAAGATCGAAGGCACCTACCATCAAATCACGAAACAGGAGCCGCTCGCGATGGACATCGAAAAACCCGCAGCCACCAACGACGGCCGCAAAACGCGCGTCATCCTGCGGCTCAACGGCTCGAATACCGTCGGCGCCGAATGCGCGGTGAACCTGGCGATCAACTACTTCACCGTCGTGACCAAGGACTCCAAACCCGCGCCAAAAATCGACGACCAGACCAGCGCGCTGGAGACACCCGAGGGCGAGAAAGCTCTCGCCCACGACGTGATGTGCGACGTCGATGGCGACGGCACGTGGGAGACGATCCAGATCCGGCCCACCGGATCGAGCGACGCCTTCCGCGATCTCTTCAAGGGCGCGTGCGACATCGGCATGTCCTCGCGCGCCATCGCCGACGCCGAGCGGCGCGACCTCGAACCGCGATTCGGCAACCTGTCCAAGCCCGAATCGCAATTCGCCCTCGGCCTCGACGCCCTCGCCATCATCGTGGCGAAAGGCAACCCGCTGGAGAAGATCACCGTCGAGCAGTTGCGCCGCGTCTTCCTCGGCGAAATCAAAAACTGGTCGGAACTCGGCGGCCCCAATCTGCCCATCCAGTTGCACGCGCGTCCGGAGCGTTCCGGCACCTACAAACATTTCGCCGACTCCGTGCTGCACGGACGCTCCATCGCCACCACCGCGCAGCGCCACGCAGAGAACACCATGGTCGCTGAAAAAGTGGGACAGGACCCGGCCGGAATCGGCTTTGTCCCCATGACCAAAGCCGGCGCCGCCAAGGTCCTCAAAGTGGGACAGGAAGGATCGCCTTCCTTCGCCGAACCCAACGAGGAAGCGGTGCGCGCGGGCCGTTACCCGGCGGTGCTGTGCCGCTACGTTTATTTCTACGTCCCGGACCTCATCGACAACAGCCCGAGCGTCCTCGCGCGGCGCAACTGGCAGATCGCGCGTGAATTTGCCGAGATGAGCCAGAGCTGGCGCGGGCAGGCCATCGTCGCCAGCAGCGGCTTCATCACCGAGACGCAGACCGCCGACGAAGCCGGCCAGGTCCGCCGCATCGCCGGCGAGCCCATCCAGAAATATCTCCAGCGCCTCGGCGACCTCGAAAAGAAAGTGCAGCAGCAAGCGGTGAAGCTGAATCCGAAGCTGAGTAACAACGAAGTCTGCCCGCAGCTCCTCTTTGAATTCAACCGCGGCACACTCACTTCCGAATCGCGCAACATCATCGATCGCAAGCTCGGCCCGTGGCTAAAAATGTATCCCTCAATCGTCAGCGCCGGCCTCATTGCCGAAGGCTGGGCCGATTCGGTAGGCACCGACGAAGCGTGCCAGAAAATTTCCCTGGAGCGCGCCGAAAACGTGGCGACCTACATCACCCGCACCCTCCGCTGCAACGTGACGCCCGTAGGCAAAGGCAAGTCCTTCGACCCGCCGAATACCAGCGAGGAAAACAAACAGCAAAACCGCCGCGTGGTGATCAAGAGCACCACCATCAAATCAAGCACCGCCAGCGCTGAAAGCGCCCTGGAAAAGAAACCGTCCGCGAAGCGCAAGCCGCGCTAACTTTCCGCCCCGGCCTGGGGAACGGACAACGGTGCGATTGCCGACCGCTGTGCGGGCCGATTTCGGGGACAGTTTTGGCTGTCCCGAACCATACAAAATCAGGCTGTCGCCCTAAAAATAGCGCGTGAAAAAGAAGCGTCCGCCACCGGCCTGAAGTCACCGGTGACGGACGCGAATTGCTACGGGCGCTGCAATAAGTTCGGCTTAGGTCACGCAGGCATAGCCGCCTGCCGAGTCCGACGACGGCCGGCGGCGAGCATGCCGGTCAACGCGACACCGAAGATGGCGGTTGCGGGCTCCGGAACCGGAACCAGAAAGCCGCGGATTTCGCCGCCAGGAAAGGCAGTCGAATGGACATTCCAATACGCCTTGTCCGCGGCAATGGCCGCCGCCAGGGCCGCTTCAGCGCTGGTTGTGGTCCCACCATTCGCCGTGACGTATGCTGGGTTGTAGCTGGACGCCAACGTCAGATCCAGCGTGTTGCTGAAGGAGCCGCTCGTGACCCCGAGAGGAAAAAGAGCGAAGCTGGGGGTAGTCGTCGCGACGCCGGCGGTGCCGGCGCCAGCGACTGCGGTTGCCGCGTGGATATGAGAGGCAGTCGTTGTTCCCGTGAGACCGGCGAAGGTGATACTCAGCGCGAGCGTGTGGGCCGTGCTGTCATAATCAACCAAACCAAAGCCCGTGCCTGGGGAGGAATTGGTTGGTGATTCGCTCGGACCATCGAGCGTGACCTGATAGTGAAACAGCGCGGCATTTGCAGGAACTCCGGATAACAAGAGAATTCCCAAGGAGAACGCGGTTAGCATTCCCGGTAGTGAACGTGCTTTCATGTGGTGTTGGATGGCTAAGTCGCGGGACGACTCGCGGCGGGGTTAATTTGGATCTGCCCCGATCGCCGCGCGGCGGGACAAATGTGAAAGTGTGGTAAGTGCGCCCAGCGTATTCTCTGCCTGTAGCAGGACACGCTGCGCTCACGGGAGTAACTCAGTCTCCCCCTTATTTCCGTAGCTGCGAAAGAACAAGGCCGGCTTTGCTAGCGGCTAAATGAAACAGAGTCGGGCCAGCCGACCTGCAAGAATTAAGAGGTCGCAAAAGCAACCTGGGCGAAGATATCAAAATCCATGTCCAAAACGGCGAGCTCTTTTTCGTAACAGTTTAGTCAGAAATGCCCTTTGGAGACAAAAGCCGTGGCCAAATCGAGTCTCGTGCGCCATTTCCTAGCCCGCAACCACCTCGTGCCGGCGCTGACGCAAGCGCAGGCTGCCGCCCACCAGTGCCGGGAGGGCGAAAAGCCACGTCGAAGGCTCGGGAACTTCGGAGACCTCCGTATAGAACGCACGGATCTCCCCCCCGGGAAACGCGCTGGACTGGATGCTGAGATACGCAGTGCCATCCTCAAAGCTAAACGCCAGGGCGTTGAGAGCGTCCCCGACCGTTCCCCCGCTGGCGGTGATGAACGACGGAGAATAACCCGGAGCGTCGGTGAGATCGAAAGTGTGATCATACGAACCTGCGGTAACCCCGAGTGGGAATCCCGTCGCTGCAAGTGGAGGCGACATCGGACCGGCCGTCCCCGTGAAAGGAAAAGTCGTCGCCCCGTGAATCGCGGCCGCCGTCGTCACCCCGAGGAGGTCGGAGAAGTCCACCTCCACCTGCATCGTGATCAAATCGAGATCGAGCGTCACGGTGCTGAACCCGATCCCCGGCGAGGCATTGGGAACGGCTTCATTCAGCCCGCTAAGGTCCGCGGTATAAGTATGAAGGTGGGCTTGGGCGAGGGAAGTGAGCCCGATGAAGGCGAAAACAAATGGCGTAAGTTTCATGGTTGGAGAGCAGTGAAGGTAATATTAGAATGACTTCGTTTGAGCGCAGCGACGCCCTCAGGACGGCGACGAAGCTCGTCTCGCAGGAGGTGAAACGCTGAAGATCGATGCAAACGACCTGCGGAGTCCGTATCTAAATTTTCCCAACGACTGTCAATCGTTATCTAACTAGCAGACCACGCCCATCAGCTTTCTCAGCGTGAAGCTGAACATCGTGAACTGCCCCTCGGGCAGGGCTTCGAGGTTGCCGTTCTCAACGAGCCAACCCGCGCGAAGGTAGCTTTCGTGATAAACGAACGATGAGAAGGCATCCGCTCGCGCGCATGACGAATGTCCCATTGCCGTCCGGCCTGAAGAACTGCCCAGAGCTTCAGTGGAAAATGGACGAGATGATTTCTCGCGGGTTCCAAAAGAGGTGCGCAGGTCGGGTCTGCTCGAGCACGCTCGCTTCCGCATAGCCCCAGGCAACCGCGCCGAAAGCGAGCTTTTCCGCTCGGGCGGCGTCGGCGTCGCGGAGTTCATCACCAATGCAAAGGATGGCCGCGCGCGGGAGCTCGGAGCGGCGGCAGATGCGGTGAAATCGGAGCGCTTTTCCAAAAAGGGAAACGCTGCATTCGTACGTGGAGAAAAGGGCGGCAAGCTCCGGGCCGAGAATGGAGCGCACGTTTTCCTCGGAGTTGGAGGTGACCAGCACCAGCGCGACTCCGCGGTGATGGAGGTCGCTGAGCATTTCCCCGATGCCGGGAAAGAGCGTGATGCCGCCGATCTCGCGCATCCGCTGCCGGAGGAGCCGGGCGACGCGCGGAAGCCGCCACCAGCGCAGGCC
>JBAVML010000606.1:0-10165 GCA_049690035.1 Chthoniobacteraceae bacterium
AAACACATCCTCACCCTCCTCACCGTCGTCTTCCCCTCACTCGCCAAGCTCCACGCCGCCGGTACTTCGCTCATCGAGGACGGCCAGCCCCGCGCCGAGATCATCATCAGCGACAAGCCTCAGCGCACGACTCGGCTCGCGGCGCAGGAGCTGCAAAACTATCTTGCTAAGATCAGCGGCGCGACATTGCCCATCGTCACGAAGCCGAGTGGTGGTGGCGTCGCGAAGCTCTTCGTCGGCAAGTCTTCTCACACCGACCAGCTCGGTATCCTGGCCGATGATTTGAAATACGGCGCATATCGTATCGCGACGGGTGCTGATTGGATGGCGTTCATCGGCGAGGACACGGACTTCACGCCGATCGAACCTTGGGCGAAGAACAACGGCGAGATCGCCAGCGGCAAGCTGCAGGGCGAGTGGGACAAGATCACCGGCGCGCTCTGGGGCGTGCCGGAGCCGGGCCTGTATAAAAACCGCATGACGCTGCCGGGCGATACCGGCAGGCCCACGGCGGAAGTTGGAGCGGGCAAGCCGGAGCCATTGCAACTCTGGGGCTACGATGAGCGCGGCTCTTTCAATGCGGTGTGCGGCTTTCTGCAGAAGCTCGGCGTGCGCTGGTATCTGCCGGGTGAACTGGGCGAGATCATCCCGACTTTGAAAACGATCCCGCTGCCGAAGCTGGACGAAACCGTGCGCCCGGATTTTGCAGAACGCCGCTTCAATTTCCGTTTCGCCACGAGCAGCCTCGACACTTCCATGTGGGCCATGCGCCTTGGCTTTCGAGAACCCTATGGACGCCAGACGGCGCACGGCATGAATGGCATGACGCATCGCGATGAGATCTTCGCCGCGCATCCTGAGTGGTTCGCGCTTTATGGCGGAAAGCGGCAGACGCAGCCCGGTCAGCGGCTCAATCAACTGTGTTATTCCAACGAGGAACTGCTCCAGGAAACGGTGCGCAATGTCCGGGCGCAGTTCGATCACTATAAGACCGAGGTCGTCTCCGTGATGCCGCCCGATGGCTACACTTCCATCTGCCAGTGCAAGCTGTGCGAGGGCAAGGACTCGCCCGAGCGCGACAGTCGCGGCTTGCTGTCAGACTACGTGTGGGACTTTGTGAATCGCGTCGCCAAAGAGGTGCGCAAGACTCACCCCGACCGCTTCATCTCGTGCTGCGCCTACGGCACTTACTCGCTGCCGCCGCAGAAGATCGCCAGGCTCGAGCCCAATGTGCTCGTCATCATCGTCGGTGGGCGACGCCCTTTGAACAGCAAGCCGGAGCAGCAGGAGGAGATTCGCCGATTGCGTGAGTCCTGGGTGCAGAAGTCCGCCAATCCGCTCATGATTTTCGAGAACCATCCGTTCACCGATCGCGGCTGGTATCTGCCTGCCTTCGTCGTCCACACGATCGGCGCGGGAATCAATGCCACCAAGGGCATCTCGCAGGGCGAGGACATCTGGCTCACTGCGCGCCAGGATTTCGACAAGGTCGGCATCGGCTTCAATCACTTCATGGTCTATTTCACCGCGCGCATGTATTGGGGCGGCAAGGACGCGGACGTGGATGCGATGTTCCGCGAATACTGCCGTCTTTTCTACGGACCCGCGGAGCAGGAGATGCGCGCCTTCTTTGAATACGGCGAGGCCAACTGGCAGGAGATGGAAAAGGACAAGGCGAAGGTGGATCGCGCGCTGGAGCTGTTCGCCATCGCGCAGAGCAAGGCCACCGCCGACAGCGTGTATGGCAGACGCATGGCGCTTCTGGATGACTTCCTGAAAAGCCTGCGCAGCAAGAGCGGGCAACTCGGCAAGCAGCGCGGCCCCGTGCCGCAACTGCGACTCGTCGGTAGCAGTAAAGGCGTGAGCAAGATTGTGATCGACGGCAAACTCGATGACGACGCCTGGGTAAATTGCCCGACAGCCTCCACCGGCAAACTGCGCGAACTGCAAACCGGACGCGCGCCGACCTTTGGCACCACCGTGAAGACGGCATGGATTGGCAACGATCTCTACTTCGCCATCCGCTGCGACGAACATCCCGGCGAGAAGCTGAACATCGGCACGACGAAAAAAGACGATGGCGCGCTGTGGTATGGCGACGCGATCGAGGTGCTGCTCGAAACCGATGCTCGCTCCTATTACCAGATCGCCGTCAGCCCCTCGGGAGCCGTCGCGGATCTCGATCGCTCCGCCGCGCGCAACGCGTGGTTCAGTTGGGATTCGCAGGCCGAAGTCGCCACGGAAATCGCCGACGATCACTGGACGGTCGAGATGCGCATCGCCGTCACGCAGGATGAGAACGATCCGCTGCATCAAGTCATCGGACGCCATCCCACCACCAGCCTGCCGTGGCACATCAACGTCTGCCGCCAGCGCATTCGCGACGACGGGCAGGAAGCGTCTGCCCTCTCACCGACCGGCGTTGCGCACTTCCACGACGTGATGAAGTTCGCGCACTTTTTCGGCGGCAATTCGCATCAGTTCGACGCCGCCGCAGCCGACGCCGATTTCCTCACCGCCATGCGCACCGCCAACGATCTCGATCGCGCGCGCAAACGCGACGAAGCTCTCGCCGCCTACACCTCCGCCGCCGAGGGGAAAATCACCGACTTGCAAAAGTCCTACGCTCTCGAACAAGCCGCGACATTCGCGCGCGGCCAACGCAACCTCGACTTCGCCGACCAACTCACCGCGCGCATCCCCATCGACGCCGTGAAAAAGGCAGCGCAAATGCAGTCCATGCTCGATCAAGGCAAAGCCGCGTCGCTCATCGAAACATTTGCCAGGGAAGACATCAGCAAGTGGCCCTTCTGGAAACGCGGCGACGGCCAGCATCGGCGTGGCCGAGCCTATTTCATCATGAAAGCCGGCGCAGAAGCTGAGGCAGACCTCCGCGCCGCGCTGGAGTTCACCAGCGACCCGCGCGCCCGCGACGCCATCCTCCTGGTGACCGCCCAGAATCGCGAACTCAACCTCAAGGACGACGACAAAGCCCTCGAAGCCTACTGGGCGATCGTCGCGGGACGAACACGAATCGGCGGCGCGGACGAATGCGCCGCACTGCAGGGCATCGCCCGCATCCTCACCAAACGCGGCCAGTTTGACGAAGCCATCAAGACGCTCGACCGCGCCGACCTGCCGAACCTGCAAGGCGTTTGGAAGGAAAACATCCTCAAGTCAATCGAAGCCGTGAATCACGCGCGCAAACCCCAGTGACGGCGGCATCATGAATTTCACGTCTCTCTTCCTCTGCGCCGCGGCCCGTCTGTCTTTCGCCGCGTCAACCGCGCAATCACCCTCCGCAGACCTCTCCCGCAGACTCATCGGCATTGAGGATATCTGCGCGTGGCCGAAGACCACCTTTTCTGCTTCGCGGTGAACGTGAGTAAACAAAGCGAGGGGGCGTTCAACCAATGCGTCCCGATCCGGATGCGGGTGGCCGCGCCTCGGCAGAATGACATTCGCGGGCGCACCTCCCGGGCTTTGCACTCTCACCGTTGCTTTGACACCGCCGGCTACGTGCGAGTCACGGTTCCATTCGCGGGTCGAACTGTCAGTGGGATGCAATCAAGCCCTTGCTAGCTGATCTTACAATGGACCGCCTTTGCGCCCCTCTCGTTGCCGTGCTGCTTGCGTTGTTGGCTTCACGATCTGTCGCCGAGCTTCCGACGTTCTTCGAGCAGCATTGCTTCGACTGCCACGATGCGGATGAGAAGAAGGGCGGGCTCGATTTGACTTCGCTCGCGCTGAACCTCGATGACCGCGCGAACTTTGAAACGTGGGTGAAAGTTCACGACGCTATAGCAGGCGGCGAGATGCCGCCAAAGAGGAAGGCGCGTCCGCCGGAAGCGGAGGCAAAGGCGTTGCTAACGGACTTGGATTCGAAGCTGCTCGCGGCGGACGAATCGCGCATCGCGAAGGACGGCGGGCGCGCGGTGTTTCGTCGGCTCACACGCGCGGAGTATGAGAATGCGCTGCGCGATTTGCTGGCGTTGCCGCATTTGGAAATCAAGGAGTTGCTGCCGGCGGACGGCTCGCGGCATGGCATCGACAAAGTGGGCGAGGCGCTCGACCTGTCGCATGTGCAGCTCGCGAAGTATCTGGAGGCGGCGGACCGCGCGCTGGATGCGGCGATTGCCACGCGCGACACGCCGCCGCCGGTGGTGAAGCGGCGGCTGTATCCGACGGATTCGTTCAAGTGGCACATGAACCTCAAGCTCGGCAGCGCGGTGCTGCTGAAGGACGGGCAGCCCGATCCCTTGTGGCCGGTGGCGACGGTGAAGCACGACGCGGGCGATGACATCAAGACGCCGGACTTTTTCAAACTGAAGCAATCCGTCGCGCTGCTCACGCCGAATCTCGAAGGCTGGCTCAAGAGCATGACCTTCGCGCCGATGTTTGCGGGCAAATATCGGCTGCGGCTCTCGACGTGGAGCGCGCAGTGGAACGCCGGAAAGCTGGAGCCCGCGCCCATGCCGCAGACGGTGCGGCTCTATGCGCATCCGCGCACGCTCGGCTACTTCGAGGCGCCGTCGCTCATGCCGAAGGTCCACGAACTCACGCCGTGGCTGGAGATGGGCGACGAGGTCATCTTCGATCCCGCGTCCTTCTTTTGGACCGGCCTGCAAATTCATCAGCACCAAGGCGGCGGTGGACTGCATGTCGGACCCGCGATTGTGTGCGACTGGCTCGAAGTGGAAGGCCCGCTCAACGAGCAATGGCCGCCGGAGAGTCATCGCCGCGTGTTCGGCGAATTGCCGCTGAAGCCCTTCGATGCCGCGAGCGGACTCACTTCGCCGACACACGCGCAGCCCGTGCAAAAGCTCGGCTACGGCTGGCCGAAGCCGTGGGAGATTCCACCCGGTGACTCAAAGCCGCAGCCGCTCGTCAGCGTCGCCAGTGCCGCGCCGCTCGATGATGCGAAGCATTTGCTCGCGAGCTTTCTCCCGCGCGCGTTTCGTCGCGATGTGAGTGATGCTGAGGTGATGAAGTATTTGGGACTCGTGCAGCAGCGTTTGGAAAAGAAGGACTGCTTCGAGCTGGCGATGCGCCACGCCTACAAGGCCGCACTGACGTCCACTCAGTTCCTCTTCCTCAAGGAAACGCCGGGTAAACTCGACGATTTCGCACTCGCCACCCGTCTCGCATTCTGGCTCTGGAATTCACCGCCCGACGACGAGCTTCTGCACAGCAAGCTTCACCGTCCGCAAATCATGCGCACCCAAGTCGAGCGCCTGCTGGCCGACGCGCGCAGCGAGCGTTTCATCACCGACTTCCTCGACCAGTGGCTCAAGCTGCGCGACATCGACGCCACCGATCCCGACCGCGTGCTCTACCCCGAGTTCCAGCTCTATTTGAAGGAATCGATGCTCGCGGAGTCGCGCGCATTTTTCCGTGAACTCATCGTCAAAGACCTGCCCGCGGCGAACATCGTCGCGTCTAACTTTGCCATGCTCAATCAGCGCCTCTCCGAGCACTACGGCATCGCAGGCGTCACCGGCCCGGACATCCGCCGCGTGCCGCTGCCGCCCGGCAGTCATCGCGGCGGCTTTCTCACGCAGGGCGCGGTTTTGAAAGTCACCGCCAACGGCACCGTGTCATCGCCCGTCGTGCGCGGCGTCTTCGTCACCGAACGCATCCTCGGCCTGCCCGTGCCACCGCCGCCACCCGGCGTGCCCGCCATCGATCCCGACACGCGCGGCGCGACGACCATCCGCGAGCAACTCGCGAAGCACCGCGCCGATGCGAGTTGCGCGGCGTGCCATCGCAATATGGATCCGCCCGGCCTCGCGCTTGAGAGCTACGACGTCATCGGCGGCTGGCGCGAGCAGTATCGGTCGTTGGAAAAGGGTACGCCCGTCACGCTCAAAATGCCCGACAGCACTGCTGTCCGTTACAAAGCCGGTCCCGCCGTGGATGCGAGCGGCGAGACCGCGCAAGGCGAACCATTTACCGACCTCGCCGCATTTCAAAAACTCGCACTCGCCCACCCCGACATCATCGCCCGTGCCTTCATCACGCAGATGCTCATCTACGCCACCGGCGCCGAGCCCAGCTACTCCGATCGCCGCGAGATCGAACGCATCCTCGCGGAAACGAAAGCGGGTAGCTTCGGCGTGCGGTCGCTGATTCACGCAATGGCGGAGAGCCGGTTGTTTCAAAACAAATAGAGTCATGAAATCGTTCGTCACCCGCCGCCATTTCCTGCGCGCCACCGGCGCCACGCTAGCGCTGCCTTTTCTCGAATCGCTCGCCCGCGCCGCCGCACCGGTGCCGCCGAGGCGCATGCTCGCGATCATGACGAACATGGGCGTGATGCCGCGCTACTTTTTTCCCGAGAAAGCCGGACGCGATTACGGGAGTTCGCCGTATCTCGATTTGCTCACGGCGCATCGCGAGCGCTTCACCGTTTTCAGCGGCGTGTCGCATCCGGGTGTGGATGGGAACCATTCTTCCGAGCGCAGTTTCCTAAGCTGTGCGCCGCATCCGGGCGCGAGCAATTTCAAGAACAGCATCTCGCTGGACCAGTTCGCCGCCGAGCAAATCGGCGCGCAGACGCGCTTCGGCTCGCTCGTGCTCAGCGTGGGCAAGGATCACATGGGCACGCCGTCCACCACGCGCGATGGCGTGCAGCTTCCGGCGGAAAGAAATCCGTCCGCGCTGTATCGGCGACTCTTCGTGCGAGGCACTCCGCAGGAAATCGAGCGCAGCTTCGATGACCTGCGCAAAGGGGGCAGCATCCTCGACTTCGTGCGTGATGAGGCGCGGAGCTTGGAGAAAGGTTTGCCTGCGCGCGACAAGGAGCGGCTCGACCAGTATTTCACCTCAGTGCGCGAGTTGGAGCAGCGCCTTCAGCACGCCGAATCGTGGGAGCGCAAACCGAAGCCTGTCGTGCAAACTCCGATGCCGAAGGACATCCCGAGCGACACCGAGGTCGAGGCGCAGACGAACCTCATGTACGACACCATGCGCCTCGCGTTGGAGACGGACAGCACGCGCATCGTCACCATTTACCTCGGTCCGCTCCTCATCACGCCCAACATCCCCGGCGTGAAGAACCAGACGCACGCGCTCACGCATCACGGCAACGACGAGGCGAAGATCGCCGAACTGAAGAAGATCGAGGAAGCGCAGTTCCGCAGTCTCGCGCGCCTGCTCGATGGAATTACGGGTGTGAAGGAACCCAACGGAACGCTGCTCGACAACACGATGCTGCTCTACGGCTCGAACCTCTCGAACGCGAATTCGCACGACACGACGAACCTGCCGATCATCTTCGCCGGCGGCGGCTTCAAGCACGGCCAGCACCTCGCCTTCGACAAGAACAACAACAAACCGCTGGCGAATCTCTTCGTCACCATGCTGCAACGCATGGGCATCGAGGCGGACAAATTCGCGAGCAGCACCGGGACGATGACGGGCGTCGCGGCGTGATGGCTTGAATCCCATAACCGATTGCTGAAAGGCTGCCGCCCCCATGAAATCCACGCTGCTCGTTTGCCTGTCGATTGCGCTGCTGCCGGCGCCGAATCCGGGTTTCGATTCGAGGAAGCCTGCGGCAGCAGGTCCGAAAAATGGAACGGATTAGCACCGGCTGCAGAGCTTTCATAAGCGAGGCGAGGCCACGTCCCCGAGCGGGTTGATCGTGGCGCCCGGCAGGGCAGCCATTTCCGGCAGGACCCTGTGACAATGAATTTGCTCGAACGGGATTGAATTCCCACGATTCGTAAGCGATACGCGGAGCACCCGTAGCGGACGGGCCGGCGAGCTGTCATTGCTATGGGCCGATGACTTCGACGACGACTGGCGAACGATTGCTCAAGACCGATACACGCGGGCGGGTGCGGACGCCGGCGAAGCGTCGGAAGGCTTTGTTAAAGGAGTTTGCGGGCAGCGGGCTGAGCGCGCGGAAGTTTGCCGCGCTAGTCGGCGTGCGGTATTCGACCTTTGCGCACTGGGTCCAGCGGTTCCGCGAGGAGGGTGGAGAGATCGCACCGGTCGCGTCGATGCCACCGGCGCAGCCCGCGGAGGTGCCGATGCGCTGGATGGAGGCGATCGTCGCAGGCGGCACCGCGATGACCGCACCGGAACCGCGGGGGTTGTGCGTGCGGCTGCCGGGTGGAGCGCAGATGGAGATCGCGGTGCCGGGGCAGGTGAAGCTGGCGGCGCAACTGCTCCGCGCGCTGGCGGAGGGGCCGCGGCCATGCTGAGTTTTCCGGGCAGCTTGAAGGTGTTTGTGGCGCTGGAGCCGTGCGATCTGCGCAAGGGCTTCAACGGGTTGCCCACGCTGGTTAGTGAGCGGTTGGGGGATTAAACGATTGGAGGAAGGCACCTTTGCCTGGCCGCGCAGTGTCGAGGCGGGGGCGACCAAGCTGTGCCTGCGCCCGGAGGCACTGGCCATGCTGACCGATGGCATCGAACTGCGCGGGGCGCGGCTGCGACCGTGGTATGATCGTGACTGACCTAGCTTATCGCTTGGATAAATAGTGAGTTAGCTAACATCGCTCTTCCCATCAAAGCGGGAGTTGGTTACTCTCCCGACCCAGCAATGACTGGCGCACGCGAAGCTGAACTCCTGGCCGAACTCAAGGCCCGCGACGAGCGGCTCGATCGACAGGAAAAGGAGAACGCGCTCCTGCGGCAGAAGATCGACCTGCTGGTGCGCCAGCTCTTCGGCGCGAAAAGCGAGCGGCTCGATCCCGCGCAACTCCTGCTGCTTTTGCAAGGAGGAGACGCGCCCCCAAAAGCGCCCGAGCCCGTGGCGGGGGAGGAGCCACGGCGCTCGACGGTCCCATCACCTCCGCGTGAGCGCCGGCCCCGACTGCCCGAGCATCTGCCGGTGATCGAGGAAGTGCTCGACCCCGCGCCGGTCCAAGCTTGTCCCGCGGCGTGGCGCTGCATCGGCGAAGAAGTCAGCGAACAGCTCGATTACGAACCCGCGCGCTTTTTGCGCCGCCGCCTCATCCGCAGAAAGTATGTGCGCCGCGGCGAGATCGACGCGGTGCCCGTCATCGCCCCGCTGCCCGCGAGCCTGCAGGAGCGCTGCCTCGCGGCGCCGGGCCTGCTCGCGCAGATCCTCATCGCGAAGTTCGGTGATCACCTGCCGCTCTACCGGCAGGAGCAAATCTATCGAACCCGCCACGGTGTTCATCTCCCGCGCCCGACGATGGTGCGCTGGGTCGCGCTCGCCGCCGACTGGCTGCGTCCGATCTACGAGGCGATCCGCACCGGGGTCATGGCCGGTGGCTATGTGCAGGTCGATGAAACCCCGATCCGCTATCTCGATCCCGGCCACGGCCAGACCCGCCAAGGTTATCTTTGGGCCTACAGCCGGCCCGGCGGCGACGTGCTCTTTGACTGGCAAACCAGCCGCGCCGCCAAGTGCCTGGAGAACATCATCGCCGTCGACTTCACCGGCACCGTGCAATGCGACGGCTACAGCGCCTATCCCGCCTTCGCCGACCGCCGGGCGGGCAAAGTCACCCTGGCCGGCTGCTGGGCGCATGCCCGGCGCAAGTTCCACGAAGCTCTCGAATCAAGCCCCCGCACCGCCGGCTGGATCATGCGGCAAATCCAGCACCTCTACCGCATCGAAAAAGACCTGCGCGACCGGCGTGCCGGCCCCCACCTGCGCGCCGCCGTCCGCGCGCATCAAAGCCGGCCGCTCATCGCCCGCCTTCAGCGCGCCTTGACCCGGCTCAAACTCAGCCGCCGCCACCTCCCGCAAAGCCTCCTCGGCCAAGCCATCGACTACGCCCTCGGCCAATGGGCCACCCTCGGCGTCTATCTCGGCGACGGCCGCATCGAGATCGACAACAACCTTTGCAAAAACGCCATCCGGCCCACCGCCGTGGGCAAAAAGAACTGGCTCTTCGTCGGCGCTGCGGAAGCCGGTCAGCGCGGTGCCATCCTCTACACCATCATCGAAAGCTGCCGCCGCCGCGCGATCGATCCGCACGCCTACCTCCGCGACATCCTCATCCGCCTCCCCACTGCGACCAACTGGCAGGTCAAAGACCTCACCCCGGAGGCTTGGGCCAAGGCCCATCATCCCGTTGCCTGGCAAGCCGCATCGTAAATGTCGTAGATCGCCGCTACGACATCTGCCACTCCGCCGGCCCAAAGACCAGACACCCTGTCAATAGGCGCTTGGCGTACCGCTTAC
>JBAVML010000607.1:0-6721 GCA_049690035.1 Chthoniobacteraceae bacterium
ACTTCATACTCGGCCAGCAGGGCGACGACCGGATCTTCGGCGGCGCCGGCAACGACGACCTGACCGGCGGCCACAACGTGCTCTTCGGCGCGGACGGCAACGACTACATCGACGGCGGCGACGAAGCGGAAGTGACCGCGGGCGATGGCGCCGATGTGATCCTCGGCGACAATGGCGTGATCTCCCGCGAAGTGCTGCCGGGCGCGCCGTCTGCCTGGCGGACCTACCCGGCGCCGTTCGCCAGCATCGTGATTCGCAACGTAGTGCGCTTCGACGACATCGACCTGGTCGCCGGCAACGACACGCTGCTCGGCGATGCGGGCCAGGACATCCTGCACGGCCAGCGCGGCAGCGATGTGATCGACGGCGGCACGGGCGACGACGAGGTCTATGGCGAACTCGGCGCCGATACCGTGACCGGCGGCGATGGCAACGATGTGGTCCTCGGCGATGTCGGTCTCGCGCAGCGCGCCTTCAATGCCGACGGCACGCCGCGACTCGACGGCAACGGCTCGTGGCACCGCGACATCTTCCTCGAAGACGTGGGCCGCATCACCGGCGTGATCCGCATGGATCAAATGCCGTTGCGTCTCGACGATCCGGCGCTCGCCGCGAAGCTGCTCGGCGCGGATCTCGCGGTGCTCGGCGGCAGCTTCCTCGCCAGCGGCGCGAAGCAGATCAACACCGACAATGGCGCCTGGAACACCGAGCTGATCCTGATCGACCTCGTGCCGGCGGACAGCGATCGCGTGAGCGGCGGCGCGGGCGACGATCTGCTCTTTGGCCAGCGCGGCAGCGATACGCTGAATGGCGACGCGGGCAACGATCTGATCTTCGCCGATGGCGCGTTCAACTCGGTGCCGTTCGGCACCACGCTGCCGCGGATCATCAGCGGAGTGCGGCTGATCGGTGCGATCGACGGCACGCCATACGAACTCGCGGTCGGCGGCTCGGTAATCGTGCCAAGCATAACCATGCAGCCGCTCGAGTTTGGCTCGACGCTGCCGCGTTTGAATCTCGTGTCGAATCAAGCCTTTGGTGATCTCGCCGCCGCGGACGGTCTGCGCCGCACCGATGGCGCGACCACGATGCCGCTGCTCTCCTTCGTGCCGGATGTCATCAATCACGCCGACGCGCTGCCGGGCAACGACATCATCGATGGTGGCGCGGGCGCGGACACGATTTACGCAGATGACTTCGCGATCACGCTGCCGCTCTTCACCGGGCTGGCCGCGGTGGATTCGGCGCTGGCCGATGTGCAGAGCGCCGTCGTCGCGGTGAACAGCGCGCTCCACGCGCTCTCGCTCGACTACGAATTGCTCCAGCACCTGATCGGCGGCTCCACCGGGCCGCATGATATTCGCATCGGCAATGACACGATCCTCGGCGGCGATGGTGAGGACACGATCGCCGGCGACAATGCGCTGATCACGATTCCGTTCGCCGCGGGCACGCCCGGTGGTTCGGCCGACTTCACGACTTCCGCGCTGCGCTTCCACAGCTTCCTCCGCGATCTGGAATACGTGGCCGGCGACTTCGTGAATGCGACGCAGGAGGCACACCTCGGCGTGCTGCGCGCATTGATCGACGACTCCGTGGCGAAGAATCCGGCACGCGATCCGAAGCTCAGCCCGGCGGTGATCGATCCGAATTTCCACCACCTCTTCATCGGCAACGACAACATCGACGGCGGCTTCGGAAATGACGTCATCACCGGGGATCAGACCGTGACGGTGATCGCCGTCCTGCCGGGCCGGGATTACTCGAAAGTGGCTAACGCGCTCGGCGTGACGGCGACGGTGCTGAGCGACACGAATGCTGCCCTTTCCACCCAGCAAACGCTCCGCGGCGCCGAGTTGACTTATCATCGTGCCACGCATGTGGGCGACTGGAGCGATCGGACGCCGGACACGGCGGATCTGCGCCTCATCCCGGCGGTATTTGAATACGACCTCGACACCGGCAACGACACGGTGCGCGGCGGCGCGGGCAACGATCTGCTGATCGGCGACCAGAGCGTCTTCATCCTGCCGCTCGTCACCACCGCGCGCACGCCGGTGCAGTCCGAGGTGGATATCAGCTTGCTCGTCGCCGATCTGAGCGCGCGGCTGACGAAAGCGGCCGTGACCGCGAGCGCGCTGTTCGGCGCTGCGTCGCTGAACCATGCGGGCGGCAACCGCGGCGTGGCGCTCCGCAGCGCGGCCGACGTGATGACTGGCGATGCCGGAAACGATGTGATCTTCAGCAAGCAGGCGGCGGTGGTGGTGCCGATCGCGACGACGACCGGGCAGCCCGCGCCGCTCGACCTCGGTTTGAGCCGCGTGGAAACGACAATCGCCTTCCCGGGCCAGGCTGCCCTCAGCGCCGGTCGCACGCTGACGGTGGTGAAGGACACGGTGGTCGATCGCTCGGGAACGAATTCGCTGCTCATCGAGACCGGCAACGTGGCCCGCCCGGTCATTAAGCAGACGCGCGACCTGATCTTCGGAGCGTTTGCGCCGCAGTTCCGCACGCTGATCACCGAGGTCGCGGCGACGGCCGGGGCGATCGTGGCGAACGGCGACGGCAGCGTGCTCCCACCGGGTGGCAGTGTGGTGCGCACGCCGACGCTCGACGTTGCGATCACGGTGCTCGTGCCTGCGTCGGGCAACCGGATCTTTACGCTCAACGCTTTGCTGAACGGCTTGCCGACCAGCGACCGCTTCTCTTCCGTCTGGCAAATCCTCGACAGCACCGGCGCGGTGGTGGCGAGCGGGGTCGGCGCACAGGAAGTCTTCAACGTGCAGAAATCCGGCGAATATCGGGCGCGCGTGATCGTCACCGACCTGGCGAGCGGGGCTTACGGAATCGCCGAAGCCACGCTCCGCGTGAATACCCTGGCCAACACGATGAACGCCGGCCTCACGGGCCCGACCAAGGCGGTGACCGGGCAGGTGGTGACATTCAAGGCGCTCCTCGATGGCAAGCCCGCCGGCGGCAACTACAACGTGAGCTGGCAGGTCTTCGATTCAGCCAATGTGCAGATCGGCGGCGGTCTGAGTGCGACGTTGAGTTTCGCCGCCGGTGCGGCCGATACTTACAAGGTGCAGGTCACCTTCACCGACCCGGCGACCAATGCCACGGAGACCACTTTTGCAACGCTGACCGTCACCGCGACTCCGGCCGCGCTGAATGTCGCGATCACCGGACCCGCGACCGGCGTGCGCGGGGCGCTGCTGACGTTTGAAGGCTTGCTGAACGGCAACGCCGCGGCGCTCAATGGCAGTGCAACGTGGTTCGTGCTGGATCGAAAGAACGCGATTGTCACGACCGGCAGCGGACCGCAGTTTGCCTTCGTCCCGCCGGCGCTCGGAAACTACACGGTGCAATTCCAGATGGTGGATCCGGTCACCGGCCTCCTCGGCATCGCGACCGCTCCCCTGACGATCCCCGCGCCCGCGCCGACCTTCAGCATCGGGATCAACGGCCCGCTCCAGGGCGTGCGCGGCCAGCAGATCACGCTGACCACGCTGGTGAATGGCGCGACGTTGCCCGCCGGCTACACGGCGGCATGGCAGATCGTGGACAAAGTGTCATCCGCAGTGGTGGCGGCGGGCGTCGGGGAAAGCTTCACCTTCAACCCCGCAGCCGTGGGAGCCTACACGGTGCAACTGAAGCTGACCGAAACCGCGACCGGTGCAGTCGGCACCGCAACGTCGAGCCTCGTGATCACTTCGCCAGAGTTGACCTTCACGGTCGGCCTGACCGGTCCGAGCGGCGGGGAAGCCGGCCGCATTCTGACTTTTGGGGGCTTGTTGAATGGACGCGCTTTCGACGGCAACTATGCCGCCACGTGGCGGGTGCTGGATAGCGCGCAGGTGGTGAAGTTCACGGCGACCGGCCGGGAGATTTCCTTCGCGCCGACGCTGGTTGCTCCCGCGACCACCGAGACGTTCACCATCGAGTTCACGCTGATCGATGCAGTGACGGGCCAGACCGGCCGGGCGACATTGCCCATCTTGGTGACTGCGGCGACGGGTGCGGCCTTTGCCCAGCAGACGGTCGGACTGAGCGGCCCGACGGTCGCGCTCACCGGACAGACGCTGGATTACTCGGTCCTGATCGATGGCGTCTCTCCGGGCGGCACCAACCACCTCGCATGGTCCGTCTTCGACAGCACGAACGCGAAGATCGCGACGGGCAGCGGCGCGGCGTTCCACTACCTGCCGACGACCGTGGGCACCGTGCGGGTGCAGGTGGAACTGCAGAACAACGCCAATCAGGTGCTCGCCTCAGCTTCGACTTCGCTGGTCTTGGCGGCCCGGCCGCCCGTGATCTCCGCGGGAGTGGTGGGGCCTGTGACCGGCGTGCGTGGACAACTCCTGATGTACCAGGCGCTGCTCGGCGCCGGCGCGCCGACCGGCTTCACGAAGACCTGGCAGGTGCTCGACACGGCGAATGCGGTCGTGGTCAGCGGGGCGGGGGATCAGTTGATCTTCAGTTCGCCAAACGCCGGGCAGTTCCGCGTCCGCTTTACGCTCGCGGACAACACCGGCGCGGGTATCAGCGCAGTGACTTCGGTGAACATCACGGCCGCCACCTCGGTGATGGATGTGAACTTCACCGGACCGATCGTCGGCACGCGCGGCCAGACGTTGAACTTCGCGGCACTGCTCGAAGGCGGCGCGATCCCGGCGGGCCTCGTGACGACGTGGACGGTACGCAACGCGGCGGGCGCGGTCGTCGCCACGAATGTGGGTGAGCGGCTGGCCTTCGTGCCGGCAGCGGCGGGCCGCTTCACCGTGGATGTTTCGATCGCCGATCCGATCACGGGATCGATCGGCCTGGCGAGCGCGCCGCTCAGCGTGAACACCGATGCTCCGTCGTTGACCCTCGCCATCACCGGACCGCTCGTTGCGACCCGCGGACAGACGGTGCTCTTCAGCGGCGACATCACGGGAGGCGCCCTGCCTCCGAGCGCGAATGCCTTCTGGAATATCACGGATGACCGCAATGCCGTGGTCGCACAGGGCAGCGGCACGCAACTCGCGTTCGCGCCTTCAGCGGCGGGCCGCTATGTGGTGCGCTTCACGGTCACGAATCCGGCGAACGGCGCGTTCGGCAGCAGCGATGCGGAGCTCGATGTCACGTCGGGCGCGACCGTGACGCCAGGCACCATCGCGATTAGCGGACCGACGCTGGCGGTCGCCGGGCAAACGCTGCGCTTCACCGGCGTGCTCGATGGCAAGGCGATCATCGGTGATTTCGAAACCGTCTGGCGCGTGCTCGATTCCACCAGCACCGTCCTCGCCGTGGCGGCGGGCCACGCGTTCGATTTCACGCCGCCGAGCCCGGGCGTGGATTTCAAGCCTGTGACCCCGGCCAGCTACACGATCGAGCTCACGCTCAAGGACCGGCTGACCGGAGTGCAGACGGTCGTCACCTCCGTGCTCACGCTCGCTCCCGTCTCGCCGTATTACCTCACGGTGGATGATCCGGCGAAGCCTGGCAGCAAGATCCTGATCGTCGGCGGCACGGAGGGGAACGACGTGATCACCTTCAGCAAATCGACAACGACTCCCGGCGCGATCACGCTCAACTTTGAGCAAAAGACCGGTGGCGCGGTGAAGGGCACGGAGGAATTCGCGTCGATCAGCCGGATCGAAGTCCATGCCGGGCTCGGCGATGACACGATCACCATCGCGCCATCGCTCACTTCGATCGACGTGATGTTCAACGGTGGCGCGGGCCGCGACGTGTTGAACGGCGGCGCGGGCAACGACGTGCTGCTCGGCGGCTTCGGCGACGACACGCTTTCCGGCGGCCCCGGCGCGGACCGTCTCGATGGCGGGCCGGGTTCCGATCAAGTGCGCGGCGGGGACGGCGCGGACTTCCTCATGACCACTGGCGGCAGCGACCAGCTCCTCGGTGAGGAAGGAAACGACACGATCTTCGCCCAGCCGCTGACGCCCGGCGCACGGGTCACGATCGACGGCGGTACGGAGAACGATACGATCAATATTCCGGCCACGAACGGTGCATCGATCGCCGTCAAGACGGGGGCCGGTGTGAACGTCGTGAACCTCGGCACTTCCGCGGGCGTCCTGGCCGCGACCGGCGGCACGGTCGATGGTCTGCGTGGACGGATCGACATCAGCGGCGGCGACTTCGATATCGTGAACCTCGATGCCTCGGCGAGCACAGTCGGGCGCACCTGGAAGTTCGGCAGCGGCCTCATCACCGGATTCGCCGGTCCTGCCGGGTCGATCGCGCTCCACGGAGTGGGCTTGCTGAATGCGAGCCTCGGCAGGGGCGACGATCGCGCGACCTTCACCGGCTCCGCGGCCACGACCACCAAGCTGCGCGACAACGGCGGATCGGAAATGATCGTCTTCACCGCGACGGACGCCGGCAGCACGACCAACCTCCTGCTCGGCGATGGCGTGAACCAAGTGGACTTCGGCGGCGCCAGCGGACTCGACAACGTCCGCGGCACGATCACCCTCGACGGCAGCGGCGCCGATTCGCTTACGTTTGACGACGCCGTGAGCAAATCGGGGCGGACGATGCGGCTCACCGCGACGGGACTTACTAGCTCGAACCTCAACCTGACCTACACCGGCTTTGCCTCGCTGAAGATGAAGCTCGGAGCGGGCGCCGATGTGCTGACGATCGACAGCACGGCTGCCATCCCGGTGACGATTGAGACTGGACTCGGCAACGACAAGGTGACGGTCCGCGC
>JBAVML010000608.1:0-2626 GCA_049690035.1 Chthoniobacteraceae bacterium
GAAATGGATCAGGGCATTCTGCGGTTCACGTGGCTTTCGCTCACACTGGTCGTGCAGGGCTACGCCATCGCCCTGATCGTTGGCACACCGATCGGATTCTGTCTGGGACTCTCCAAGACGTTTGCGAAGATGTTTGATCCGATCTTCCAGGTGCTGCGGCCCGTCTCGCCGCTTGCATGGTTGCCACTGGGGATGGTCCTTTTCCTCGGGGCAAAGGTGACATTGCCTGGAATTGGCACTTACACGGCATCGGACCTCGCGGCCATCTTCACCATCGCCATCTGCTCGATGTGGCCGACAGTCCTAAATACTGCGGTCGGCGTGCGCGCCATCCCGCAGGATTATTTGAACGTCGCCAAAGTGTTGAAGCTTTCGCGAAGCAAAACGCTCTTCAAAGTCATGCTACCGGCGACACTGCCGTACATGTTCACAGGCTTCCGACTGTCGCTCGGCATCGCATGGCTGGTTATTGTTGCGGCGGAAATGCTGACCGGCAAGCCGGGCATTGGCGGTTTCCTTTGGCAGCAATACAACGCGCTCAGTTATGCGCATATCATCCTTTCGATCCTCACCATCGGCGTAGTGGGCTTCGTCCTCGATCGCATGATGAGTGTGGTCGAGAGCCGCTTCAAAACTGCCTAACTCATGCCGCTTCTCGAAGTCAAAGGCGTCAGCAAAGGTTTCGGCTCAGGCAAGTCGCGCGCCGAGGTGCTCGAAGACATCGACCTCGAAATCGAGGCAGGAGAATTCGTCGCGATTATTGGCTACTCGGGTGCGGGTAAGACGACGCTAATGTCTTTGCTCGCGGGTCTGCTCGAGCCGGATACCGGCTCGGTGAAACTTAATGGTCGGGAAATGGAAGGTCCCGGACCAGACCGCGGGGTTGTCTTTCAAAACTACAGCCTTCTCCCCTGGCTCACGGTTTATGAAAACATCGCGCTGGCGGTAGACCAGGTCTTTCCGCGATGGACGCCCGAACAGCGCCGCGCACACGTCGAGAAGCAGATCGCGATGGTGAATCTCACACCGGCAATGAAGAAAGTACCAAGCGAACTCTCAGGCGGTATGCGGCAGCGCGTCTCGGTTGCGCGCGCGCTCGCGACCCAGCCGGCCATCCTGCTGCTCGACGAACCGTTGAGTGCGCTCGACGCGCTGACGCGGGCAAACCTACAGGACGAAATCAATCGCATCTGCCAGGAGGAGAAGAGGACGGTAATCCTGATTACCAATGACCCCGACGAGGCCATCCTGCTCGCAGACCGCGTGATCCCGCTTACCGCAGGGCCGCGCGCAACGCTCGGACCTTCGATTCCGGTCACGATTCCGCGCCCACGAGCCCGTACTTCGATCAATCATAGTTACGACTTTAAACAGACTCGCAATGAGGTGATCGACTACCTGCTCAAGGCGACGGACAAGCGAAAGACGGCGATGACGATGAAGCTCGTTTTGCCGGATTTGTTGCCGGAGGACTTGAACGAACCGCGGAACCCATTCGGTCAGAAGCGCCGCCCACGTCGGCGCAGTGAGGAGAAGCGCGAAACGGTCGAAGTCCTGAACTCATGAGCGACAGCGCCTATCTCGAACTGTCCAAGCTGACCAAGAGCTACCCTTCTCCGAAAGGGCCGGCGGTCATCGTGAAGGATGTGGATTTCAAGTTCCGCAAAGGGGAATTCGTGACCGTCATCGGCCACTCGGGCTGCGGCAAGTCGACGATCCTGATGATGGTCGCGGGACTGAGTTCGATCAGCAGCGGCGCGATCGTCCTCGCGGGCAAGGAATTGACCGGGCCCGGGCCAGATCGTGGCGTCGTGTTTCAATCGCCGTCGCTGCTTCCGTGGCTGACGGCGAAGGAGAACGTGATGCTCGGAGTGAACCAGGTTTTCTACACCGCGGACCCGATCGAGCGGGAACAGATCGCGGAGTATTATCTCACGCTTGTCGGGCTCGGCGACGCGATGCACAAGACGCCCAAGGAACTGTCGCAAGGCATGCGCCAACGGGTCGGCATCGCGCGGGCTTTTGCGCTCGCGCCGAAGATGCTGTTGCTCGACGAACCGTTCGGCATGCTCGATTCGCTCACCCGCTACGAATTGCAGGAGGTGCTCATCCAACTTTGGCGGCGGGAGAAGATCACCGCGATGATGGTGACACACGATGTGGATGAGGCGCTGTTTCTCAGCGACCGCATCATCTGCATGACCGACGGACCGGAAGCGGGAATCGGCGAGGTGATCGAGGTGAACTTTCCCCGGCCGCGTGATCGCAAGGCCGTCATGGAGCATCCGGATTACTACAAGCTCCGCGAGCAGCTCATCTATTTCCTCGGAGTCAAAGCACACAAACACCAAGCCCCCGATCCCAACAACGCTCCACTGACTCAAACCGCTGCGGTTTCTGCGGTCTGAGACATCGCATTTCACACCACGCCACCACCAACCAACCATCATTGATGAAAGCCACCACCATCCACCGCAAAAAAAGCGGAGCGCTGCTTGCAACAGCGCTCCTTGTCAGCACCTCGATTATCTCCCAGGCAGGAGTTCCGATGGCCGACGCCAAAGTAGTCGCCGAAGCCAAGCCCGAAAGCAATCCGTTGAGTTTCTTTGACGGCAAGGTCGTCTTC
>JBAVML010000609.1:0-1639 GCA_049690035.1 Chthoniobacteraceae bacterium
AACATTCACCCCAAGAACAAACAGGAGGTCGGGCGGCGGCTGTCGCTCTGGGCTCTTGGCACAGTTTACGGGAAGAAAGTCGCGTCGATTTCCGGTCCCCTCCCCGCCGGACATCAAGTGCGCGGCAGCGAGGTCGTCCTCACCTTTAAGCACACTGACGGCGGGCTCGTGGCGAAGGACGGCGACCTCACGGGCTTCGTCATCGCGGGTGAGGACAAGCAGTGGAAGCCGGCCCAGGCGCGCATCGATGGCGGCAAAGTGATCGTCTCCAGCGCCGAGGTGAAGCAGCCGGTCGCGGTGCGTTATGCTTGGGCAAATTGGCCGACGTGCAACCTGGTCAATGGTGCCGGGCTGCCCGCGTCGCCATTTCGCACCGACGACTGGAAGTAGCGCGCTAAACCGCCGGGGCTTTCGGGCGCGTTCGTTGACAAAGGTGCGCTCGGTTTCGATACTCGTGGCGACATGAGTCTCGACCTCAACGATCTGCTGCGCGACTGGCCCCACGAGCCCGGGATGATCAAGGTGCGGAAAATCCTGGGTAAGGATGGGAAAGAGAAGATCCAACTGCGCATTGATCTCGGGCTGATCCAGATGGAAACGACCGGACGCCCCGATGGCCAGGAGCCGCACGACTACGAATCGCTCCTCGAATTTCACCGCATGAAGGCCCGCCGCGCGGAGAAGAAGGGCGAGAAGTATCAGCTCTCGGCCGACGATGTGGGCGAATTGCAGCAGGAGGGCATCCAGTATTACCACCGCTACATTTCGTTTTTTCAGCTTAGCGAATATCTCGGCGTGATCCGCGACACGCAGCGGAATCTGGACATGTTCGAGTTCGTTTCGAAGCACGCCGAGCGCGAGGAACTCGTGGCGTCGGTGGAGCAGTTCACACCGTATGTGCTGATGATGAACACGCGCGCCAAGGCCTCGATCGAGATCGAGCGGGAAAACTTCCCGAGCGCCGTGAAGAAGATCGAGGAAGGCATGGAAAAGATCCGCGATTTTTACACGCAATCGGAAAGTGCAGACGCCGCCACGAGCAGCCCGGAGCTGGGTTTCCTCGGCGAATGGCTGGAGGAGATCAAAGCCCGCCAACCGCTGAGCAAGCTCGAAAGAATGCAGCGTGAAATGGACAACGCCATCGCCTCCGAGGCCTACGAAAAGGCCGCCGAGCTGCGCGACGCGATCAACGCCCTGCACCGCAAGAAGTGACCCGAGCGCAGCGGTTTCCCCACCTCTGCCGCGTTCTCGCGCTCGCGCTTTTCGCCGGGTTCTTTGCCGGCTGCGACAACGACCCGAATCCCGCGCCGTATCATCAGACGCGGGCCGATGGTTCACCGTGGCGGGTGCGCTACTCGGGCATTCCCTACGACCCGAAGTCGTTCGATCCCCAATTCGCCTACGACACGACCAGCATGCAAATGCTGGAGCCGGTCTATGACCGGCTGCTCGAGTACCACCCCATGAAGCGGGATCCGATCCAGCTCGTTCCGGGGATGCTCGCGGAGTTGCCGCAAAAGGAAATTAGTCCCGACGGCAAGGTGAGCTATTTCTGCCGGCTCAAGAAGGACATTCACTTTCACGACGATCCCTGTTTCCCCGGCGGTAAAGGCCGCGAGGTCGTCGCGAGTGACGTGCA
>JBAVML010000610.1:0-10857 GCA_049690035.1 Chthoniobacteraceae bacterium
GGCCTGCGCGCGGATGTCTGGGCCGCGGAGCCGCTGCTGGCGAATCCGGTCGCGTTTTGCTTTGACGAGAAGGGGCGCGCGTTCGTTGCGGAAACGTATCGACGGCGCACGTCGGTGCCGGACATCCGCAAACACGAGACGTTACAAATCGAGAACCTCGCGCTGCGCAGCGTCGAGGAGCGGCTGAGGTTTTTGGAGGCGAAGTTTCCGCCTTCGGCGAAGCGCAAGCCGACGAAGGACCTCGCGGACTTTGATGGCAACGGCACCTTCGACCTGAACGACTGGGCCGTGGAGCAGGAGCGCATCAAGCTGCTCACCGACAGCAAGGGCACGGGCCGCGCGGACCAGTCCACCGTCTTCGCCACGATCAAAAGCACGCCGGTGACCGGCCTCGGCGCCGGTGTCGCGGTGCGCAATGGCACGGTGATTTACACCTGCGCGCCGGACCTGTGGCGCTTCGACGGCGAGAAGGACGGTGCGGCGACGAACACGGAATCGCTGTTGCACGGCTTCGCAGTTCACGTCGCGTACGGCGGGCACGATATGCATGGCCTGAAGTTCGGACCGGACGGGAAGGTGTATTGGACGATCGCAGACTGCGGCTCGCACGTGAAGACGAAGGAAGGCACGGTGCTCGATTGCCCGGACAGCGGTGCGGTCTTCCGCTGCGATCCCGATGGGAGCAATGCCGAGCTGGTCGCGATCGGCCTGCGCAATCCGCAGTCGCTCGCCTTCAACGCGCTCGGCGATCTTTTCACCGGCGACAACAACGCCGACGGCGGCGACAAGGCGCGCTGGACGCACATCGTCGATGGGGCGGACTACGGCTGGCGGATCGGCTGGCAATTTCTCAAGCAACCGAACCTCCTCGGCGCCTGGAACAGCGAAGGCATGTGGCACCTCGACGTGGACCAGACGCACTACGCCGTGCTGCCGCCCGTGGGGCTCATCGGCCACGGGCCGGCGGGCATCGCCTACTACCCCGGCACCGGTCTGCCGGAGCAATATCGCGACCATTTTTTCTACGCGGATTTCCCCGGTGGCGTGCGTTCGTTCAAGCTCACGCCGCGCGGCGCGAGCTACACGGTGGAAAATCCCGGCGACATTTTGCAGAACAACTCGCAGAAGGAAATGAGCGGGAAGCTGCTCTGGGGCTTGTTTCCAAGCGATGTGCAATTCGGCGTCGATGGCGGCGCGTACGTGCTCGACTGGATTCAGGGTTGGGAAAAGACGGGCAAGGGCCGCATCTACCGCGTCCACGATCCGGTGACCGATGCGAGCCCGCTGGTGCGCGAGACGAAGAATCTGCTCGGCGAGGGAATGGACAAACGGCCCGCGGGCGAACTCGCCAAACTGCTCTCGCACGCCGACCAGCGCGTGCGGCTCGCCGCGCAATTCGCGCTGGTGGCGAAGGCTGACGTTGACGTGCTCACCACGGTCGCCGCGAGTGGTCGCGAGCCGCTGCTTGGTCGCATCCACGCCATCTGGGGAATCGGACAACTCGCGTCGAAATCCGCGCCCGCGCAAAAAGCGCTCACGATGCTCGCGGCGGAGAGCGACGCCGAGGTGCGGGCGCAAGCGGCCAAGTGCCTCGGCACCGCGGGCGTCGCCAGCGCCGCTCCGGTCTTGATCAAACTGCTCCACGATCCGGCGCCTCGGGTGCGTTTCTTCGCCGCGCAATCGCTCGGCAAGCTGCGCGCGAAGGATGCGGCGCCCGAACTGTTTCGCGTGCTGAAAGAGAATGAGAATCAGGACGCGTTCATCCGCCACGCGTGCGTGGTCGCCCTCGCCTCGACGGTTGATCCGGAGACTCTCGTTCTGCGCGCGAACGATCCCTCCGAGGCCGTGCGCGCCGGAGCGCTGCTCGCGCTGCGCCGCCAGAGCAGCCCGGAGATCGCGCGTTTTCTGCACGACAAGCGGCCGTTGCTCGTGCTCGAGGCCGCCCGCGCGATCCACGATGGCCCCATCCCGGCCGCCTATCCGAACCTCGCCGCGCTGGCGGTCGAGGGCACGCAGGACGAAGCGCTCACCCGCCGAGTTTCCAACACAAACTATCTCGTCGGGAACGCTGAGGCCGCGCGAAGGCTCGCGAAAATCGCGGCCGCCGGCCGGATGCCCGTCGCGGTTCGTCTCGACGCGATTCGGTCGCTGGCGATGTGGAAGGAGCCCTTTGGCCGCAATCGCGTAACCGGCTTGTGGCACGCGCTGCCTTCCAACCGCGAGCCGGGGGCGGCTCTCGAGGCGTCTTCCCCGATTCTAGCGGCACTGCTGCAAGATGCGGAACCCGCGATTCGGCTGGCGGCTGCCGACCTGGCCGGCGCGCTCCAAGCCGCCAACACGGAGGCGCCGCTCCTCGCGATTGTGATCGACGGTGCGGCCGATGGAAAGCTGCGTGCGGCCGCCCTGCGTGCTCTCGACGGCATCGGCTCCGCGAAGCTCGGCGATGCCGTGCGGCAGGCGCTGACCGCGGGGGACAAGACGCTTGCCGAAGCCGCGCGCAAGCTCGCCGGCAAAGCCTCGCCGCAACTGGCCGTGGAGGTAAATGCCGCCGTGCTCGGCAAGGGCAGCGTGCGGGAGCAGCAGGAGGCGCTGGCCACCATCGCCGCGCAGCCGGTGCCCGATGCGGACCGCGTGCTCCTCGCGCAGTTCGACGCGCTCGCCGCGGGCAAATTCAAGGCCGGCCTCCAACTCGATCTCTTCGAAGCTGCCGCCCAGCGCGACAACGCGGAACTGAAGGCGCGCCTCGCGCAACACGAAGCCGAGGCCGCGAAAAACCCGCTCGCGAAATGGAGCGAGTGCCTCGAAGGCGGCGACGCCAAACTGGGCCGCGCGATCTTCGCGGAGAAGGCCGAAGCCGCCTGCATGCGCTGCCACAAGGTGAAGGGCGAAGGCGGCGACGTGGGCCCCGACCTGGCTGGCATCGGCAAGAAGAAGGACCGCGCTTACATCCTCCAGTCGATCGTCGATCCGAGCGCCGCTATCGCGCCCGGCTATGAAAATGTGGTGCTCACTTTGAAAGACGGGACCTTTGTCGCGGGCCTGCTCAATGCCGAGGACGCGAAGGAATTGACCATCGCGTCGCTGACGGACGGCAAGAAGCAAAAGGTGCCCAAGGCGAACGTGAAGGAACGCCTCGCCGTTCCCAGCGCGATGCCGCCCGGGCTCGCCGAGGTGCTCGGCAAGCGCGACCTGCGCGACGTGGTGGAGTTTCTCGCCACGGTGAAATAGGGCGGTCGGCCCCGAGGGGGTTGGGCACTGATGCTGCTTAGGTTCGGCGTTGCGCTTCGCACAACCGCGCACCTGCACTCCTATGACCTCACGTTTCTCCACCTCCATCGAACCGCTCGAAGCTCGCATCGCTCCGGCTTTGCTCGTCAATGGCGCCAATCTCCTCGGCGGCGCGGGTAATCCCACTTCTGGGGACACTTCCGTGGGCGACAACTCGGTCACGCTCGTCAAGGTGCTCTCTGGCCAGGCGTTGGTGTGGTTCGAGAATGGAAACATTTCGTCGATTTCCTTTGGCCCGAACACGAGCCTCGAAATTTTTGGCGACATCGACGGTGACGTCGTGGGCAACCTGACCGCCGCAGGCACGCTTTCGGACTCCGATGGGAATCCGGTCAACGGCGAGGACGGAGCCGCGCTGCTCGCTAATAATCTCGTCGGTCTGAAGACGCACCCGCTAAGCAGCCAGAAAGGCAGTCTCGACAATATCATCACGGGCGGGTCGATCAGTGGGCTCTCGATCTCGGGAGAACTTTTTGGCGCCTATGCGGGCGACGGTGTCTTCCGGCCGGAGTCGTACGTGTTCGACGGGACGAAGGTCGTGTCTTCGGTCGGCGGGCTCGACATCAATCCCGTCGCCTCCGGCACTCAGACGACGTTCGATTTCACGAAGGCGGATGCCACGTTCCTGCCGGGTGCGTCGATCAAAACGGCGAAGATCACGCTCGCGCCGGCGTTGCAATTGTTCGCCGGCAACGGCAATCCGACCAATGCGGTCCTCACGGGCACGCCCGGACCCGCGGGCGGCGCTATTTCCAGCATCACGATCGAAAGCGCGGTGGTGCCCCCGGGTGCGCCGGTCGATACGCCGAGCTACTGGCTCATCGCGGGCGACGGTGCGGATGGCAAGACCGGTGGAGCTGGCGGCGCGATCGACCACATTATCGAGAAGGCTTCCTTCGGCCTGGTACGGATGAATGCCGGACACGGCGGCGCGGGTGCCGCCGGAGCAGGCGGGGCCGGCGGCGCGATCGCGTACCTCGATGTGCAGAGCAATAGCGCGCACTACATCGTGAAGGCCGGCGCGGGAGGCAACGGCGCACCGGCGGGCGACGGTGGGCGGTTGCTCCTCAATAACTTTGCCAATCGCACGCCGGTATCCGGCTTGATCAAGGCCGCGGATTTCACCGGCGACGGGATCGACGACATCCTCGTGATCGACGCCTCGACGGGACAGATGGTGATCAACACCCAGCAGGGCGCGGGCGGCGGTGCCAACGCGCCGTTTCATGAACTCGTGCAGTACGTGGACGTAGATACGGGTCCGGTCGTCCTGATCGACCCGAATGGCGTGAGCCCGACCGACGCGCTGGTGATGGATGTCGATGGAGACAATCGCCCGGACATCGTCGTGGCCTACAAAAATTCGAATTCCCTCGGCGTCTTTATCAACCAGGGCGGCGGCCACTTCTTCGACTCGGGCGCGGGCACGAATGGAGTTTTCGCGTCGGCCTCGCTTGGCCTGAGTTTCTCGCCGGCAAAGATCGCCACCGACGGTGGGTCGATCGTGATCGCTGAGAACAGCGAGGGTAAGGGAATCATGCGCTACGGCTTCATCTCCGGCACCGCTTACGACGATCTGCTGTTGGATGTGACCACGGGCAAGAACGAGTTTTCGCAGCCCGTGGCGGACGTGGTTTACGCGAACGGGAAGTTCATCACGGCGTTCACCAGCGGTACCGTTGCCAAGCTGGGCTATTCCGGTTTCACCTCGAAGAAGCCCTTCACCGTGCAAGCGACGACCATCGCCATCGCTGGCGGCATCGATGATCTCGAACTCGACTCCACGGGCAAACGTCTCCTCGCGTTGAGCGATACCGGGCACACTTTGACGGTGTACGATGTCTCCGGAACCGACATGGTGCGGATCGATTCGGTCGCTCTCTCCGCCAATAACGCTCCCCTGGCTGCCCATTTCGTTCACGATTCGGACAGCGCCACTGAAGATGACATTAGCGTCCTCGCCCTTCCGCCGGTCGGCTCGGTGATTACCACCTACACGCAGCAGGTGGATGGCGATCCGCTGACAGCCGACCCATATGCGATCAGTTCGACGCTGACCTATGCGAAGATTTGGAAAAACTTCGTTCCGGCCTATGACGCGACGGGCTTTATCGGCGAAGCGGCGCTGGCTGGGTCGATGAACAGCTTCACCTTCACGCCCGATCTCGCGACGACCGCGGTTTACCCGCTGCCTTTCGCGAACAAGATCATCGATGCATTCGCTGGAAAAGGCGGCACGGGCCTGAATCTCGGAAAGCTCGTCGGCAAGGGCGGCGCGGGTGGCACCATCCTGGGGATCAACGCGGATGCGAACGAAATGAAGCTGCATGCCGGCGACGGTGGCTCCAGCGGCAGCGGTCCAGCAGGTGCGGGTGGTTCAGTGAGCAATCCGCTGTCGTTTGTGACGTCGTCCGCGTTGATGATTGTGCCCGGATTGACGGCGGACGTGCTGCTGGAGATCGAGGCTGGCGACGGCGGCACGCCGACCGGACCCGCTGCAAAGACGGCGGCCGGTGGGGCGGGTGGTTCCTTGGTGGGGCTCACCATCACGCTGGCCGCGGGCGACATCACGCTCACCACGGGCACGGGCGGCGACGGCAACGGCGGGGCCGGCGGAGCGGGCGGCAACTTCAGTGGCATGCGGACGATTTCACATGACGGCAGCCTCGCCATTTCGACCGGAGCTGGCGGCAAGGCGCTCTCCGGTGCCGTGGCGGGCGGGGCCGGTGGCTCAATCCTCAATTACCGCCATGAGCTCGATCTCGATGAAGATACTGAACGCCTCGAAAACAAGTACTCCGTCACGATGACCACGGGCGACGGTGGATCGTCCGCGGAAGGAGTGGGTGGAGCGGGCGGGGGACTCGGTGGCGTGACGCTGACGCTGGACGGGGCTGATCGGACCTACGACGACGTGAGTAATAACTCCGTACTCAAGGACGCCGACCGCGACAGCACGGTGCGCATTTCGGTGACCACCGGCGACGGTGGGCAGGGAGCCACGGGCGGTGCGGGCGGAGTGATCCGCGATTTTTCGCACACCAGCGTTTTCGATCAGGTCGCTCGTGGCGGCGGCATTCTCCTAAACTATGTCGCCATGCAACTCACGGCCGGCGCCGGCGGCGAGGGAACCGCGGGAAGCGGCGGTGCCGGTGGGGGAATCCTGTTCTCGCGACCCATCTCGGGCGTGACCTTCTTCGACCCGGACGCGAACGAAGCGACCGACCCGGCCAACCGAGTGCCGTTCATCGCCACCGCTGGAGCGGGGGGAGATGGGACGCTCAAGGGCGGTGCTGGCGGAGCGGTGACCGGGCTGAAGCTGCAAAACTCACCGTTCACCGATGGCGCGTCCATCAGCGGCACGAATTTGGAATCGGGGATCATCACCGCGGGCAAGGGCGGCGACGGTGGCACCTCTGACGGCGGCGCCGGTGGGGCGGTGACCGGCGCAATGATCGGCACCCAGGCCAAGTCCTCGGGGCCTGAAGATTTGGCCAACGGCATCTTCAAGAATGAGCTCGAAGGCGGGTTCCTCACCGTCACTGCCGGCAATGGAGGCAACGGCGGGGCCGCCGGCAAAGGCGGCGTCGGTGGTACGGTGGCATCGAGCACCTTCGGTGTGGTCAAGACCGTGACGGATCTCGGAATGTCCATCACCGCTGGCAACGGTGGCGCTGGCGGACTGGGTGGCGCGGTGGGCGGGGCACTCAGCACCCTTCAAATCAGCACGCCCCAAAGCACCGCCGGCATCTCAGCCATCCTGCTCGCGGGAAGCGGCGGGGCGGGCACCTCGAACAAGGCGCTCGGTGGCAAAGGCGGAGATGTGAGCGGCGTGAATCAGGGCAAGGACGTGAACAGCTCGATCAACCTCATTCAGGCTGGCAATGGCGGCGCGAACCCGTTCGGCACCGGTGGCGCCGGTGGCAACATCAACGGCATCAAGACGGTCGGCTTCATCGGCCGGCCGAGCGATGGCTCAAACCGACTCGGCGCCTTCGATCAAATCGGCTCGGGGCTCGGCGCGACGGAGATCGCACAAGGCCTCTTTGCCGGCCGCGGCGGCGATGGCCTGCTCGACGGCATTAATGGTGCGGTCTCGAAAGTGACCGCGCGACAGATCGCCGCGATCGCTGCGGCCGTGGATGCGGGCGGGCTCTTCGCCGCCGCTTCGAAAATTTCCGACGTGAAAGCCGCACTCATCGGATTCGATCTGGACGCTGGTGGCAGCTTCGACTCCTCGGTGCCCGGGACGCCGCAGCCTTCACTCTCGAAACCGATCGACGGGTTCATCTATTCCGCCACGCCACTCGCCAAGGTCACCGGACTCCCCGCGAGTCCGAGCTTCGTCTTTATCGGCTGACGGTTGCCGGCCGAGCGGCGGCGGGCTTAAACGACCGCATCCTTGGCGGAAGCGACGGCAAACTCGCGGTTCAGGCGGGCGATCACCGCGGCGGGAATTTCCGCCGGGCAGACGGCTTCGCACTCGTAGTAGTTCGAGCAGTTGCCGAAGCCTTCTTCGTCCATCGTGCGCACCATCTTCAGCGCGCGCGAGGTGCGTTCGGCCTGGCCTTGGGGGAGCAGTGCGAGGTGCGAAACTTTTGCGCCGACGAAGAGCATCGCGCTGCCATTGGGGCACGCGGCCACGCACGCGCCGCAGCCGATACAGGCGGCGGCCTCCATGGCGAGATCGGCGGCGTGTTTCGGAACGGGCAGTGAATTGGCGTCCTGCGCGGAACCGGTGCGCGCGGTGACGAAGCCGCCCGCCTGCTGGATGCGATCGAAGGCGCTGCGATCGACGATGAGATCGCGCACGATGGGAAACGGACGCGCGCGGAACGGCTCGACGTAGATCGTCTCGCCGTCCTTGAATTTGCGCATGTAGAGCTGGCAGGTCGTGGTCTCGCTCGGGCCATGCGCGACGCCGTTGATGGTCAGCGAGCACGTGCCGCAGATGCCCTCGCGGCAATCGTGATCGAACGCGATGGGCTCCTCGCCTTTGCCTTGAAGGTCTTCATTAACGATGTCGAGCATCTCGAGAAACGAGGCGTCCTCGGGAATATTGCGCGCTTCGATATCGACGAGCTTGCCGTCGGCTTTCGCGTTCTTCTGGCGCCAGACTTTGAGTTTCAGATTCATCGGAAATTATTTGTAGCTCCGCACGCTCGGATGCACTTCCTCGAAGACGAGCGGCTCGACGTTGCGGGTCGGCTTCGCGTCATCGCCGTTGAAGCCCCAGGCGGCGACGTGCTGGAAGTGTTCGTCGTCCCGCTTCGCTTCGCCGTCGGGATACTGGAACTCCTCGCGGAAATGTCCGCCGCAACTCTCGCGGCGCTCCAGCGCGTCGAGGCAGGTGAGTTCACCAAATTCGAGGAAGTCGGCGACGCGGCCGGCTTTCTCCAGCGCGACGTTGAGCGCCTCGCCTTCGCCGGGGACGTTGACGTTTTTCCAAAACTCCTCCCGCAGCGGCGGAATCTGGGCGAGCGCGCGTTGCAGGCTTTTTTCGCTGCGCGCCATGCCGCAGTAGTCCCACATGATGCGACCGAGTTCGCGGTGGAAGTGATCGACGCTGCGCTTGCCCTTGATGCCGAGCAGGCGCTTGGTCCGTTCGCGCACGGCGTCTTCGGTGGCTTTGAATTCCGGGCGATCGGTCGTGGGCCGTTTGCCGATCTGCGGCGCGAGATAGTTGCCGATCGTGTAAGGCACCACGAAGTAGCCGTCCGCCAGGCCCTGCATGAGCGCGCTCGCGCCGAGACGATTCGCGCCGTGGTCGCTGAAGTTCGCTTCGCCGAGGACGAAGAGGCCGGGGACGTTGGACATCAGGTTGTAGTCCACCCACAAGCCGCCCATCGTGTAATGCACGGCGGGATAGATCCGCATCGGTTGTTTGTAGGCGTTCTCGTTGGTGATCTGGTGGTAGATGTCGAAGAGATTCCCGTAGCGCTCGCGAATGGTGGATTCGCCGAGGCGTTTGATGGAATCCGCGAAGTCGAGATAAACGCCGAGCCCGCCGGGGCCGACGCCGCGGCCGTCGTCGCACGCTTCCTTCGCGGATCGCGAGGAGATGTCGCGCGGGGCGAGGTTGCCGAAGCTCGGGTATTTCCGTTCGAGGTAATAGTCGCGCTCTTCCTCAGGGATTTGATCGGGCGCGCGGTTGTCGCCTTTCTTCTTGGGGACCCAGACGCGTCCGTCGTTGCGGAGCGACTCCGACATGAGCGTGAGCTTCGACTGATATTCTCCCGCGACGGGAATGCACGTCGGGTGAATCTGCGTGTAGCACGGATTCGCCATCAGCGCGCCGCGTTTGTAGGCGCGCCAGCTCGCGGTGACGTTGCAGCCTTTCGCGTTGGTCGAGAGGTAGAAAACATTCCCGTATCCGCCGGTCGCGACGATCACCGCATCGGCGGCGTGCGAAGTGATCGCGCCGGTGACCATGTCGCGGACGACGATGCCCTTCGCGTGTCCATCGACAATGACGAGGTCGAGCATTTCGGTGC
Organism: Chthoniobacteraceae bacterium; assembly: GCA_049690035.1. GTDB lineage: Bacteria > Verrucomicrobiota > Verrucomicrobiia > Chthoniobacterales > Chthoniobacteraceae > Chthoniobacter. The sequence goes on from JBAVML010000610.1 coordinate 9,783, forward strand.
GCGGGAACATCTGCACGGATTTCTCAGCGATTTGCCGATTCAGCGCGGAGTAGGCGCCGAGGAGGAGCTGCTGCCCGGTCTGGCCGCGGGCGTAGAAAGTTCGCGACACCTGCGCTCCGCCGAAGCTGCGGTTGGCGAGCAGGCCGCCGTATTCACGGGCGAAGGGCACACCCTGTGCGACGCACTGGTCGATGATTGCCGCGCTGACTTCGGCGAGCCGATAGACGTTGGCTTCTCGCGAACGGAAGTCGCCGCCTTTGATCGTGTCGTAGAAGAGGCGCTGCACGGAGTCGCCGTCATTCTGGTAGTTCTTCGCCGCGTTGATTCCGCCCTGAGCGGCGATCGAGTGCGCGCGGCGCGGCGAGTCCTGGTAGCAGAAGCACTTCACCTTGTAGCCCATCTCCCCGAGCGAGGCCGCGGCGCTGGCGCCCGCGAGACCCGAGCCGACGACGATGATCTCATACTTCCGGCGGTTCGCCGGGTTAATCAGCTTCGACTCGAATTTGTGCTTCTCCCATTTTCCCGCGAGCGGGCCTTCAGGAATTTTGGCGTCGAGCTGCACGGGCGTCGAAGTCGCGGGTGCCGCAGTGGAAAGGGAGGTCGGTGTCGCGCTCATTATTTCACGACTCCGGAAAGCACCGCGACAGGAATGGAGGCATAGCCGAGGAAAATGAGCCAGGAGAGCGCCTGGCCGGTTTTGGTCCAGCAAGCGGCGAGCTTCGCACTGCTGAGGCCGAGGGTTTGGAAGAGGCTTTGGAAGCCGTGATTCAGATGCACCGCGAGGAGACCGACGCCGACGAGGTAGAACGCGGAAGCGGCCTTGTTGGTAAAGCCGAGGATCATCATGCGATAGACATCGTGGCGGCCCTGCGCGTCGTGCAGGTCGAGGAAGGATTTGTCCACGTTCTGCACGGTGAAATGCATGAGGTGAAAGACGACAAAGCAAAGAACCGTGACGCCACTCAGCAGCATCCAGCGAGCGGCGAAGGAGGCGCGGGTGTGCTTGGTGACCGCGTATTTTACCGGCCGCGCCGCGCGATTTTCCAGACGGAGCTGCACGGTCGCGACGATGTGG
>JBAVML010000611.1:0-3059 GCA_049690035.1 Chthoniobacteraceae bacterium
ATCCTACGGCGTGCAGGACACCTTTTCGGAAAACATCAGCGACCGCGAAACGATCCTCGCCACGCTCCGGACGATGGCCGACGGCCTGGCTGCGCGGGTGCGCGCCGATGGAAAAGCAATCCGCACCGTCACGGTGAAAGTGCGTTATCCCGACTTCACGGACGAATCCCACGGCGCGACGCTGGCCGAGGCTACGGACTTGGAGACCGACGTGTATCCCCACCTCCCGGCGCTGCTCCGCGGAGCATGGAAGCGCCGCGAACCGTTGCGGCTCGTCGCACTGCGCTTCAGCAACATTTGCGATCCCATTTTCCAAGCCGAACTGGCGCTCGATCCCGACGCCACGCGCCGCGCGCGCCAGCACCAGGCCGCCCGGCTGCTCGACGAGCTTCGCGCGAAAGACCTGCCGCTCACGCGCGGGCACGCGCTGGGAAAATGACGAATGAGTAATGACGAATGACGAGTGAAGCCCGAAGCTCGAATGCCGAAGTGATCGCATTCGGGCTTCCTCCTTCGTCATTTCTTCTGTCATTCGTCATTCCGCATTCGTCATTCCTTTTCCCGTGAAGCTCCTCCTCATCGACGGCCACTACTACGTCTATCGCTCGTTCTTCGCGATCCGCGACCTGAAGAACAAACGCGGCGAGCCGACGAACGCGATCTACGGTTTCGTGAAGACGGTGCGGCGCATGGTGAAGGATCTGCAGCCCGATCTCGGCGCGGTCATCTGGGACATGGGAGTGCCGAAGCGGCGCACCGATCTTCAGCCCGCCTACAAAGAGCAGCGCGCCGCGATGCCCGACGACATGCGGCCGCAGCTCACCTTCATCCAAAATCTCGTGCCCATGCTCGGCTTCGCCAGCCTCGGTCTGCCCGACACCGAGGCCGACGATCTCATGGCCAGCTACGCCGTCGCCGCGCGCGCCCGCGGTGATGCGGTGGTGCTCGCGACGAACGACAAGGATCTCTTCCAACTCGTGAACGAGCACGTGCGCGTTTACTCTACCAACAAGGCCGACCTCGCCGCGCCGACCGATGCGTTCGCGCTGCTCGGCGCGGAGTCGGTGTTGAAGAAGTGGGGCGTCACTCCCCCGCTCATCGCCGACGTGCTCAGCCTCGTCGGCGACAGCGTCGATAACATTCCCGGCGTAAACGGCCTCGGCCCCAAGGGCGCCGCGTCGCTGCTCACCGCGCACGGGAATCTCGACGCGATCCTCGCGAATCCCGAGATCGTGAAAAACGAGCGCATGCGCGAAAAGCTCAAAGCCGCCCGTGCGCAGATCGAGCAGAACCGCGAGATGGTGCGCCTCGATCTCGACCTCCCGCTGCCCAAGTTGCTCGATCAACTCACCATCCAGCCACGCTATCCCGAGCTGATCGCCGAGCTGGCGAAGTGCGATTTCAATTCCCTGCTTCTCGAAGTGAAGGCTGAAGCCGCCGTGCGCGAGCCGAAGGCAGCGGTCGCGACGCAAACGGAGCTCTTCTAGCACCGCACCTGAATCGGGTGCTGATTCGTTATTCCATCCATGTCTTACGACTCCTTTTCCGCCTTCGTCAGCGCGCTCGAAAACGCGGGCGAACTCCGGCGGATCGCCGTGCCCGTCGCCACCGAACTCGAGATCACCGAGATCGCCGACCGCGAGATGAAGTCGCCCGGCGGCGGCAAGGCGCTGCTTTTTGAGAAGCCGACCATCAACGGCGTGGTGTCGAAGTTTCCGCTCGCGATCAACACGATGGGCTCCCGGCGGCGCATGGCGATGTCGCTCGGGCTCGATTCGGTGAAGGAACTTGCGGACCAGATGCAGCTCATTTTGAAGGCGAAGCCGCCGACCTCGCTCAAGTCGGCGTGGAAGCTGGCGCTGCAAGGACTGGACCTGCTCAACGCGAAACCGAAGCACGTGCGGAGCGGGCCGTGCAAAGAAGTGATCAGCAAGTTTCAGCCCGGAGAAGTCACGCTCGACGAGTTGCCGATCCTCAAGTGCTGGCCCAAGGACGGCGGACGTTTCGTCACTTTCCCCACCGTCCACACCAGAGATCCCGACACCGGCGAGCGCAATGTCGGGATGTATCGGATGCAGGTCTATGACCGGCAGAGCACCGGGATGCACTGGCAGGTCCACAAGGTCGGCGCCCGGCACGGCAAGCGATACTACGAGCGCGGCGAGCGTATGCCGGTGGCGGTGACGATCGGCGGTGATCCCGCCTACACCTTCGCCGCGACCGCACCGCTACCGGATGGACTCGATGAGATTTTGTTCGCGGGATTCATTCGGAAAAAGTCAGTCGAGTTGGTGAAGTGCGAGACGATCGATCTCGAGGTGCCGGCGGACGTGGACTTCGTGCTCGAAGGCTACGTGCAGCCCGGCGAAACGCGGCCCGAGGGGCCGTTCGGCGATCACACGGGATTCTACACGCCGGTGGACCACTACCCGGTCTTTCATCTCACGGCGATCACACATCGGCGCGACGCGGTGTATCCCTGCACGATCGTCGGCATTCCACCGATGGAGGATTTCTACATGGGCGCGGCGAGCGTCGCGATCTTCCTGCCCGTCTTCCAAATGAACTTCCCCGAGATCGTGGACATGGCGCTCCCGGCGGAAGGCGTCTTCCACAACCTCGTCTTCGTCTCCATCCGCAAACAATACGCGTGGCAGGCCTACAAGATCATGCACGGCCTCTGGGGCATGGGGCAGATGATGTTTAGCAAATACATCGTGGTGGTGGACGACGACTGCGACGTGCACAACACGAGCGAGGTGCTCTTCCGCCTCTGCTCCAACACCGACCCGCAGCGCGACAGCACCTTCATCAAGAACCCGACCGACGCACTCGACCACGCGCAGACCATCGCGTACATGGGCACGCATATGGGCTTCGACGCCACGCGCAAGCTGCCCACCGAGGGCTACACGCGCGAGTGGCCGGAGCTGCTGAAGATGGACCCCGCCGTGAAGGCGCGCGTCGAAGCGCTGCTCGGGTCGCTCACCAAGTAGGCGCGCCTACTTCGTTTCGCTCGGAGCTGCTTCCTTCTTTTCGCCTTCCTTCTTCTTTTCCTT
>JBAVML010000612.1:0-12958 GCA_049690035.1 Chthoniobacteraceae bacterium
TTTGGGAGGTCATGAGTCGAGAGGAGGAAGGGTGATAGCGAAGACTCGCGCCGCCGTCGTCGAAAAAAGTGCGTGCGCATCGGCGAGCGAGAGGCCGAGCCACGCGGCGGCGTTGGTCACCCCGCGATCGGGCGTGAGCGAAGAGCCGGCGAAGTTGGGTTTGCCCGGCACGCGCACCACGCCGTCGCGACTCTCCACTTCGCTGTGGCCGATGGTGTAACGTCCCGGCGGTGCGGCGGCGGCGGCCATCGCGTCGGTGGTGAAGATGGCGCGACCGGGTGGCTTGGCGCGGAAGAAATTGCGGAGCACGAAGGGAGGAAGGTGGATGCCGTCAGGGATGAGGCAGGCGATGAGTTCGTCGCGCGCGAGCAGGCGCTGGATGACATTGTCATGGCGGTGCAGCGTCTGCGGCACGCCGTTGCCGAGATGGGTGATGAGCGTGGCCCCGGCGCGGACGGCGGAGTCGATCTGCGCTTCCGAGGCGTCGGTGTGCCCGAGCGAGACAACCACTTTCTCCCGCACGACTGCGGCGATGAACTCGTCGCTCCCCGGCCACTCGGGCGCGATGGTGATGAGCCGGATGTTTCCGCCCGCCGCGTTCTGCAAACGCCGGTAGTCCGCGAGCGACGGCGGGCACATGCGCTCCGGCGGATGCGCGCCACAGAAGCCCGGTTCGGGACTGAGCCAGGGACCTTCGAGATGGTAGCCGCAGACCGTCGCCGCGATCTCCGGATCGACGCGACGCAGTTCCTCGATGCGCGCGAACTTGCGACAGAGCGCGCCGATTTCATCGGTGATGAGCGTGAGCAAAATCCGATGCGTCTGACGCGCGCGCAGGGACTGCACGGCGCGGCGCAGGTCATCGAGTTCCATCCGCGGCTGCTGGAAATCCACGCCCGCGAAACCATTGACCTGGAGGTCGAAAAGCGATGGTGGGGGCGAGGGGTTCATGGGGCACGCAAGACAAGGGCTGGATGGCCAGGCTCGTCAAGAATGCCGATGGCGGCTCGCGTGCCTGATACGGTTTTCAGGGTGCTCACTCCGCCGCTGGCCGAGGGCAGGGAATGCAGGGTGCTAAATACGAGTGCCAAATGAAGTCTCGCACCTCAGCGCCTTGCCACAGCGGTGTCACCATGGTCGAGGTGCTGGTCGCCGCGCTGCTGATTTTTCTCTCGCTGGGCGGCATTCTGGCGATGAACACGCGGAGCATTCATCTCCTCCGCTCCACGCGGCAGGCGATCGCCACGAGCCAGATGCTCCAGCAGCGGATGGAATCGATCCGCGACCAGCCGTGGCCGGACATCTCCAATGCTACGGCGCTGGCGGCGTTGATGCGGAAGCCCACCGAGAGCGAGAAGGAACTGGCCGACAACGCCTGCACGGAATTCATCACCGTCTCCGTGCCCGACGCGCTCGGTGCGCCGGCCGCGGGAGCGCGCGCGTTTAGTCTGCGCCGGCAGCGCGGTGAAGTGACGATCATCGACGACGCCGACCTCGGCGCCGAGCCGATGCTGCTCGTCAATGCCTCGCTCCAATGGCGCGGCGTCGGCGGCACCCAGCAGCGCATGCTGCGCACGATCGTCTGCCGCAATGGACTCACGCGCTGCGGCATCTTCGGCAGCACGCTCGGCCGGCCCGCGACTGCGCAGCCGCCGGTTCTTTCGCCGTGAAAAGAGCATCACCAGAAAGCGCGGTCACGCTCGCGGAAATGCTCATCGCCATGGCGGGCAGCATCATCGTCATTGGTGCGCTGATGGCGGCGTCGATCGGCCTGCAGAAGGCCTTTCACGCGGGTGAAACTTATGCAAATAGCCAGGCCGATGAACGCCGGCTCATCGACTGGGTCGGGCGCGATCTGCGGCGCGCGATCGGAATTGCGGCGTGCGGTGCCGGCGGCGTGCCGAGCCGCTTGACGAGCGGGACGGTGAATCTCGACGAAGGCTCGTCGCTCGTGATCACGCTCCCGGCTTACTACAAAAGCAACCTGGGTGCCGACAGCACCTACGCCGAGGCGCTGCCCGTGATCGCCTCGGGCGATCGCGTCGCCTACGGCACGCTGGCCGGCCCGGCGCCGCCCTTCACGGTTTCATTTCGCAAGCTCTACCTCGCCTCTGAGCAGTCGATGTGTTTTGTGCGCGACGAAGGTGACGCCCGACAGGTGATCGTGCGCGGTGCGCGGGACTTGCAACTGCAAGTCTCCATCGCGCCCAATGGTGAAACTTGCGCGCTCTTTGCGCAGTTCTTTTCGCCCTACAGCCGGAAGCAAACGATCGTCGCGGTGCACGACCAGGTGATGCTTCGCAACTCGCGCATCGACTAGCCATGGACCGCACCGACCTTTCACAGCGCCAGCGCGGCGGTACGCTCGCGCTCACGCTCATTGTCATCGCACTGCTCACGCTTATTGCCGCGCACACCCTGCGCCGCGTCGAGCCGAAGCTGCGCATGGCCTACCAGACCGCGGGTTGGCAGGAGGCGCGCGCGGCGGCCGAGGCCGGCATCGACGTGGCGGTCGGCGAGCTTTCGCGTAATGCCGTGGGTGCGAATCCCGGCACCTGGACGGGTTGGAAGCAGCAGTCCGGCGGCGTCATCGGCCCGGTGCTCGCCACCACACTCGGCACGGTGAATAGCGTGCTCTCGTTGCTCGGGGGCACGGCGACCGTGTCGCAGCCGATCTTCCTCGATAATCTCAAGGTTTCCGCGGCGACTGGCTTCGACTCGGAGGTCGATGTCCAGCTCTGGGCTGTCTATCCAAATGGCAGCCCCAACGGCCGTTGGTTTCGTCTCCGCGCGATGGCCACGTGCGCGCTGCCGCCGCCCACTTACACCGCGCCCGATGCGCTCGATGCGCCGCTGCGACGTTACAGCCTGCGGACGGTTCGGCCGCAGTTGAAAAAGAACGACGTCGGCGAGCCCATGAGCATTTCCACGCCCAGCGCGTCGCGCACGATCGAGGTGTTGGTCGAGCCCATCCTGGCTTTCGAACTCGCGATCTTTACCGGTCAGGAACTCAGCCTCGGCACCAGCGGCACCTGGAGCGTGGACAGCTACGATTCGCGCGACCCGCTGAAGTCGAATCCCGACGGCACCTACAGCAGCGCGAAGGCGCAGGAGAACGGCAGCGTCGCGAGCAATCTCGTCCTGCCAGTGGGCACATTTTGCGGCCCGCTCATCGCCGCGCGCGGCACGCGCGTGCGCGGCACCGTCGCCACGAACGGCGGCGACGATCCATCGACGGCCGACCACGAAAACGTGTCCGGCGGTATCAACCTCGACCCCGCGCGCATCCGCGGCGACTTCCACCGCGACATGCCCTCGCCGGAGCGTCCGAACGCCGGGCTCTTTCTCCCCACGCCTCTGCTCGGACTGCCCTTCCTCGCCGGTCCCGAAGGCGCACCCGCGCAATACATCGTCGCGGGCAATCTCGGCCTCTTCAGCGTTGCGGCCACGCCCGGCGTAAGGAGCGCGATCACTATCCTCGTCAACGGCGACCTCGACGTGTGGGGCGAACTGGTCATTCCGCCTGAGGTCACCGCGCAGATCTACGTCCGCGGCGACATCGATTTTCACGACAGCGTGATCAATAGCGGCGCCGCGAGCAGTCGCCGCCCGGCGCAGTTGCAGATCTTCGGCGAAGATTCACACGGCGACCGCCGCACCCTGCGCGCCAATGGCAGCGCTTCAATCTGCGCCGCGTTCTACGGGCCTGGCTACGACATCCGCCTCACCGACAACGTCGAGTGGTTCGGCGCCGTTGCTGGCCGCACTTTCGAAATGCTCGGTGGCGCTGCCGGTGCCTTTCACTACGACGAAGCGCTTGGCACCGTCGGCAATCCCATCAGCTTCCGCATCGCGCGTTACGTTGAAGACGTGAGGGAGTGATGAGCCCAGCGCTGGGCTACGGGCGGAAGCGGGCGACCGTCTCCGCGAGCGTGCGGTAGTCGCCGGTGGTGTTGTAGGCGTGCGCGGAAATGCGCAGCCAGCGGCGCGGAGATGGACCCCAGCGCATCACCGGCACTTCGACGCGTGCCTTTTCGTAAAGCTCCACCTGCACGGGATCGAAGCGTTCGCCATTGAACGGACGGCGCTGGAGCGGTTCGGGAAGTGCGATGGCCGCCATGCTCGCGAGCAGATGGTTGGGGCAGGGGAGCGGCACTCCGAGGCGGCTGGCCACGAGCGCGCGCGCCGAGATCGCGAGCTGCCGGTTGCGTTCGCGCAACTCGTCCCAGCCGCCGGCAAACAGCCCCGCGCCAAAGCGCAGCGCGGCCGGCACGCTCAGCCACGCGGTAGGATCGAGCGTGCCCGGCCAGTCGAAGCGATCGTGAAACGCGCTGCGCCCCGGGCGGCGGATATTTTCCCCGTGGCTGACGATCGAGGGGCGCACCGCCTCCTGCCGATCGGGGCGGACCCAGAGGAACGCGGCGCCCTTCGGAGCGCACACCCACTTGTGCAGATTGCCCGTGTAGTAGTGCGGGCGCAGGCCGTCGAGATCGAGCGGCACGGCGCCGGGCGCGTGGGCCCCATCGATGAGCACCTCCACTCCGCGCTGCTCCAGTGCGGTGATCAAGCGGGCGACCGGAAAGACGAGCGCGGTCGGGCTCGTGATGTGATCGATCATCGCGAGCCGCGTGCGGTCCGTTACCTTCGCCATGATCGCGCCGAAGATTTCCTCCTCACTCGCGAGCGGGAAGGGGACCGCCGCCACGACGACCGACGCCCCGCTGCGGCGGGCCGCTTCCACGAGCACATTGCGGCACGCGTTGTAGGCGTGGTCGGTGGTCAGCAGTTCGTCGCCGGCGCGGAAGTCGAGCGAACGCACCACGGCGTTGACGCCCGCCGTCGCATTGTGGACGAACACGAGATCGTCCGGTCGCGCCTTGAGAAAAATCGCGAGTTCCGCGCGCGCCGCGTCGAGCAGCGGTTCGTATTCACGTTGAAGAAAGCGCACTGGCTGCGCCTCCATCTGCGCGCGCAAGTCCGCCTGCGCCTCCAGCACCACCCGCGGACAGGCGCCGAACGATCCGTGATTGAGGAAGACGACCTCCGGATCGAGCGGCCACTGCGCTCGCGGGGATTTGTCCAAGCGTTACTGCAGCTTTTTCAGCCGCACGTTGCGGAACATGACCGGATCATTGTGCCCCGCGAAGCCGAAGAATCCGCTCGTGCGGTCCTTCCCCGGATGCGCGCTGTGCGCCATCACCGTTTCCATGTCCACCTTGCTTAGGTCCGTGTCGAGTATCACCGTCCCATTGAGTTCCACCTTGATCGTCGAGCCCTTCACGGTGACTTCCTGGAAATTCCACTCGCCGATCGGATGCTGATAGCCGCGCGCCGCCGCGACCATGCCGTACGCCGAACCGTGGGCCTGTCGCGGATCGATCTTGCCCTTCACGGCCTCGTAGTTGTCGTCGAGCACCTGTAGCTCGCACATGCCGAGGTAGGCCGTGTTGCCTTCCTTCGGGCAGCGAATTGCCAGCCCATTATTGCCGCCCGGCGGCACCTTGAATTCCAAGCGCGCGACGAAATCGCTGTATTCATCATTGGTCAGCAGATTCCCGCCCTTGCCGGTCTTGCACATGATCGCGCCGTCCTTCACTTCGTAGTTATCCACCGCGCCCTGCCAGCCGGTGAGGTCCTTGCCATTGAAAACCGATTTGAGCGCCGCATCTTCGCCCTTGCTCGCGAGAATTTGGTTCGCCTCGTCACTTCCGATTTCGCGGACGAAAAGATTGCGCCAACGGATCTCGCTGCCGTGCGTCTGGAGTTGGATCGGCCCGCGCGGCAGGATGGGCAGCCGCGCCTCCGCCGGCTTCTTCTTGTCGAAGTAGTTTTCCAGGATCGCGTGATCCACCACCAGCTTGTCATTCAGATACACCGTCACGCGCGAACCCACCATGAGGATGCGGAAGTGGTTCCACTCCCCGAGCGGCTTGTCCGCATTCACCAGCGGATCTTTCCCCGCCGAACCCTTCTCATTATTCCAGAGCCCGCCCGAGCCTTTGTCCTGGCCGAGTCCGCGCGGGTCGCCCTTCGTCGAGTCCCAGATCTGCACCTGCGGCACGCCGCGAAGATAGATGCCGCTGTCGCCATCCGGCAGCGCCTTGTAATCCACGAGCAGTTCGATGTCCCCGTAGTTTTTGTCCGTGGTGAGATAGAGGCCCTTGCCGTCATTGACGATCTCGTCGCCCTCCACCTTCCAGTGCGCATTGATGTGATCCGCGCCTTGCTTGCCCGCTGGCAGTCCGCCTTCGATCGACTTCTGTTTGTATTCCGCGAGCTGCTCCGGCGTCATCGCCAGCAGATCGCGTGGGTCCTTCGTGCTCCAGCCAAACCAGCCGGCGAGATCCTTGCCATTGAAAAGTGGGGTGTAGCCCTTGGGCGGTTCCGCCGCCAAGGCGACCGACGAAAGAGCGAGCGAGAAGAGCAAGAGGGAGGGAATTTTCATGCGAAGAGGAGAGTTCCTCCTATCCGGATTTGTTAGGCGGGTCAACGCAAGGCGAGATGTGGCGGGTTTGTTCGGCGCAGCTTTGTCTAAAGGAATTGAAGCAACGTCTCTTCGTGGACCAAATGAATTGGTTTCGTTAGGCTGGCCTGCCGTAGAAAGATCACCCGACCATTCTCTGATATTCGACCGGAGTAATGCCTTTCTGGATTCGTTTCATGAATCGCGACTTCACGGGTTTCGACGTTCAAGGTGCCTACGAACTCAGATACCACCGGCAGCGAAGCGCCTGCGGCGTGTTCTATAAGTCCACGGAGTTCTGCATGCTCGTGACTCTGCTGCTGGATAGATTGCACCGAGATGGCGAGGGACGAGTCTGTGCCTGCCTGCGGTAGCGGTCCCAGAAACCGGCTGCCGAGAAAGTGATGCCAACCCACACCGGGTTCGTTCGGGATCAGTGCGGCTCGTTCGTGAGGTTCAAACATGTGGTGAGTCGGGGTGGTTTTCCGGGAATTGCTTTTGGCGCTCGGCTGATGAATCGGCGGGGCGGCGATGGAACCTTAGGCGGTCACGGAAAGCAGAGCCAACCCGCAGAACGCGAGACGGGGGGAGCTTCGTCGATTCGAATAGAACGAACAAAAAGAAATGGCCGGGACGAAGAAGTTCAACGCTTCAACGGCAAAAGACTCGGGGAAAATGATGTAGATTGGCGATCCGCCAGCCAGCGCGCTACAAATTGAGTTTTCATGTCTTTCGATTCCAACGCCTTTTCCTCGGCCGGCAGTGAGCTTCGGGCGGGCAGGCTGCGCGAGGCGGCCGTGCTGCTCCACCGGGTGCTCGCGAGTACGCCGGATCATGCAGAGTCGCTCGAAAAGCTTGGCATCATCAGCTTTCAGCTCGGCGATTCCGCGACCGCGCAGGAGATGCTGCGGCGGGCGGTTTCGGCTCATCCAGAGAATGAATCCGCATGGAACAATCTCGGGGTCGTTCTGGAGGCACACGGCAGTTTCGCGGAAGCGGATGACTGCTACCGGCGCGCGATCGCGCTAAATCCGCAGCGCGGCGCACTGCATTTCAACCGCGGGAACACGCTGCGTTCCCTCGGCCGGTGGGCGGAAGCGGAAGCAAGCTTCCGGCGGTGCATGGCTGTCGACGACGCTCACGCTCAAGCGCGGCACAATTTGGGTGCGTTGCTCAAAGAGCGAGGCGAACGAGCGGAAGCGGAGCGACTCTTCCGCGAGACCATCGCGCTGGCGCCAGACATGGTGGATGCGCATGTCAATCTCGGCTCCGCGCTCCAGGCGCTGGGCCGCGATGAGGAGGCGCTCGCGGCCTATCGTGAGGCACTGCGACTCGCGCCCGGATACGCCGACGCAGCGGCAGGAGAAGTGAGCGTCCTCGATCGACTCGGCCGCTTGGAGGAGGCGTGCGCGCGCATTCGCCCGCTCATGGAGGCCTCGCCAGAAAACGCGGATGTCATCACCACCTTCGCGAGCGTGGCGCGCCGGCTGGGCGAGGAAGAGAAGGCCGTGGCGGCGCTTGAGCGTCTGCTCACGCGCCACGATCTGCTGGCGACGAAACGCGAAGCAGCGCTCTTCGCGCTCGGAAAACTATGCGACTCTCGCGCCCGTTTTTCGGATGCCTTTCGATACTACCGCGCGGCAAATTCCGTACGCTCTCACCCCTTCGATCTCGCGGAGTTCCGCGGATACTGCGCGCGGATTCGCGAGACCTTCTCCGAGAAACTCCTGCGCCGACTGCCGCGCGCGCGGAACGATTCGGCGATTCCCGTTTTCGTCGTCGGCATGCCGCGCTCGGGCACGAGCCTCGTGGAGCAGATTCTTTCGAGTCATTCCGCCGTTTTTGGCGCGGGTGAATTGACCTGGCTCGATCAGCTCTCGGAAGCGCTGCCCCAGCGACTCGCGACTGCCACCTGCTATCCCGAGTGCGCGCTCGACCTCAGCGTTCGCTCGCTCGACGCGGCCGCGGACGAGTATCTCGCGACGCGGCGGACCGCCGCGCCGAACGCGGAGCGCGTGGTGGACAAAATGCCGGGCAACTTCATGCACCTCGGTTTGATCGAAGTGCTCTTTCCAGGTTCACGAATCATCCACATCACCCGCGAGCCGCTCGATAACTGCCTCTCTTGCTACTTCCAAAATTTTACGCACGGACACGAGTACACCGCCGACCTCGCGACGCTCGGGTCGGTCTATCGAGAATATGAACAGGTGATGGCGCACTGGCGCTCCACGCTCACGCATGCGCTGCTCGAGATCCGCTACGAGACGCTCGTCGCAGATCAGGAGAAGGAGTCGCGCCGGCTCGTGGAGTTCTGCGGCCTGCCGTGGGACGAGCGCTGCCTGCGTTTCCACGAGACAAAGCGCATCGTCCGCACCGCGAGCTACGATCAGGTCCGGCGGCCGATGTATCGAGATTCGGTCGCGCGGTATCGGCACTACGAGCCGTTTCTCGGCGATCTTCGGGAGGCGCTGGGCGCGTCTGCTTAGATCAGGAATGGTCCGATCAGGGGCGCGCCGCCGTCGGCCTGAAGGGCGCCGGTGGTCGCGTTGGCTCCGTCCACGAAATTGCCGCCCTTGTCGGTGAGTCGGTGGAAGAGACTCGAGCTTTTGAAGCTGCCGAGCTTGCCCTTCACGATGATATCCGTGCCATCGACGGGAGCGACTGGGGCGAGCGGGGCGACTGGAGTGGCCGCACCGACGCAGCCATCGATCGCGATGCGACCCACGTCTCCTTGAAAAGTGAGATCGGTGAGCACATTTCCTCCGACTTCGAGGCGGCCGCCGAATCCTTTGCCGAAAACAAATTCCGGGGCGGCGCTCTCGCTCCCGAGATCTCCGCCGATGTGCAGGAAGGTGGACGCCCCAACGGCGCCCCCGATCACGGTCGCCGCAGCGGTCGTTGTGCCCGCCACAAAATTTCCGGCAATATTGATGCCGCCGTTCAGCGCTCCACCGACATGGAAATCTCGCACATTCCCGGCCACGTCGATCGACGGCGCGGCGACGTCGCCCGTGACCATGAAGGTGAGGTCTCCGCCAACGCGCACGCTGCCCTTGGCCGCGAGCGCGACCGACTTCGCGTGGAAATTCAGCTCGTTTGCGACAGTCATCGATCCAGAAAATGCGCCCGCGACATTCACAACCGCATCGCGACCTGCGGTGATCCTTGCCGCGACCCTTCCGATGCCGGTCGTTTTTACGCTCACATCCGCCGGTGCGTTGACTGTGACATCCGCGCCGATGCTGCCGGGCTTGAGCACTTTGAAAATGCCGGTGACCGGATCCTTGCCGATCAAGTCGTCCACACTCACCGTCACATGCTGCCCGGAATCGAGGACGGAGCCGGATATCGGCCCGACGGCGGCGACGACCATGCTTCCGTCGCTTGTCTCGAGCCGGCTCTTGATGATTCCGGCGGAGACGTTGCCACCCTTGCCGATCGTCTGGCCGATCGGGCCGATCTGCGCGTCGAGATTGTTGCTCACGATCAGCGAACTCGCGGCGAGCTGGCCGCCGATCGTTACGTCTGCATCGGACCCGACGGCGATGCGAGTTCCCATCACATTCGTGGACACGTCGATGGTCAAATCGTTCGCGGCCTGCACGCCGGAGCCGACGAGCGATTTGCCGACGGTCAGGTCGAGATCGGTGCCGGTGGTGAACTGGCTGCCCGAGACCTTACCTCCGATGTTCACCGTCGCGCTGGTGGACTTCGAGCCGATGATGCTCTTCGTCACGTCACCCACGCCGGGAACGACGCCCTGGGGCGGCGCGCCGACGGTCAACGTGAGTCGTCCATCCGGCAGAATGCTCGAGCCATCGACCGAGAATCCGGTCGTCACGTCCGCGTCGCCACCTGCCAGGAACTGGCTCCCCGCGACCTTCCCGGAAATGTTCACGTTCAGACTTCCCGTGCCGCCGGAGAAGCGCGACTTCGCGACCGAGCCAGTCACGTCGAGGTTCAGGCCCGTGCCGCCGACGATCGATGAATTGCTCATGCCTTTCTTGAAGATGCTGCCCAATTGCACGAGGTGCTGCGCGACGATCGAACTGTCGGCGACCGCGCCCGTCACGTTGAGCGTGAGGTCATCGCCCGCGACGATCCGCGCTCCTTTCATTGCGCCGCCGACCTCCGCATCGAGGCTGCCGCCCGTGAGCACGGCACCACTGAGATCCTTCGTCACGTGCAGCGCGAGATCCTGCGTCGCGTGGATGACTCCGGCGCCGAGTACGCTGCCCTTGATGGTCACCTCTTCCAGCGCTACCGCGCCGAGCGCATCCGGATCACCGAGATCGAGGCGTCCGCCGAAATCGCTTTGCACCGTGAGCGTTCCACCGATGTGGCCGATCTGGATCCGGCCGGACACCGTGCCGAGCGAGAGATCACCATCAAGCACCGGCGTGCTGAGATTGCCCATCACCTTCCCCGAAATCTGAACCGTCGCTCCGGCATCGACTCCGCCGAACGAGATCGACGTCCCCTTTCCCAGCGAGAGCAAATCCACATCGGTCGTCGCACCGACGCTGTCGCCGACCACCTGGCCGACGATGCCGAGCCCGCCGCCGGGGGCGAAATCCGTGCCGAGGTAGCCACCGAGCTTGTAGGCCACCGATGGCGTGCTGTCGGCGGTGAAGATCCCCTTGATCACCGGCACGCGCGTATTCGCCGCGCCGAGGATCGTGCCAAGGTCGATGACGTTATCGCCGAGGTTCGCGCCGGTCGGCGAGTTGGTATCGGCAAACGAGATCGCAAAGTCCGCGCTGGGCTTCGTGATGATGATCTTGGAGATGTCGCCACCATTCGCATGCACGTCACCACCGAGCGCATCGAGGAACTCGACGGTGCCCGAGTTGCCGGTGACCTGCACCTGCACCACGTCGCCATCGCCGTCGGTGTAGGAGAATGTGATGGGCGTCGCGATGGCTGCGGGTGCGATGCGTGATTCGAGGCTCTCGATTCCGTGATGACGTTTCGAGATGGTCTGCTTGTTCGCCGCGGGCGCGAGTTTGGATGTTTTCTTCATGGGTAAGATGGGCGGGTGTGAGTGTGGAACTGGAGTGCGGACTAGCGGGCGGCGGCTTCGTCGCGCAGCGGACCGAAGCGGGATTCGTATTGGGTCAGCACCTGGCCGAGCATTGTCTGGAGCCGCTTCGCGGCGCGCGGGGTAATGACCACGCGGTCGCAGACCTCGACCGAGACTTCCTCTCTTGGATTGGCGCTCGCCTGGATCATCCCAAACATCAGCGCCGTCTCCTCACGCGTGCTGCTTACGTTGAAAAAATTCGCGTAAGCGAGTTTCGCGTTCGTCTCGTCGAGTCGGATGCGCGGCGACGCGGGCTTCACGGCGGGCTTCGAGACGGGTGTGGAAACTTCAGTCGATGCGCTGGTCTCCGTTTTCTTCTTTTTGGTTTTGGTTGGGTTCATTGGGCAGGAGTCGTTGGGTTGGGTGGGTTAGCCGAGCTTACGCAGGAACCGTGCGAACAAGCCGGTTGCAGGCTTGGCGGGCGGTTCGCCCGTCGTGGTTTCCGGCGCCGGAGCGAGCGATGGGGCCACGGACATGGTGTAAGGAACGACCGGTCCGACCGGCGCCACCGTGTCCAGCGTGGGCGGAGTCGGAAGTGCGGCCGGGATTCCCGTAGTCGGGAGTGCCGCGCCCACGCCACCGGCCGTCGGATCGCCGACGAATGCAGTCGCGGGTTGGGCGTCGCGGATCGGAGCGCCGATGCGCGCATCCTTGCCGGCGGTGAGCTTGACCCCGGAGTTGCCCGCGAGGGCCTGGAGGTAATTCCGAATCGTCGTCGAGAGCTGGTAGTCGGTGCCGTCCACAAGACGCGGCGTGCTGCGCTGCTTCGGATCGTTGTCCACGAAGTTCTTGCCCGAGTTGTCGCTCAGCGAATCAGTCGGCGTGCCGAGCAGGATGTCGCCGCCGTCGCCGCCCGTCTCGATGTCGTGACCCTGCGTCCCTTGCCAATGCTTGTTGCTCGTGGCGACGGTATTGGTCGAGTGCACGACCAACTTGCGGGTGAGCGATTCGTTGGGCAGCGCGTGACCGAAGTTCTTGATCAGGCCCTTCACGTCGAGCTGGCCGGTGAAGGTGCCGGGCTGTGACGCTTCTTCCTTCGCGATGAACGGCGTCCCCACCGCCGCGTGATCGCCAACCACGATGTCGTCGCCGGCTCCGGCGTCGATCGTGTCGTTGCCTTCGTTGTGCTCTGAAACGCGCAGCTTGCCGCCGCGTTCCTGGTAAGTGTCCCGCGCGATCTGGCCATAAGCCGTCTTCCGCACGTTGCCGTTGCCCTGATCCATGTAACCCGCGAGGCCGGCGGTGACTCGGTTCAGTTCGCCTTCGATCGAGAGATCGGTGCGCGCGGTGTTCGCCGCGTTGTTTAGCACCGATGGGATGTAGAGCAGGCCGGTGTCGCCGATGAGCACGTCGTCGCCACCCGCGCCTGCGATGGAGTCGTTGCCGGTATCGATCGCATTCTCGTAGTT
>JBAVML010000613.1:0-1705 GCA_049690035.1 Chthoniobacteraceae bacterium
ATCCAGCGCAGGCGCGTGGCGCGACTGACCTCGCGGCGCGCATCGCTGGGCGACGGCGCGCCGGCCGGTTGCTGGCGAATCCACACGCGGCGGCGCAGCACGTCATCGTAGCCGGTGCGGAAGGCGCCGCCCGCAATCATCTCACCCAAAACATACGGACCGAGACGTTCACCGTCCGCGGGTGGCGCGGGTGGCGCGGGCGCTTCGAGTCGTGGACGCGCGTTGACTTTCGAGCGGACGACGACGCGCGTGCCGGTGGCGAGATCCTGCACGGCGGCGAAGCCATTGCGACGACGCATCGTGATGATGAGCGCGCCCCAGACCGGAATGAACACATAGTCCACCCAATGGCCCGAGTGGTAAACGAACGTTCCCCGCGCGAGCAGCACGATGGCGAAAAGCGAGCCGCACTGGAGCGCCAGTTCGGTGATGCACGCTCGTCCGAATGCGTGCCGGAAGCCGGGCGCGCTGCCATCTTCCCCGACGACGCGCAGACCGCAGACCGCCTTGCCCACGCCGGCGCCGAACCGGCCCTCGCAAAACGCGTAGTAGAGGATCGCCGCCAGCAGCGCCGCCGCGTAACCAAGCAGCGCCTGCGGCGTGCCCTGCGCGATCCACGCGGGGTAGGAGATGAGGCCGAGCATGCCCAGCGCGATCATCGCCGGGAGTTGAGCGAAAATTTCGTCGATGCCGTTCGCAATGAATCGCAACCCGAGCGGCGCGGGCTCGGGAACATCCGAGCTGAACGGCAGCAGCGCATCGCGCAGCGCAGCGTAGTCGGCGAAACGGTCGTCGCGTTTTTTCGCGAGGCAGCGCGCGACGATTTGCGCGAGGCCGGCGGGCACGTTCGCGACGGGCGGCGGCACTTTGTCGAGCACAGCCGCGACGACCTGCACGGCGTTATCGCCCTCGAACGGCGCGCGACCCGTGAGCAGCGAGTAGAGCGTCGCGCCCACGGAATAGATGTCCGCGCGCACGTCGAGTTCGTCGCCGCGCAGTTGCTCCGGCGGTGCGTAGCTCGGCGTGCCGAGCATCACGCCGCTCGCGGTGAGCTGGGTGTCGCTGCGCGCGAGAGTGGAGACGGAAAGGCCGAAATCGCCGACCTTCGCCGTGCCGTCCGGCGCGACGAAACAATTCGCCGGCTTCACGTCGCGGTGCAGCACACCCGCGCTCGCGGCGGCTTCGAGACCGGCGATAATTTGCAGGATCGCATCCACCGCCTCGCGCACCGGCAGCGGCCCATTGCGAATGCGGTCGCGCAGCGTTCCGCCGGCGACGAGTTCCATAGCGATGACGGGCGCGCCTTCGATCTCCTCGGTGCCGAAAATATAGACGCTGTTCGGATGATTCACCGACGCCGCGAGCCGCCCCTCGCGGAGGAAACGCTTCCGCATTTCCGGCGAATCAATCGTGTGCCCGAGCACCTTCAGCGCGACGCGACGGCCGGTGTCGTGCTGCTCCGCTTCGTACACCGCACCCATGCCGCCGCGGCCGAGCAGTCGCAGCACGCGGTAGCCTCCGAAGTCGAACGGGAACAGCGGCGGCGGTATGAATTTTCGCGCACCTGCGCCGGCCACGGAGCTTTCGCCGAACCGGCTGGCGAGGCCCATTTTCAAAAGACAGCGGGCGCAGAGGCCCTGCGTCTCGGCGGGCGAGAGCGGGGCGTTGCATTCGAGGCAGTGAGTGACAGAGGGGGGTGCGGAGT
>JBAVML010000614.1:0-7846 GCA_049690035.1 Chthoniobacteraceae bacterium
GGCTGAGATTGTCGAAGAGCTTGCAGCCGGTCGTCATGTGGTAGCCGTCGGAGAAGGCCTCGACGATGCAGCGGCGCACGATGAGTCCGTCGGTCCCGGCGGCGTTGATCCCGGTCTGCGCGCCGAAGTCGCTGCTCACCGTGCAGTCGGTCACTTCGTTGAAGCCGCCGGTGTCGGTCGAGACGACGATGCCGTGATGATTGGGCGCAACGTTGGTCACCGTACACGAGCGGATGACGTTGGCGAAGCCCTCGAACCGGACAGCGTCGTTCGAGCAATCCGCGATCTGCAGGCGCTCGAAGAGGCAGCTCGAAATGTTCTTATCCGCCGCGCCGAAGATCGCGGACTGCACGCCTTGGATGCGCCCATTGTGGACCCGGACCCGCCGCACTCCTTCCACCAGATAAACGCCGACGCCGACATTGTTCGTGGGGCTGATCGTGAAGCCCGCGAGGTCGAGTTCCACATCGTTGGTTTGGATCACGATGCCGACCGGGCCGTTGTAGCCGGCCGGGAGGAGCGCGTTGATGTTTTTGGTCAGGAAGTATTTTCCCGGCTTGCTGATGACGAAGCCGCCCTTGCTGATCGGGCCGGCGTGCGCGGTGAGCGCCGCCGCGAGGAGCATCGTGGTGACGAGGAGTAGTTTGGTTTTCATGGTGGAATCCTGTGCCCGCGGGGCTCGGATGGGTATTGGCCGAAGGACGATTCGTCCTTTGGCGAATGGCTCCCAGCCGAGCCGCGGGCGTGACGTTCAGATTTCGTGCAGCTTGAAGTCACCCGTGCTGCCGAGCGCGATGTCTTCCTTCACGCCCTTCTGCAACGAGTAGGTCAACGCGCCGACTTTCAGCGAGCCGATCTCCTGGGCGACGAAGCCGAAGTGATCGCCGCCGCTCGCGGTGCCGCGGATTTCGCCTTTGATCACGATGCTCGCGATCTTCGAGACGATGTTCACCGGCCCGCCGGGGAGCAGTGCGTCGTCGCCGTTGCCGAAATGCGTGAGGTCGTAGTTATTTGCCGCGGTGAGCGCGCCGGCGGCGATGCTGCTCGCGATCCAGTCGCCGCCGACTTTCACCGCGCCGATTTGCGAGTGGCCGTTGGTCGTCTGGCGGCCCGTGGTGACGATCGCGTTCTCGACGCTGCCGCCGACGGTGATGCTGCCGATCGCGACCTGCGACTTCGCGTCCACTTGCGGCCCACCGGCGGTGATCGTGGCCGGGTGGTCCGCGGTGCCGGTGATGTCGCCCTTCACGGTGAGGGAGCCGATCTTCAAGCTCGCGCCGACCGAGCCCCACTGGCTGCCGTCGGTCATCAGCAATGAACCGCCGATCGTGACCTTGCCGAGCTTCGAGCCGTAGATTCCCGTGTCGCGCACGTCATGCGCGACGCTGATCGAACCGATCGCCGCCGAGGTGTAAACTCGGCCGTTGGAGAAATCGACGCCGTTGCCGATGAGCGAGCCGCCGATCGTCGCCGTGCCGATGCTGCCGGCGAAGACCGTGCCCGTGTTGTCCACGCTGCCGCCGCGGACATCGTGGCCGATTTTCAACGTGCCGATGTGCTCGCTCGCCGTCGTGCGCAGGATGCCCTGGAGCGTCTTGTCGCCGCCCACGATCGAGCCGCCGACGATGGCTTTGTCGATGTTGCCGGCGACGAGGAAGTCGGCCTTGTTCAGGTCGCCCTTGATGGTCAGCGCGCCGACTTTGCCTTTGATGTCGCTCGCGTAGTTTACGCCGAAGGTGTCGTGCGTCGGCAGCACGCCTTCGCCGAGGCTTTGCACAGTGAAGCTCTTCATCGCCGCGCCGGGCGCGTTGGGGTTGCCCGCGGCGACGTGCTCGACGTTGCCGCAGATTTTTACGTTGCCGAGATCGACGCCAGCCGCGTCGAGAAAGCCGACGTTCACCATGCCGTCGCCGCCGGCGGCGGTCGGCGTGGCCTTGATGATGAGGTCGCTGCCATTGAACGAAGCCGGAACGTGGAGCGCGAGCAGCGTGCCGGTGACCGCTGACGTGCCGATGAGGTCGAAGTCGAGATTCGCCACGTCGCCCTTGCTGACCTTCACCGTCACCATGTCGCCGTCGGTATCGAAGAAGGTCGCGGTCTTGTGGTCGGCGCTGATCTGCGGCGCGCGGTACAGGCCGAGCGGTCCGCCATAGACGACATACGCCGCGCCGCGATCGTCGCCACCTTCATCCGCGAGCGAAGCGCCGACGATGAGATCGCCGAAGCCGTCGCCGTTCAAATCACCCGCGGCGCTCACCGACTCGCCCGCGTCGTCGCCGTCGTTGACTCCAGACAGGCTGAAGCCTTTCGCGCCCTGGAGAAGAATGAGATCACTGCTCGCCTCGAAGTCACCGGTGTGGCCGAAATAGACATAGGCCTTGCCCTTGTGCTGCCCCTGTCCGACGAAGGCGTTTTCCGCGCCGAGAATGAGATCGTCGCGACCGTCGCCGTTGACGTCGCCCGCAGCGCGGATTTCCCCCCCGGCATAGTCGCCGTCATTTGCGCCGGTGAGCTTGAACCCCCTGTTTCCGTCGAGCGTCGCGGCGTTGAGCTTCGTGGTATTCCACCCGCCGGTGTGGCCGAAGAGCACGTAGGCCGCGCCGTTGTCCGTGCCGCCGTCGTTGGCGAGCTTGGCGCCCACGCCGACATCGGCGAGTCCGTCGCCGTTGAGATCGCCGACGATCGCCACCGAGTTCCCGGCGTTGTCGCCATCGGCCACGCCTTCCATGCGGAAACCGCCGGAGCCGAGCGCGGAGAGCGCGATGTTGGCGTTGAAGCTCGCCTTTCCAAACACGACGTAAGCCGCACCGCGATCGGTGCCGCCGCTATTCGCGCCGGAGGCGCCGATGACCACGTCGTCGAAGCCGTCGCCATTCACGTCGCCGCCGCCGCCGACCGCGCCGCCCGCGTTGTCGCCCGTGGCCGTGCCCGCGATGGTGAAGCCGTGCGAATTCGGCGCTCCGCCCACGAAGTAGGAATCGCTGAACGTGCCCCCTTTGCCGAAGAACACATAGGCGTTGCCGCTGTTCGCCGCCTCGCCGGCCGCGCCGGGCGCACCGATGATCACGTCGTCGTAGCCGTCGCCATTGACGTCCCCAGCGGTGCTCACGGAGGCGCCCAGATGGTGGTTCGAATTCGCCCCGTAGATCGCGAAGCCGTTGGACCCATCGAGATTGGCGAGAGCTACCTTTCCCGGGAAGGAACCCGCGTGTCCGAAGACCACATACGCCGCGCCATAATCCTCGGTGCCCGGGGCCGAGCCGAAGCCCGAGGCGCCGATGATGATGTCGCCGTAGCCGTCGCCATTCACATCGCCCGCCGCGCTCACAGAGATGCCCGCGAAATCCTCGTCGGCCACGCCGAGAATCTGGAAGCCCTTGGTTCCGTCGAGATCGGAAGCCTTGAGCTTGAAAGGTCCCGGCGTCGCCGAGCCGAAGACGACGTACGCACCGCCGGTGTAGGTCATGCCGTCATTGAGATACGGCACGCCGATGAGCACGTCGTCGAGGCCGTCGCCATTGACGTCGCCCGCGCTGCTCACCGCGGAGCCGGTAAAATCGAAATCCGCGTTGCCGGAGACTTTGAATCCGTTGTCGCCATTGAGCGAGCCGAGCGCGACGGCCGAGCCGCTGAAGGCCGGAGCGATGCGTTGTTCGAGAGGTTCGAGAAGATGAGTGGTTTTCATGCGCTCATCATCCGTCCGTGCGCCGTGCGCCGGTATTGGCCGAAGGACGATGGGCCGAAAGGCGAATTGACCGCGCGAGCAGCCGAGGTGCGCGCGACGCGCTTTCCGCGGATCGTATCTTACTACACGTGCTCCAGCCCGCGCATCGTGCCGGTGGAACTCGCGAATTTTTTGATCTTGAGGTTCGTGCGCTGGAGCATCCGCGCTCGCCGCGCTCGCGCAGGCATTCCAACTACTGCGGCCGGATCATTTCGAGGCGGTCGCGCGTGCGGCAATACCAGTGCGGACTCGCCATTCGACCGACGACGTGGAACAGCTCGCTGCGCACGCGCAGCGTCTCGCGGTCGATCAGTTCGTCGCGAAGGTGCAGCCGCTTCACGAGGCCGATGATTAGCCGATTCCCGCCGATCTGGAGCGTGCCCCACTCCACGCATTCGAGGCTCGCCGGCGCCTCGGCGATGCGCGGCGGCTTCACGAGCGACGACGGCACAGTCGTCACACCAGCGCTCTCGATTTCACTCACGCCGTACGGCAGCGACGCGGCCGTGCGGTTCATCGCCTCGGCCACGGACTCGTCCACGAGATTGACCACGAATTCGTGCGACTCGCGGATGTTGCGCGCCGTGTCTTTCGGCGTGCCGTCCTCACGGTCGCCGGGGCAGAAGCCGACGATCGGCGGCTCCGCGCCGAGGACATTGAAAAAGCTGAACGGCGCAAGGTTCACGACGCCATTCGCATCGAGCGTAGTGACCCACGCGATCGGCCGCGGCGTCACCAGCGATGCGAGCAGCGGGTAGGCGCGGTCTGCGTGTTCGCCTGCGAGATCGAGTTCCATATCGGAAGATTCGTTTCGCAGACACGATTCGGACGAGGAGAAATTTTCCAGCGTTCCGCGTGCCGTCCGTCTACGCCGGTGGCGGAAGCATCACGATCCCGTATTTCGGCGCCACCTCGAGCAGCTTTGCGATTTCATTTCCCGACGGCGGCACCGGCGGTGCATCGGGCGAAGGCAGCTCGACTGCGAACTCCGCCATGAACTTCTCAAAACCCGCTGGCGTACACATGATCAGCATCCGCGCCGGCGCGTCGGATTTGTTTTTGAAGGCGTGCGGCGTGCCGCGCGGGATTTGCACGAACATGCCTCGCCTTCCGACGATTTCCTCCCCATCGACGGTGAAAGTGATCTCGCCATCGAGCACGTAGAACTGCTCCTCCTCTCGAGTGTGGTAGTGCGGCGGCGGGCCGCCACCCGGCGGCACGATGGCCTCGGAAAGGCAGTAGGCGCCGCCCGTTTGCTCGCCAGTGGCGAGTATCACATACTTGTCGCCGACCGCAGAGTAGGTCTTCCCCGCGCCGGGCCGATGAACGATGAGCGTCGGTGTCATGCACCCATGAATACGAAGGCGTGCGCCTGCACAACTATCTCGAGGTCCACGGCGGCGAAGACCAGGCCGCTTACCTTTATCCGTCGGAGCATTACCCGCACTGGCAGAGCGTGCTTGGCCGCGACGCGCTGCCGCCCGGCACCTTTGGAGAAAATTTCACCACTACCGGCTTGCTCGAGACCGAGGTGAACGTCGGCGACGTGCTGCAAATCGGCTCGGCCATCGTGCAGGTCACGTTGCCGCGGCTGCCGTGCTTTAAGTTCGGCCACAAGGTCGGCCGGCCCGCACTGATCAAGGAATTCCTGCGCAGCGGCTACAGCGGCTTTTACCTCCGCGTGCTCACCGAGGGCGAAGTGGGCGCGGGCGATGACATCACCCTGCTCCGGCGCGATCCCGTGTGCATCAGCATCCGCGAGGCACTCGGCTTGCAGCGGTTGGGTGAAGGTGATGCGAGCACGCTTCGGCGTGCGCTTTCCATCGAGTCGCTCGCGCCCGCCTTGCGCCACGATTTCGAGCGGCGCCTCGCCGCTCTGACTGGTTCTTAGTGGAACACCGGACTCACCACGCGAGCCTTCACTGCGCCGCGATTCGGTGATTACTACGTAGAGACGTCACTTTCCACACGCCCCGAAACGGTGACGGGCGGTGACGTGGCGCGGTTTCGCGTGGCGCGCGGTGAGCAGAGAATCGAGACGAGGATGGTCGTGCCGATGACGCCGAGCGAGAGGAGCGTGTCGATTTTGTACGGCGTGTGCGCGAGGAGCATTTTCACGCCGACGAAGGACAGCGCGAATCCAAGACCGACCTTGAGATAGATGAATTTGTGCATCACGCCCGCGAGCGTAAAGTAGAGCGAACGCATGCCGAGAATGGCGAAGACATTGGAGGTATAGACGATGAATGGATCATCGGTGACGGCGAAGATCGCGGGAATGGAATCGGCCGCGAAAATGACGTCGGTAAACTCGACGAGCAGCAGCACGACAAGCAGCGGCGTGGCCAACCGGCGGCCATTTTCCACGACCATAAAACAATCGCCGCGATAGCCTTCAGTCACGGGTATGAACCGCCTGAAGAGGCGCACCACCGGATGACGTTTGGCATCGAGCGGCGCCTCGCGTTGCAGCGCCATCTTGAGTCCGGTGACCACGAGGAAAGCGCCGAAGGGATAGATGACCCACGCGAACTCATGGAGCAGCGCGGAGCCGAGCGCGATCATCGCCGCGCGCATGACCAGCGCGCTGAGGATCCCCCAAAAAAGCACTTTGTGCTGATAGAGCGGCGGCACCGCGAAGCTGCTGAAGAGCAGCGCGAAGACGAAAAGATTGTCCACGCTGAGCGACTTCTCGATGAGGTAGCCTGTGAAAAATTCGAGCGCCTTCTCGGATCCGGCGAAGTGCCAGATGCCCGCGTTAAAGACGAGCGCGAGGCCGACCCACACGAAGGTCCAGACGATCGATTCGCGAACCGACACGACGTGCGACTTCCGGTGAAAGACCCCGAGATCGAGCGCCAGCATCAACAAGACGAAGAGATTGAAACCGATCCAAAGACCGAGGTCGGCAGTCATGACCGGGAGGAGGTGAAAAGTGGACGTGTCATTGAATCGTGATGACTCCTGTCCTTAGCACGCCGGCGGCGAACGACGTTGACCAAAAAGCGAAGCGACCCTTCGGGAAAAAACGAAGACGCCAGCGAGCCCAGCGAGCCCAGCCACGGCGCCGCCCTCCGACGGTGTGCCTAGCGCCGCCGACTGGTCCCGTGGACGGCGGTAATCAGGTCGCCGACCGTGCGATGTGCCTCCAGATCGTGTCGGAGCGGCACGTCGAAACGCACCTCGTAGCGGTTGCGGCGCCCGTCGCGTTCTCGTTCGACCACTCCGCCTTCCTCGAGATCGGCGAGGATTTTCAGGACCGCGCGTTCGGTGATGCCCACTTTCTCCGCGAGATCGCGGACCCGCAGCGAATCATCCGCGGCGAGGCAGAGCAGGACGTGGGAATGGTTCGTGAGGAAGGTCCAGGAGGCTGGAGAAACAGGTTCAGGGATTTTTTTCTTTGACGGCATACATGCACTCAAATACATGAACGCGCGTTCATGTATTATCTTGCATGAATAGCATAACCTGAATCCCGCTCATGAAAACGCCCAAACTGCTCGCCTTCATCCTCACCCTCGCCACCGCCCCAGCGCGGGCCGAACCGACTCCGAACCCGCTCTGGCAGCGGCTCCTCGAGGGCAACGCCCGCTTCGTCGCCGGCCAGCTCCAGCATCCGCATCAGGATGCCGCCCGCCGCTCCGAAGTCGCCACCGGCCAGCAGCCCTTCGCCGTCGTCATCGGCTGCTCGGATTCGCGGACTTCGCCGGAGATCCTTTTTGACCAGGGCCTCGGCGACCTCTTCGTCGTCCGGCTCGCCGGCAATATCGTGGACGACGCCGCGCTCGGCTCGGTCGAATTCGCGGTGGCCAGCCTCGGAGCCCGGCTCATCGTGGTCCTCGGTCACGAGAAGTGCGGCGCAGTCAAGGCCACCGTGGAGACAGTCAATGGCGGGGCGCGTCCGCCGGGGCACATTGGGGACATCGTCGATGCCATCCGGCCCGCGGCCCTCGTCGCCGCGCCGCGCGCGGGCGATCCCGTGGAAAATGCGATCGGTGAAAACGTCCGCGAAGTCGTCGCACGTCTGCAGCAGGCCTCGCCCGTGCTCGCGCCATTTCTGAAGAGCGGAGAACTCCAGGTCGTCGGCGCGCGCTACGACCTCGCCGCCGGCCAGGTACAGCT
>JBAVML010000615.1:0-8282 GCA_049690035.1 Chthoniobacteraceae bacterium
ATCCTGCTCAGCCCCGAGCTGAGCATCGAGACGCAGAAGGCGATCGGCAGCGACATCATGATGGCGCTCGATCAATGCATTCCCTCGACCGCCGATGAAGCGGCCGCGCGCGCGGCGCTCGGGATCACGCAGCGGTGGGCGGCGCGGAGTCTCGCGGCGCGCGGGGATTCGCCGCAGTCGATGTTTGCCATCGTGCAGGGCGCGCTGTTTCCCGAGTTGCGGCGCGAGAGCGCGGCGGGGCTGTGCGAGATGCCGTTCGATGGATTTGCCATCGGAGGGCTCGCGGTGGGTGAAAGCAAAAGTGAGCGCGAGGACATGTGCGAATTCACCGCGCAGCTCCTGCCGGCGGATCGGCCGCGCTACCTCATGGGCGTGGGCACGCCGCTCGACATCCTCGAGGCAGTGCATCGCGGGGTGGACATGTTTGACTGCATCATGCCGACGCAGCTCGCGCAGCGCGGCGCGGCGTTCACCTCGCGAGGCTTTCTTCAGCTCCGGCGAGGCGTCTATAAATTCGCCACGGAGCCGCTCGACCCGGAGTGCGATTGCCCGACCTGCGCGCGTTATTCCCGCGCTTACCTTCATCATCTGACCAAGACCAGCGAGACGCTCGGCTGGCAGCTCCTCGGCAAGCACAACATCCATTTCTATCACCGGCTCATGCGCGACATTCGGCAGAGCATTCTCGAGGATCGGTTCATGGAGCTGTATCGGGAAAAGCGCACCTTTCTCCACGAGCCGGACGCGGACAATCCGATCCGCAGCCCGAAGGCGACGCGGAAGAAATCGCTCGTGCTCGGCGCCTACCAGGTGCACACGGCGCCGGAAGGTTTTGCGAGCATCCGGCACATCGCGTCCGGGGAGATCATGCATTCGCGCACGCCGCCGATCGAAGAAGCGCGGCGGCTCTACATCGAGCAATCCAATCTTGCCGAGCGGGTGCGGCTGAGCGAAGGCGCCGAGACGCTGGTGATCTGGGACGTGGGGCTCGGTGCCGGGGCGAATGCGATGGCGGCGATCCAATGCTACGAAGAGCAGGCCGCGGCTGGACCGGTGCGGCCGATGCAGATCATCAGCTTTGAAAATGACCTCGATTCACTGCGGCTCGCGGTGCGGCACAACGACAAGTTTCCCTACCTGCGCCACCGCGGCCCGGCGGGACTCCTCGATGCCGGGCAGTGGCATTCGCGCACGCATCCGGGGCTGAGCTGGACTCTCGTTCCCGGGGATTTCCTCGAAACGATGGCCACCGCTCCCGCGCGGCCGGACGTGATTTTCTACGACATGTTTTCGAGCAAGACCTCGGCGGAGACGTGGACCGCGGTCGCCTTTCACCGGCTCTTCCACGAGTGCGCGGGTCGGGAGGTCGAGCTTTTCACTTACACCTGCTCGACGCCGATTCGCGTGGCGTTGCTGGCGGCGGGCTTCTACGTCGCGAAGGGACGCAGCACGGGCGAGAAGACCGAAACGACGATCGCGCTGACCTCGCGAGAAGCCAGCCGGCATGAACTCCTCGCGGGCGACTGGCTCGCGCGCTGGCACCGCTCAGGCGCGAAGTTTCCTGCGGAGGTTCACGCGGATCAGCACTCCGCGTTTGAGGAGAAGATCCGCGAGCACCCGCAATTCCAGCGCGCGTGACGCTACTTGGGTGCGGGCACGACTTCGCTGGTCGGAGTGGGAACCGGTGTGGCCGGAATCGCTGAAAAATCTCCGTTCACCACCTCGGCCTTTTTCTGTGCCTCCACCCAGTAGATCGTGGTCAGGCGACCGGTTTCCTTCTCCCGGATCGTGTAGCGCTTGTTCGCATCGTCTTCGGCGACAAGTTCGAGTTTGCCGCTGCTGACATTGACCATCGTGGTGGCCATGGTGCGGGTGGGATTCTTCTGTGCGTCTTCGGCGAATTGCTTGATCTTGCCGCCATAGAGGGCGGTGAAGGCAACAACGATGATGATGCCGAGGACGATGATGCCGCCGCATCCGATGCCCAGCCAGGCAACGACACCGAGGCCTTTCTTTTCAAGTGGGGGAGGTGAATTGTCCATGAGAGCGCGAGGTTAACGAGCGGCTCGTGACGAGGGCAAGCGCTCAGCCAAGCCGGACGAAGTGCGAGCCGGGAAGTTGCTTCACCAGCCTCTTCATCTCGAGCATGAGCAGGCTCGTCGAGACCCTCGCGGCGGGGAGCCCGGTGCGCGCGACGAGCACGTCGAGCGGCGTCTCGGTGGAATCGAGGGCATCGAACAATGTCTGCTCGTCGGCCGAGAGTTTGGCCGGCGCGGCGCTGGCTGCCTTCTCCAAGCCGGTCTGCGGAAAGAGCGAATGGAGATCGTCGAGGATGTCACTGGCGCTCATGACCAGCTTCGCGCCCTGCTGGATGAGTTTGTTCGAGCCCATGGAAGTGGGACGGTCGATCTGGCCGGGAACGGCGTAAACGAGGCGGCCGTGTTCGAGCGCCTGGCCGGCGGTGATCAGCGCGCCGCTGTTCAACCCCGCCTCGACGACGAGCAGACCCGCGCCCCAGCCGGCGACGATCCGATTGCGATACGGGAAGGTCTTGCGATCGGGAGGGAAGGTCATGGGGAACTCGCTCACCACCGCGCCGGACTGCGCGATCTTTTCCGCAAGGCCGAGATTCTCCGGCGGGTAGAGTTCCATCAACCCGGAGCCGATGACCGCGACGGTGCGCCCCTGCGCGGCGAGCGCGCCCTGGTGCGCGGCGGTATCGATACCGCGGGCGAGTCCACTCACGACGGTGAGTCCCGCGTAGGCGAGCTGATAGGCGAGGCGCTTGGCGCTCTCGACGCCGTAGTGGCTGGTCTTGCGCGAGCCGACGACGCTGATCGCGCGGTGATCGCGCTCCGTGAGCGTGCCCCAGACGTAGAGCAGGATGGGAGGATTGTAGATTTGGCGCAGCTCGCGCGGATACTCGGGCGAAGCTTGCGTGACAACGTGCGCGCCAAATTCCTCGATGCGTTTCAGCTCCGCAGGCAGATCGACGTGCTGTTCCCAACCTGCGATGGCATTCGCCAGCTCCGTGCCAATTCCGTCGACAGACTTCAGCTCCGAGCCACGCGCGAGCAGCACGCGCTCGGGTGTCTCGAAAACCTCGAGCAGCTTGCGCAGCCGCATCGGCCCGAGATTCGGGACCATGTTCAATGCGATGCAGGCTTCCTTTTCGGTCATCTCAGCGCCGAGTGGGAGCCTGCTCCCGGTCCTGGGTCAAGGCGGATGATTTCACGACGAATTCATACTGTCCGTCCGTGATCCGCATCGTTCCATTCTTGTAACGATACATGAGCTTCACCTCGTCGCCGGGATTGAGCGCCTTCACGCCGGTGGTCGTCTCCATGCTGATTCGCTCGCGAACGTAGAAGACGCCCGGCGGAGCGAAGCGCGCGCGGGTCTGCGCCGAAATCGGCGGAGCGGGCCGCGCGGAGGCGGTGAATGGGGTCGGTGCTGGCGGTGCAATCGTTTCCACCAGCGGCGCCACCGAAGTGCTCGTCGCTTCCCGATAGACGACCCAGCCGAGATAGGCGACCGCCACGACCACGATCGCGCCGAACATCCATCTCATGGCCGGACCGGGCGGCGACGGGTTGAAGCAATGCGACGCACCGGACAGCCCCTATTTCTTCCGCAAGGCTTGCGCGATCGCGCTGAAGATCAGCCCCACACCGAGCCCGACGAGCGCGCCGAGCGGACCAAAAAAGACTCCCGCCACCAAGACCCGACCAATGACGTAAGCCAGCGGCGCCGGAGTGCCCGGGGCGAGGGTGGTGTCGAACGGAATCGGGGCCGGCAGGCCGCGTCCCTGATCGTGGCCGTAGGGCGCGAGGACGACCAGGAGCATGTAAATCTCGGCGAGAATGAACCCGGCGATGCAGAAGGGTTTGGCGTAGTTGCGGACCAGCATGGAGCTTTGCACTAGAACTGCCGCGCCGCCGGCTGTCCAGTCGCGCAGAAGAAAGGTGCGCTCCGGGCAGAAATCGTGCTAGTCAGTTCAAAGAGTTTCTTTTCCGCCATGCACCTCCATGCCCGCTTCGTCGCCCTTGCCGTGCTGCTCCCGCTCGCGGGCTGCGCCTACACGCATACGCCGCCGGGCACCTCGGTCGAGCTCGCGCTGGCCAAGAAGGGTGAGCTGGTGAAGATGCCGGCTCCCACACCAGCGCCCGAACAGCATACGGCAGTCGGAGCGGTGCACGTCCCGGCCGTCGAGCCACCGATGCCGGAGAAGAACGCGAATGTCGAAAAAGTGGGCGATGCCTATTCCCGTGGCGTCTTTTGTCTGCGGACGGGAAGCGATGCGGAGGCGATCGCCGCCTTCGAGGAAGCGGTGCGACTCGACCCGACCTTTACGGATGCGTGGGAGAATCTGGCGGTGCTTTACGAGAAGACCGGCGATCCGAAGAAGGCGCTCGACGCCTTCAAGAAAGCCAAGACGCTGGCGCGTCAATAGAGTCGGCGCGGGCAGCGACAGGGCCAATCCCAGGCTTGCGGAACGACAATTCGCCTTGTGATGAATCAGGCGTCGGTTCCGTCATGCACACGTCTCTTACTCCCTATGAACGTTCTTTGGACCATTCGTATCGGTTTCATTGTTGGAATGCTTGCCAAGTTCCTCACTCCCGGGCGCGATCCGAGCGGCTTCTTCATCACCGTCGCCATTGGCATGGCCGGCTCGTTCGTTGCGACATTTTTGGGACGTGCGATGCACTGGTCCGCCCAAGGTCAGGCCGCTGGCTTTATGGGCTCGCTGATCGGGGCGATCCTCCTACTGGCCGTCTGGCACATTGTTCGTCCAAAATCGATCTGACCAATCGGGAGCGCTAGTAGGAGCACTCCAGCACTGTTCGTTCGCCGCAGCGGCAGGTCACGATAATCTGCTGCACTTGGCCGTCGGCCTGCACCAATTCTATTTCAGGTGCTTGGTGCGCGTGTTCGTTCGCCGATTCCTTCGGTGTATCGCTCAGCGCCTTTTCGGTAAAGAGCGGCTTGAAAGCGCCTGCTTCGATCTCGATGTCGCGCGCTGGCGCGGGAGTCACGGCGCGTGAGTTGAGGACTTCGTCGAGAGCAGCAAAGGGCTTCATTTGTGGGTGGAGAGTGAGATGGTGATGCGATCGTTGGCGTCGGCTTCCGGCGGTTTGTTGGGCAGGGGGCGGCGATCGCCGTAACCGGTCACGCGCTCGATCTTTTTGGGATCGACTGCGAAGTGCTCGAGGGTTCGCCGGGTGGCATTGGCTCGATCGGCGGAAAGTTCCCACGGGCCGTAGTTCTGATCGCCGGCACCGGGGCTCGATCGCGGCGTGGTCGCGGTATAGCCGTCGATATAGACCTTCAGCTGATTGCGATCGATGATCCACGCGAGGTTCTGCAGCACGAGCTGCCCCCAGTCGGTCGGCTTGGCCGACCCGGTTTGGAAAAGAGGGCGCGCGTTGCGGTCATAGAGGGTCACCCGGAGTTCATCCGAGGTCACTTCGATGTCGGCCATCTTTTCCGCCGAGGTATCCTGCACATCCAGCATCTTGCTCAGCTCACTCGCCACCGCGTTCATGAAGGAAAGATTCGCCGCTGCCGCGGTGTTGCGGGTCTTGTCGTTGCCTACCGAGCCGCCGTTCTTGCCGGGCATTACGCCCACGCTGCGGTCGGTCATGGCGTTGAAGGGCTGCTTAAAATAGCGCGAGGTCGCGAGCAGGATTTCCTTATCCTGAGCGGTGATCCACAGCACCATGAAGAGAGCCATCATCGCCGTGACAAAGTCGGCGTAAGCGACCTTCCACGCTCCTCCGTGATGGGCTTCGGCTTTCTTGGCCATCGCTAGCTATCCTTTCCGATGCCCTTGAGCATGGCCTCGAGTTCGTCCGCCGGCGGCTGTACGGCGTGATCGAAGGCGCGCCGGGCAAGTTCCACTGCCATGATCGGCGCCATGCCGGTCGCAAAGCTGCTCACTCCTTTCATGATTCCGGCGTAGTACTGCAGCTCGGTCGTGTTGTTGTGCTTGATGCGCCCTGCGAGGGGATTGACGAAGCCATACGCGCCCAAAATTCCGAGGAATGTGCCGGTCAGCGCGGCCGCCACTTTTTCACCCACCGCCTCGGGGCCGTCCGCGATGGCCGACATCGTATTGATGATGCCGAGCACGGCCGCAACGATGCCGATTCCCGGCAGTGAATCGCCGATGAGCTGCAGGACGTGGATTGGCCCGGACGCTTGCTCATCCTTTGCATCCACCTCTTGGAGAAAGAGCTCGCCGATCTGCTCCGGTTTGATCCGGCCGTCGATGAGCGGCTTGAGCCCATTGCACAGGAATTCGACGCGGTGGTGGTCGTTGCTGAACGAGGGATATTTTTGAAAGAGCGTGCTCGCCGCGGGGTCGTGCACGTGATCCTCCAGCGCCGTAATGCCACTCCGCCGCGCGAGCATGAACAGCTCGTAAAGCATCTTAAGCAAATCGGTGTAGTCGTCTTTCTTCGCACCTCCCTTCAACGCCCCCATGATCTTCGTCATGGTGAGCTTGAGGACGTCCATCGGCGTGGAGACCACAACGACGCCCAGCGCGATACCCCCGATGACGACAAACTCGGACACGTGGAGCAGGAGAATCGGGCTGCCGCCCGCGATCATGAAGCCGCCGAGCGTGGCGGCCAGAACGATGATGAACCCAACGATGATCAGCATGGAGTGGTGACCTCAGGGTTCAGGGTTCGCTTCAGCCAGCCGCGCAGGCTGATCACCGCCTGAGTGTGAATCTGGGAGATGCGACCTTCCGTCAGACCGAAGGCGGCGGCGATTTCGGACAGCCGCATGTTTTCAAAATAGTAAAGCGCGAGCACCTTCTTCGGCATCTCGGGCAATTTATGGAGCTGCTCGGCGAGCAGTGCGATCAGCTCTTTTTTTTCCAGTGCTTCACGGGCTGGGGTCTGCGATTCGTCGGGGATCACCTCGTGCAGGGCGAGCTGATCGGCGTCGTCGGAAAAGCAGTCACCGTCGAGCGGCATCATGGTCGCTGGCCGGATCTCCTCGAGAAGCGACGCGTATTCCTCGGCCGACACGGCCAGCTCCGCGCATGCTTCCTCCTCGGTGAAGGGACGTCCCAAGCGCTGCTCGAGGATCGCCAGTTTCTCCTGCACTTGCTTGGCGCGGTCGCGGGCGGAGCGGGGAATCCAATCCATCCGGCGCAGCTCGTCATAGACAGCTCCGCGAATGTGCAGCGACGCAAACGCCGGGAAGGTGTTTTCCTGGGCGGCGTCGAACTTGCGCGCCGCCGCGATCAGCCCCGCGGCTCCGACGCTGTAGAGATCGTCGAGGTCGAGGACCGCGGGCAAAAAGATTCGCATGCGATCGACCGTGTGCTTGACGAGTGGCAGATGGCGTTCGACCAGCAGCCGATCAGGCGTGTCGCCCTGATAGGCGCGGGCGGCTCGGGAAGCGTGGGGCGCGGGCGCAGTCATCTTAGTTCGTGGAAGCCGCGGTTCCGGCTTCGGTGGCGGCGATACGTTCGCGAGCGATCCGCTGCGTCACGTGGCTGCGCAGCGTGATCATCAGCATGGCGTGGAGTCCGCGAAATAGCGTGGCTCCCGCGAGGCAACCGATGACTCCATCGCGCAGAACCTGGGCAGCCGCATTGCCCGCGTTCCAGCTCGCGGTGTAACTGAGGACGAAACCGACAAAACCACCGAACAAGAGGAAGAATTTCATTGGGCGACAGCCTCTTGAGCAGCTTCCCTACCAAGCGTCGGGAATGTCCGTGCGATAATCGCCGGGATCACGTTCTCCTCCAAATCGCCAGCCACGTTCTGCCCAGTCCCGAGGAAAAGAGGCGTGAGTTCACTGCCCAGCAGAATGTCCCAGAGCTTTCCCCAGTGAATCAGTTCGTCGCAGTGGGTCAAAACCAGATGCGTACAGCCAATCTGCTCGCCGGCCTGACAGAGGTGCTTGATCACGCTGGCGTCATAGGCGGCGTTGACCACCAGGACGTGGCTCGTCGGCGCCAGAGGCGTGAGTTCTTCCGCGAGGCGTTCGATTTGTTCGCCATCGTCCAGGGCGAGACCAGGCAGATCGACGTAGAGCATGGTGTCGTCGCCGAGTTCTGGTACGTCGATCACGCCGCGCGCGCACGGCACACCCATTGCCTCGCAGAAGACCGACAGGCCATCGGTCGGGTTCGCCCGGTCGAGGTCGAGTTTCAGGACGACGCCGGCCTGGCGGCGCACGAAAATGTCTGTCGCGAGCAGTTTGCACAGTGCGGTTGTTTTTCCCGAGCCGGGACTGCCAAGAAACACGATCCG
>JBAVML010000616.1:0-30064 GCA_049690035.1 Chthoniobacteraceae bacterium
CCCATTTGCGCGGCGAGCGCCTTCATCTCATCGGGCGACACGCTGACCGGGACGCCCGCGTATTTTCCCGCCTGATCGGCGACCGGCGCGAGTTCGGTGAGCCCGCTCGCCGCCACGATTTGCGCGGTCGCGGCGGGATCGCCACCGGGGATGTTCATCGCGAGATAGACGCCGGGATCGAGCGTGCACGCGGCGATCATGGCCATGATGGCGACGAGCGATTCGAGGCACATCGCGCCGTAGCCAACGTGGCGGACGTGCGTTTCGCGGGTGATGATCTTCGGCGTGATGCCGCTGGAGATCAGCGTGTGAAAGCCGCTGATCGCGCCGCAGGCGATGGTGATGAAGCAGAACGGAAACAGCTTGCCCGGCACGACAGGACCGCTGCCATCGACGAACTTGCTCACCGCCGGCATGTGCAGCATCGGTAGCACGAGCAGCGTGCCGATGGCCAGCGCGGAGATGGTGCCGAGCTTCATGAACGTGCTAAGGTAATCGCGCGGCGCGAGCAGCAACCACACGGGCAGGACGCTGGCGAGGAAGCCGTAGAAAATGACCGACCACGCGAGCGGCTCGGCCTTGAGCAGGAAGGCGCTGTGCCACGCGGGATTGGCGTGGACGAGTTGCCCACCCCAGACCGCAAGCAGCAGGAGCACGACGCCGATGACGGAAACTTCGAGCACCTTCCCGATCCGCACCCAGCGCAGATACCCGCCCATGAACATGGCGATCGGAACGGTCGCCGCCACGGTGAAGACGCCCCACGGCGATTCCGCGAGTGCCTTTACAACCACGAGCGCGAGCACGGCGAGGAGGATGATCATGATCGAGAGAATCGCGATCACGCCGATGAAACCCGCGCCTTTGTTCAACTCGTCCTTCACCATCTGGCCGAGCGAGCGGCCATCGCGACGCATCGAAGCAAAGAGGATGATGAAATCCTGCACCGCGCCGCCGAGCACCGCGCCGATGAGGATCCAGAGCGTGCCGGGCAGGTAGCCAAATTGCGCGGCGAGCACCGGCCCGACGAGCGGTCCCGGCCCGCTGATCGCGGCGAAGTGATGGCCGAAGACGATCCACTTGTTCGTCTTCACGAAATCCTTGCCGTCCTCATGCACCTCGCACGGCGTGGCGCGGCGGTCGTCGAGCGCGAGCACTTGGGCGGCAATCCACTTTGAATAGAAGCGGTAGCCGAGGGCGTAGGTGCAGAGCGCGGCGATGACGATGAAGCCGGAATTGACCGGCTCGGCGCGCTGCGTGGCGATGGTCCAGTAGCCGAAGGCGCCGAGCAGCGCGACGGCGAGCCAGAGGAGGAGGGAGACGGATTTTTTCACGGGGTGCGGCACGTTTAGCGCACGCGGAGCGCAATGGGAACACCTTGTCGCGCCGGGCGCGTCCGTAAATTCACTTGAAGACGTAACCACCCCCGCCCAAAAGGCCTTCGCATGCCATTCTA
This sequence comes from Chthoniobacteraceae bacterium, assembly GCA_049690035.1. Taxonomy (GTDB): domain Bacteria; phylum Verrucomicrobiota; class Verrucomicrobiia; order Chthoniobacterales; family Chthoniobacteraceae; genus Chthoniobacter. The sequence goes on from JBAVML010000616.1 coordinate 1,457, forward strand.
TTTTCTCCCCATCCGCCGCTTCGCCCTCGCTGCGTGGTGCGCCCTCTCCGTCCCGATGCTCCACGCGCAGGAGCCACCGCCTGCCAATGAAACGCTCGTCGAGATCAAGGCGATCGCCGGGCTGCGCTTTGACGTGCCGCGGTTCCGCGTGGCGCCAGAGGCGAAGGTGCGTGTGGTCCTCGAGAACACCGATGACATGGCGCACAATCTCCTCATTCTCGCGCCGGGCGCGCGCGTCGAAATCGTCACCGCGGCGATGACGATGCCGATCACGCCGACGCAGGATTTTGTCCCGAAATCCGAGAAGGTGCTCTGGACGATCCCCGTGCTGACGCCGGGAAAGAAGGGGGAGGTCAGCTTCACCGCGCCGAAAAAGGAAGGCGTGTATCCTTACGTCTGCTCCTATCCGGGGCACGGGTTCATCATGTTCGGCGCGATGTACGTTTCGAAAAAGACGACGCTGCCTCCGCTGGAAAAAGACGCGAACGTGCCGGACACGGCGAAGGAGCAGAGCGGCAAGGCACTGCACGCTTTCACGCCGAAGCCGCCGTATCTCTACCGCATGTTTGTGCGCGACAGCGGGCCGGCGTCGATCGCGGTGGCGCTACCCGGCGAGCAAAACTACGTGTGGGACGCGGGCGCCTGCCGGCTCCGCTATGCGTGGCGCGGCGCGTTCCTCGATCCGTCGGCGCATTGGGGAGGAAATGGCGACGCGTTCGCCGAGGTCCTCGGGCGAATTTATTGGCGGGCGGGCGCGGAGTTTCCGCTGCGCCTCGGCGCACGAGACAGGGTGCCGGTGGTGAAATTCTGCGGCTATCGGCTGGTGGAGAAATATCCGGAGTTTCGCTACGAGGTGGACGGCGTCGAAGTGCGCGAGCTGATCAAGGCGCAGCATCACGGTGGCATTCAGGATACGTTCACCATCGGCGCGGCGAAGGGACCGGTCTTCTATGCGACCGAGCCGGACGGCGGCGCGGCATTCGCCGCGAGCGTCGGCCAGTTCAAGGATGGCGTGCTCCAGCTCACCGCGGAACAGGCGCGCAACTTCACCGTGACGCTCACCGAAATCCCCGGCAAGGAGCCGCTCGCCTACTGGTCGATGAACGACAACCTCAAGGACAAGAAGCCTCTGCCCGTCGCCGGCGTGAATGGGCGCGCGATCATCTTCGATGGGAAGAAAAGTCAGTTCGCGACGGGCGTGAAAATCGATGCGCTGAAGGCGGGTGGGACGATCGCCTTCTGGGCTAAGCTCACGAAACCGGAGGCGAAGAATCAGGTCTTCATCGGCGCGACGTGCAGCGGCGGAGAATTCGAAATCGGCACTAATCTCGGCAGCCCGGGATTCAACGTCGCTCTCACCGTCAATGGCGCTGCCACCGCCGCATCCACCGGCCAGCCCGCCGACGATGGCTGGCACCATCTTGCCGCGACCCTCTCGGCGAACTCGATCGGTTTCTACTTCGATGGCAAGAGCTGGGGCAGCATTCCCGCCGCCACTCTCCCGGATGGCGCGGAGCTTTTCCTCGGCTCCGCGGGTGGTAAGAATTTCGCCGCCGCGACGCTCGATGAAGTGCGCATCTACGATCGCGTGCTCACCGTCGACGAAATCCAAGCCGTCTTCGCCCGCGAGCAAAAGGCCGCGTCTTTCCCGATCTCGAAATGAAACTCTCCCCTCTCCTTTTCGCCACGATCGCGCTCGCCGCGATGCCCGCTGCCGCGCAGGACAATCCGGCTTCGCAAAAGCGCAAGGCCGCCGCCGTCGGGGACTACTACAAAGTCGAAACGATCGCGACGCCGAAGGGTCTTTCGACCGAGTGCGGCGGTCTGGCCTTCATGCCGGATGGTCGGCTCGTCGCGTGTTTTCATCGCGGCGAAGTTTACACCTACGACCCGGCGAAAAAGACGTGGGTGCTCTTCGCCGATGGCCTGCACGACCCGCTCGGCGTCGTGGCGCTGAGCAACAAGGAAATCGTGGTCATGCAGCGTCCGGAGCTGACCCGCATCACGGACGCCGACGGCGACGGCGTGGCCGATCAATTCGACACGATCTCCGATGCCTTCGGCATGACGGGAAACTACCACGAGTTCGCCTTCGGCCCGCTGCTCGCCAAGGACGGCAGCATGTTCGTCGCGCTCAACGTCGCCTCGAACGGCGCCGGCATTCGCCACGAGGTGCGCGGCAAACTGGGCGACCTCAGCGGACCTGACGCGCGCATGTATTCGGCCGTGCCGTGGCGCGGCTGGGTGGTGCGCATCGCGCCGGATGGCACACTCACGCCGTGGGCCTCGGGTTTCCGCTCGCCAAATGGCCTCGGCTTCGACGCAGAGGAAAATCTCTTCGTCCCCGACAACCAGGGCGACTGGATCGGCAGCAGTCCGCTTTACCTCGTGGAGAAAGGAAAATTCTACGGCCACCCCGCGAGCCTCACGTGGAAGGACGGCATCACCACGCCGCCGGTGAAGATGCCCGTGACGGATCTCGCCGCGATGAAAACACCCGCCACGATTGTCTTCCCGCACAACCTGATGGCCAATTCGCCGACGCAGCCGCTGCTGATCAAGACCGGCGGAAAGTTCGGGCCATTCGAAGGCCAGATGATCATCGGCGAAATGAACCGCGCGCGGATCATCCGGTTGCTTTTTGAAAAGGTGGACGGCCAGCTCCAGGGCGCCGCTGTGCCGCTGATCGACAACGGCGGTTTGCTCAAGGGCAACAACCGTCTCGCCTTCGCCAAAGACGGCAGTCTTTGGGTCGGCCAAACCGACCACGGTTGGGCGGGCGACAAGGGAATCCAGCGTATCACGTGGACCGGCAAGACTCCGCTCGACGTGATGAAAGTGAAGCTCACGAAAACTGGTTTCGACCTCACCTTCACCCGCCCGCTCGACGCCAGCACCGCCAACTCGCCCACCGCTTACAAGGTGAAGCGCTACTACTACGAATATCACCAGGCCTACGGCTCCAAGCAGTACGACCTTCAGGAAATCACGGTGAATGGCGCCACGCTTTCCGCCGATCGCAAAACGGTCTCGCTGCAACTTCCCGAACTGACGGCCTGGCGGGTTTATGAACTCCACCTCGACGATCTCAAGGCCGACGACGGCGCGCCGATCTTGAATCCGCTCGTTTGCTACACGTTGAATCACCTGCTCGAAAATACTCCGCCACCGCCGCCGCCTGGCGTGAGCACCAAGGGAACCGATCAGTGATCGCCGCCCCGCGGGCTTGACGACACGAACCAACCGGGCGCCTATATTCGCACCCACCCATTGATCCCATGAAAAAACTCCTGCTCTCCCTCGTCGGCGCGACGCTCACCGTCGGCGCCGTCGCCCAAACGCCCGCCACCCCAGCCACCCCAGCCGCCACGGCTCCAACCGCCGCGGAGCCGAAACCCAAGCCGCTCGCGCCCCCCGACAAGAAATTCGTGAAGGACGCGAGCGATGCCGTCCTCCTCGAACAAAAATATCTCGCGCTGATGACCGATCCCAAGCTCGACATGCTCGGCGAAACCACGAAGCGCGACATCAAAAAAGTCGGCGACGAATTGAAGCGCATTTGGACCTCGCTCGCGACGCTGGCCACTTTGAAAGGCACGGAAGTCGCGCAGGAAGTAAGCAAGACCGACCTCGCGAAAATCGAGAAACTCACAAAAGAAAAACCGGACAGGTTCGACAAGGAGTTCTTCAAGGATTTCAGCAGAGAGACGAAGAAAACCGCGAAGCTCTTCGAGTCGTCGAAAACGCTGCAGGATCCGGACGTGAAGAAGTTTGCCGAAGATTGGGCCACGGTGACCAAGGGCCACGACCTTGCCGCGGAAACGGCCGAGAAGGCGTCCGGGAAGAAGAAGTAATTCTTCCTCCACACAGTTTGCTTCAGCCACGGGCGCGACTTCGGTCGCGCCCGTTTTGTTTCGGCATCCGATCGAGGATCACGAGCCGATTCCAGACGAATCGATGAACGGCAACACTCAACTCCAGGGAAATCGATTGGTGCTGTTTCTCACCGTCGGCCTCGTCGTGGCGGCGCTCTTCTTCGCCCGCGACTTCCTCGTCCCGCTCGCCTTGGCGGCCTTGATCAGCTTTCTGCTCGCGCCGCTCATCCGACGTTTCGAACGCTGGCGGATGGGCCGGATTGGATCGGTGCTCACGGCGACGGCTCTCGCGTTTACCGTGATCGGGATCGTCGGTTATATCGTGGCCGGTCAGTTGATCGACCTCGCCAATCAGCTCCCCGAATATCAAACCAATCTGCGGGCCAAAATCAGCGCGTTCAAGACGACGCCCAATAGTCCAATGGGCCGGCTCACCAAGACCCTGCGTGAACTCACGCAGGAGATCGCAGCGACCGATGTGGCCGCACCTGCCCCCGCGAACGCGGACACCGCGCCCCCACCGATGCCGGTCGCGGTCGTTGCTACGTCGGGGAATGCGCTTCAGACGCTCACCAACGTCGTCACGCCAATCATAGGACCTCTCGGCACCGCCGCTATCGTGATCGTCTTCGTGATCTTCATGCTGCTCGAGCGGGAGGATCTCCGGGACCGAGTAATTCATCTCGTCGGTCGAGGGCGTCTGCAGGTCACGACGCAGGCCCTCGACGATGCCGGCCAGCGCGTGAGCCGTTATTTGCTCGCGCAACTCGTCGTCAATGTCACCTACGGCATTCCAATCGGGCTGGGCCTGTATTTCATCGGCATCCCCAACGCGGTGCTGTGGGGCTGCCTCGCGGCCATCCTGCGCTTCGTGCCGTATCTCGGCCCGTTCCTCGCTGCTTCATTTCCGCTGATCCTCTCGCTCGCGATCTCCCCGTCATGGAACACGCCTCTGCTGGCCGGCCTGCTTTTCGTGGTCGTGGAATTGATCAGCAACAACGTGGTCGAACCCTGGCTCTACGGATCGAGCACCGGACTTTCCCCGATTGCGATCATCATTTCGGCGGTGTTCTGGACATGGCTCTGGGGTGGCGTGGGGCTGCTGCTGGCCACGCCACTCACGGTCTGCATCGCCGTGCTCGGAAAATATATTCCATCGCTCCAGTTCCTGGACGTGCTCCTCGGCGACAAACCGCCGATCGCCGCGGAAGAGAGATTCTACCAGCGTCTGCTGGCCATGGATGGTGAGGAAGCGCTCGCCCTCGCCGAGGCCCGTGTCGCTCACGACGGACTGGCGGCGACTTTCGACGAACTCATCGTGCCGGCGCTTCGCCAGGCCGAGCGCGATTTCCGCGAGGGCACGCTCTCCGATGCGAGCCGTCACGAAATGTGCCGCGAAATGCGCGAACTTATCGCCGGGCTCGGCGAGTTCACCGTGGCACCGGAGACGGGTGCCAGCGTGCTCTGCGTGCCCGCCAGCAACGAGGTCGATGAACTCGGAGCCTTCATGCTCGCCCGCCTGCTCACCGACACCGGGCTCTCCGCTCGCGTGCTGCCTTCGAAATTGATGACCGGAGAGCTCGTCGAAGAAATCAGCGCGGCTGCACCGGCTTTCGTCTGCGTGTCGGTTCTCTCGTCGTGGTCGCTCATGCCGGCTACGCAGCTCTGCAAAAAAGTCCGCGAACGCGTCACCGCGACCCTCGCGGTCGGGGTGTGGGGTACTTCCGCGGATGACGATGAGCGTCGGAGCTGGCGCTTGAAGCGCACGCATGCGGACCACGTTTTCTCCACTCTGACGCAAGCAGCGGCAGAGATTCGGGCTCAGCCCGCCCTCGCGATCGCGCCAGTTCCGCCGGTGGAAAACGCGGCGTAGCCACGCGAAATTTGCGGTGCGCGATTCGCGGGCTATTGTCAGAAAAACGCATCGATGGACGAAGATTCATTCGACTTCAATTCGCCCGGCGAGTCCCTTACTCCGCTGGAACGCCTCGACCGCCTCATCGCTTCGCTTCCGCCCGGAGACCTCGTGCGCGGAGAGTTGCTCGACCTCCGAATGGAAGTCGCCGACCGCGAGGACATGGTCACCGAAGCGCGGCAAGCACTCGAGAAATACGAGCAGATCGTCAAGAAGCTCAGTTCACCGGCCAACCGCATCGGCACCTTCCTCAGCGCCGCCAATCGCGAGACCGCGCAGATCGTCGTCGGTGGCTCGGATTATTTTTGCAACTGCGACCCGCGCGTGGACCTCGGCTCGCTGCGCCGCGGCACACGCGTGCTGGTCAATGAAGCCTACGTCATCGTCGGCGACCTTGGTTTCGACAAGACCGGACCGGTGACGAAGATCACCGAAGTGCTCGGCCCCGATCGCCTCCGCGTCGGGACCGAACACGGCATGCAAGCGCTGGTGCTCCAGCGCAGCGATCTATTGCTCAAGGAGAAACTCAAAGCCGGCGATGAAGTGCGCGTCGATCCGAACTACAAGGTCGCCATCGAGGTTCTCGCGCGGCCGCATAGCGACGAATATTTCCTCGATACCGTGCCCGAATTGCCGTGGGAAAAGGTGGGTGGCCAGCACGAGGCGCTGCAGGCCATCCGCGACGCGATCGAGCTTCCCCTGCTCCATCCGCAGCTCTTCCAGCGCTTCCAGCACGCCACACCGAAGGGCTTCCTGCTCTACGGCCCGCCCGGCTGCGGCAAGACGCTCATCGGCAAGGCCACCGCCTACAATCTCACCCAGCAGCTCAAGTCACAGACCGGCGAGGAGATGCGCGAGTATTTCATGCACATCAAGGGGCCGGAGATTCTCAACATGTGGGTCGGCGAAAGTGAGCGCATGGTCCGCGAGATCTTCGCCACCGCCCGCGAGAAGCGCCGGGAAGGCTATCTGCCATTCCTCTTCATCGACGAGGCCGAGTCGATCCTCGGCACACGTCGCGCGTCGCGCTTTTCGAATATTCTCTCAACGCTCGTCCCGATGTTTTGCACCGAGATGGACGGCATCGAGTCGCTGAGCGAAGTCGTGATCATCCTCGCCTCGAATCGCGCCGACCTCATCGATCCCGCGATCCTTCGCCCCGGCCGCATCGATCGGAAGATCAAGGTCGCCCGGCCCACGCGTGATGGTGCGCAGGAGATCTACCGCATCTACCTCGGCGAAAATCTGCCCTACGACCCCGAACTCGTCCGCACCGCGGGCGGCGTGCCGCAGGCGATCAATGTGCTCGTGGAGAAACTGATCGAACTCCAATTCGGGCACCGGGAGGAAAATAAGTTCCTGACCATCACCCTGCGCAGCGGCAAAAAAGACGTGCTCTACCGCGGCGACCTGGTCAGCGGCGCGATCATTGCGTCGATTGTGGAGCGGGCAAAATCAATCGCCATTAAACGGGCAATCGCCACGGGTCTGGAGGAAGGCATCAGTGAGAGCGACCTGGTCATTTCCCTCGATGCGGAATACGCAGAAAACGACATTTTCCCTCCGAGCGATGTGACGGAGGACTGGTTGCAGCTCATCGACTACGACTCGGAGAATGTCGTAAAAGTCTCGCCGGTGCGTGGTGGCGGCACAAGGACCGCCGCTCCCAGCTCGATTGTATAAAAACGGCGCCGCGTTGCCCGCAGCTACCGGACGTAGGGCGCTTCTGACCGCACGTCTGGCGTGACGTGATCTCCGCTCAATTCTCCCGCAAACGGAGTCGGAAGAACTGCCGGGCCTCGGCAAAGTCGGCGGAGATTGAAAAAACGCCGCCCGCGGCGGGAAGGCCGTTGTTATCCGGAACATCCCAGAGATTCCACTCCTGCAAGTCCGTGGACGCTTCGATCTGGGCGGAACGATTGGCCGGCAGGTGGAAACTGAGATTCACCGATTCGCTGCCCACCGTCACGCTTGGCTGCACGAAGCTGCCGCCATCCAGGGGGCTGGTGCCGGCGAGGAATTCTTCGCCGTTGGAATGGCCGTCGCGGTCGGGATCGGCAGCGGTCTGAGCCGTCGCGGCAGTGGTCGAACCGAACCAGAGTTGTTGCCACTGGACGAAGGTCCGACGATCAGGCAGTTCGTTGCTGATCCAATCGGCGACGAGGTTCAGGTTCGTCTGATCCAATTCGGACGTTCCGAGTGGGGGCATGCGGGTGAAGCCGTTCGCCGCAGCCATGTGATTCCACACGCGGGAGGCGAGGTCGTTGCTGAGACCGGTTTGCTCGAGGGTAAGTTCGGGGCGGCCATCCCACGTTGCCGCCAAGCCAGCGACGCCGGGGCGATGGCAATGGGCGCAGTTCACCGCGAGGTAGGAGCGCACGCGTGCTTCGAGGGAAAACGCGGTTTCATCGGGGCGCAAGTAGCGTGGCAGGAGGTTTGTCGAACCGGGGGGACTGGCGAAGTAACCCGCGTCGCGTAGCAGGTCGAGTTGATTGCCAGCGATGCCATTGATCGTGTATGTGCGATTGAGCTGGCGGGTGGTGAAAGAGAGCGCGTATCCGGCGGCTGGCCTGTGGCACGCGAGGCATTCAGCGCGGCTGGGGATATGCCACGATTGCTCGTGCGGCGTTCCGTTGTCCGTAATATTAAGCGTGAGGTCGGCGCCTTCATCGGGCACGAGGGTGGCGTCGGTTTGCGCGTCGTTCCAGCGGTAGCTGACGCCGTATGCACCGGTGGCGTTCTTCACCAGTAGCCGCGTTTCGATCCGGCGCTTCGTCGCGGGATCACCGCGGGTTGTCTCGAGGTCGAAGTGTTTTACCCAAATCGTGCCGTTGGGAAAGGTCCACAAGCCATCACTAGACCACGTCATCGTGCTCGCCGCTTCGGGGATGGTGAACCAGCGACTCTTGATGGCGTAGTCGCTCCAAAAATCGAGATTGGGCGCGTAGGGCAAGACGCCCGACGCGGGCGAAAAGTTGGCAAGGTTGGTGAAGAGTCCCGTGGCGCTCAACGTCTCCGGATAATTGTTTGTCACCGATGTGGCGGTGAGCCGAAGGAGGCGATCATTGTCATTGTCTGCGATCAGCACATCGCCGTTGGACGGGTCGCTACCGAACGCGGCGATCCCAGTCTGGCCCGCGATGCGATGCACGCTGACGGAGTTGGGCCCGGTCCGCTCCGCAGCCCAGATGTCTCCCGTAATGTAGTCACCAAAAACATAGTGCCCGTTCAGCGCGGAGATGCGGGAGCCACGATAGACGAACCCACCGATGACACAGGCCTGGGCTCCGTTTGCGAGGTGAGGGTATTCGAAGATCGGATCAATCGAGGCGAAACCGGGAGGCTGCGTTCCGCTCTTGGGGCCGTTGTGCATACCCTCGCGAAATGACCAGCCGTAGTTGCCGCCGCGGGTCACAAGATCGACTTCTTCGAAGGAAACTTCGCCCACATCGCCAACCCAGAGTTCGCTGGTCAACGAATCGAACGAGAACCGCCACGGATGTCGAAAACCCACTGCCCAGAACTCCGTCCAGACTGCATCAGGATCGACCGGGAGACCGTTGAAGCTGCTGGCCCCGACGAAGGGATTGTCTGCCGGCACCGCATACCGCGCGACACCCGCGTCGCGTGGAACGGCGGAGTGCAGATTGGGCACCAGATTGCCGGGCTTTTTGTCCACGTCGATGCGCGCGATCGCGGAGAAAAAATTGCCGTCGAGGTGTTGCGCGTTGCCGAACGAATCATTGTAGAACCCTTCATCGCCGAGCGAAATGTAGAGGTAACCATCGGGACCGAAATGCAGGTCACCGCCCGGATGAAAACCGGCGCGGTCGAGTTGCTGGATCAAGACCAGTTCCGAAGCAGGATCTGCCGTCGGCATCGTAGCCGGATTCAGCACCGTGAAGCGCGACAGGCGGGAGTAGGACGACGCACCTTCCTTCCACGAGTAGAACACGTAGCACCAGGCGTTTTGCGTCACGGGGTTTGGGCCATAGTTCGGATGAAAGGCCAGCCCGAGAACTCCCTGATCGTCGAACGTGGCGAGATTGTTCAGTTCCAGAAACTCATAGGACTCAGCGGTAGCTGCCGTGACGTCCGGTATGACCTTGATTTTGCCGAACCACCTTTCATCCCTGTAGCCGGAGTACTTTTCGCAGACAAAGAGACGCCGAGTGTCACCGGGTGGACTCACGATGCACGTCGGCTTGGTGACGGAAACGCTGGCGAACGCGGGCACCAATTGGAACGCCGTAGGGGGCGGATTGGGCGGGACGTTTAGGGTAAAATTGCTGACGCGCGCAAATAAGTCGGCTCGGGCGAGCGACGCCGCGCACCACCCGAAGATGAACGCGACGACAAGGCCGAAAGGCCAGCGCTCAAATAACCTGAAGTTTTGGGGCACAACGATTCCCGCGAGCTTGGACCGTGATTTTTCTTTCATACGCTGCACGAACAACACGTGCATGGTCAGTCACTTCGGCTCCTACTTCCAAGACCTTTCCTCCCCCGAATCAGCGAATGAACGTCGCCGCGCGGACGGCTGGCACATCGGCTGCTAAGCACCGCGGGCATGGCTCCTTTACTCATTTCCGGCATCGCTTCCCTCGCCAGCAGCGCAATCGACGCCTGGTCCAATGTCGCGCAGCGGAAGATTGCCATTGAGCAGACAAAATTCGACAACGCCTTCAGCAAAGCGATGGGCGTCGCGCAGGCCGCACCACGTCCTCAGAGCGGGACCGTGGCGCAGGGACTGGAAAATCAGTTGCGCAACGCGCCCGAAATCCGCGGCATCCTCGAGGCGCAGGATCCTTCGCGGCCGACTTCTCTGCAGGTCTCCGCGGAAGGTCGCGTGTGGATGCAGACTGCGGGTAACGCGCCGACGGAACTCACGGTTTCGCTGGAAACACGCGAGCTCGCGCGGCAGTTGAATTCGGCGCTTAACGTCACCGCACCCGTTCGGACTCTATCCAGCATGCAGCCGAGCACCGGCTCGCTGACCACGCTCACGCACTGACGCAGGGCTAACGCGGTTCCCGAGCGGATTTGGAAAGCCGCCCAGCGCCAACGGCGCATCTTCATTCCAGTTCGGGGGCAGCGCCCCAGGAAGCTCACGCCTCACGGCCAGCGCTCAACGCGCGATTCAACTTCGTGAATCACCAATGGCTGCGCCCATGGCGCGAAGGCCGCCTTGTTTTGGCGACCGTGAATACCGCGTGGAAATTATTGCCGCTCCAGTTCGCTCGTTGGCGGAAAAGTTTGCTCGGGCGTCTCGCTCGCTGCGCCATCGTAAAACCCGCCGGCACCCGCCAACCTTGTATCCATCAGCCTCGGAGGCCCACCTCCGTTTCACTGGCATATCTGCTGCTAAGACGCCCCGTGCAATGATCGACCGTCTGTTCGCAAGCTCAACCTACGATGCCAGCAAGCATCTGCTCGACGCTGCCGCGCTCCGGCAGGAAGCGCTGGCCGCGAACATCGCGAACTCGGAAACGCCGGGCTACAAGCGGGTCGATCTCGAGCAATCCTTCGCCACCGAATTTGCCGCGCGCCTGAAATCTGGCGCGACCGCCTCGGCACCAACACCGAAGCTCGTCGAGGACACCTCCGCGACCAGCCAGCGCGTGGACGGCAATACGGTGGAAGTGGACAAGGAACTCCTCGCGATGGGCAAGAATGGCGCGGAGTTCGAGACCCTCACCGATTTCGTCAGCGGTTCACTCAAGCAGCTGCGCATGGCGATCACCGGACGCTCTTACTAAACATGAACTTTATCACCGGAATCCAGGCCACCAGCAGCGCCCTCAGCGCGGAGAAGACCCGCATGGATGTCGTCGCGCAAAACATCGCCAACGCCAATACGACCAAGGATGTAGACGGCAAGGCCTACCGGCGGAAGGTGGTCACCTTTGAAACACTGATCGGTGCAGGCAACGGCGCGAGTGAGGGCGTGAAGGTCGGCGGCATCACTCCGGACACGACGCCCGGCGAGAAGATTTACAACCCGCATCATCCTCACGCCGACAAGGACGGAATGGTCACGTTGCCGAACGTCAACCCGGCAATTGAAATGGTGGACCTGCTCAGTGCCTCGCGCGCCTACGAGGCAAACCTCGCAGTCGCGCGCAATGCACGCCAGATGGCAACCAAGGCGCTCTCCATCGGAAAGTAACCCGCCATGCGCATCGGCCCCCTTCCCTCCCTCGCGCCGCGCGAGATCCCCGGTCTCGCTGAGAGTGTCGAAGCACCGCGGATCGGCGGCAGCGCCGGCCTCGCCAAACCGGAGATCGCCCCTGCAGTCGGCGGCGTCGAGAAGGGCGGCTTCTCGAATTTCCTCCAGAAGGCGGTCTCGGAGATCGACGGGAAGATGCAGACCGCCCAGGCCGAGCAGACGAAAGTCCTGACCGGCGAAAGCACGAATCTGCATCAGGCGATGATCGCGATGCAGGAAGCAAACGTCGCCTTCACGCTCATGGTCGAAGTGCGCAACAAGCTGGTGGAGTCCTACCAGGAAGTGATGCGCATGCAGGTGTGAGCCGGGTGCTTTTTGATTTTTGATGAAGACCTTCTTTCAACAACTCAGCAGCCTCTGGGGTCAGCTCGGCATCAACCAACGTGTCTCGCTCGGAGTGGCAGCGCTGGCCGTGGTGGGCGGAATGATCGCATTGGTCCTGTGGTCCGGCCGTCCGCAGATGCAGCTCCTTTACGGTCGTCTCGGCGAGAAGGAACTCGGAGAAGTCGCCGCGGTCCTCCAGGAACAGGGCGTCAAATACGAGTTGGGTAACGGCTCCGTCTATGTCGCCTCCGAGCAGGTGCACAAGCTGCGGATGGCGCTCGCGCAGAAAGGCGTGCCCGCGGGTGAAGGCGTCGGCTTCGAGGTCTTCGATCGGGCAAACTTCGGCATCAGCGACTTCGTCCAGCGCACCAACTACGTGCGCGCGCTGCAGGGCGAACTTTCCCGCACGATCTCCCAGCTTCAAGGCGTGCGCTCGGCGCGCGTGCTCATCGTGGTCCCCGAAAACCGTCTGCTCTTTTCCGATGTGAAAGCGAAGCCAACGGCGTCGGTTTTCGTCGAGGGACAAGTAGGCGCCAGCCAGGTGAACGCGATCCGTTTCCTCGTCGCGAACGCGGTCGAAGGTCTGCGGGCGGACGATGTGGCGGTGGTCGATCACCACGGCACGGCGCTGACCGACGGGCTGAAGGAAGACAGCCAGCTCGGCTCCGCATCGACGCAAATGAAGCTGCGCAAGAGTGTGGAGGATTATCTTTCCGGCAAGGCCGAGACGATGCTGAGCAAAGTGCTCGGGCCGGGCGCTGCCGTGGTTCGGGTCTCCGCCGATATTGATTCCGAAAGCACCACGCGGACCGAGGAGCGCTACGATCCGGACACGCAGGTCGTTCGCACCGAGACCTCGACCGACGACACCACGATCACCAAGGAAACCGAAACCTCGCCCACCGCGGATACCGGCGCCGGCGCAGGAGCCGGAGCAAATACGCCGGGCTTCCGTGGCGAGGGTCCCAATGCGCAGAAGACGCTCAAGGACAGCGAGCAGTCGAAAAAGAACAAGACGCAGAACTACGAAATCAATCGCATCACGATCAACTCGGTGAAAGGCCCCGGCAGCATCGCACGGGTCACCGCCGCAGTCTTCGTTGCCTCGAAAGCGACGCCCCGCACACCGGCGGAAATGGATGGCCTTCGCCGCATGGTCGCGAATTCCATCGGCATCAAGGGCGAGGACAAGGAGCTGATGAAGATCGTGACACTGGAGGAGGTCTCATTTGAAAATCCTGCCGAGCCGAAGACCGGTGCGCTCGACACGCTGCTCGCGCATCCCGATCTCTTGAAGAACGGCATCGCGATCGGCGTCGCGCTGATTCTTTTCGTGATGTTCCTGCGCATGCTGAAAGGCGCCAAGCCCGATGAAATCCCGATGGAACTCCTCGAAGCGCAACGCAGCACCCAACTCGAGGAAGCTGCCGCCGGTCCGGTCACCGCGCAGATGCTCAACGACATGATCCGGCAGAAACCAGACAACGTCGGGCTCGCCCTTCGTGACTGGATGTCGAGCGACGCAAAACACTGAGATGGCGCTCGAATACTCCAGCCTGAACAAGATCCAGAAGATCGCGGCGTTCCTGATCGTCATCGGTCCGGACGCGGCTGCCGGCGTGATGAAGAACTTCGAGAACTCGCAGCTCGAATTGATCTGCCGCGAGATGGCCGCCATCCCGATGGTCGAGCTGCCCATTCAGGAGGAGCTGATGAAAGAATTTGCCGGCGTCGTCTCTTCGGGCATCGGCTCCGCGGTGGGCGGCATCAGCTTCGCGCAAACCGCGCTCGAACAGGCGAAGGGAGATTACGCCGCGTCAGCGATCCTCAATCGCGCCGCGCCCGGCTCCCGCACCCCCGCTGGCGAAGAGATTCGTCAGATGGATGGGCGGCAGCTGGTCAATATCGTGAAGTCGGAGCAGCCGCAGACGATCGCCTTCATCCTCGCCTGCATGGAGCCGCCCAAGGCTGCCGAAATAGTGCAGATGCTCGCACCAGAACTGCGCGAGGAAGTGATCGAGCGGCTCGGCGCGATGGAGCCGACCTCCCGCGACAGCATCAACAAGGTTGCGCAAAATCTCACCCGCCACTTCGACCGCAAGTCCGCCCAGCAAGGCATGCAGCGCAGCGGCGGCGTCCAGGCGTGCGCCGACATCCTGAACGCTCTCGACAAGATCACGCGCAAGGAGGTGCTCTCGGTCATCGAGCAGAAAAACGCGGCCCTCGGTGCCGCCATTCGGCGCAAGGTTTTCAGCTTCGACGATCTCTCACGCCTCGACCCGTCCGATCTCGGTCGCGTGGTCCGCGAGATCGACACGGCGGTCATCACCATCGCGCTCAAGGGCGCGAAGCCGGCGCTGATCCAAGGAGTGACGAGCTCGATGTCCAAGCGCGCCGCCGAAGCGCTCATGGAGGAAATCGAAATGCTCCCGCAGCAGCGCGCCAGGGACATCGAAGCCGCGCAGGACAAGATCATCCAAGTGGTGCGCCGCCTGGAGGAAGCAGAAGAAATCACCCTCGACTCCGGAGGTTCCGAAGAACGTGCCTTCACCTAAAGTCGTTCACTTTTCCCAGCCGCTGAAAGCCCTCGTCCTCGCGGGAACGAAGGCGGCACCGCTCTTCACCCTGGAAGACCTCGAGGCCGCGCGCCGCGAAGGCTACCACCGCGGCGCCGAGGAAACCTCGCGCACGCTCGAACGGCAACTCGTTGAACAGCGCGCGGAACTCGTGCATTTGCAGTCCGACACCTTCGTCGCGCTGGTGGCGCAACAATCGGCGATGTTCGACCAGCTTCGCGCGGTGCTCCCCGAGCTCACGATGGAAGCCGTGGCGCGCATCCTCGGTGGCGTGCAGTGGGATCGCGAGGCCGTCATTCGCATCGTGGATGATCTGCTCGCCGAGCTCGCACCGAGCGGAGAAGCGATCGAGGTGCAGTTGAATCCCACAGATCTCGAGATGATCTCCGGCTACGAAGAGAATCTGCGCGAAAAATTCCCCGCCATCGCCTTTCGCTCCAATGCCGATCTCCAGCCTGGCGACGGCGTGGTGCGCAGCCGCTTCGGCGCGATTGACGGGCGGCTCACCACAAAGTTTCGAGCCGTGGAGGCCATGTTCCAATGAGCGCCCTCCCCTTCCCCGAAACTCACCTCGGCCCGGCCGCAGGCTTCGATTCGCTCGTCTCGTCGTTCCGCACGCGGCTTCGGGCGACACGACCCGTGCAGCGCATCGGTCGCGTCGCTCAGGTCACCGGCCTCGTCGTGGAAGCTGATGGTCCGAACGCGTCGCTCGGTGAAGTCTGCCAAATCCGCACGGGCCCAGATGAAGCTCCGGTAAACGCCGAAGTCGTCGGGTTCCGCAATCATCGCATCCTGCTCATGCCGCTCGGTGAGATGCAAAATGTGCGCTCGGGCAGCGCCGTCGTGGCTACCTCGCGGATGGTCACGGTGCCGGTCGGCCCGGCGATGCTCGGCCGCGTCATTGATGGACTCGGCAAGCCGATCGACGAATTCGGACCGATCGAAACGCACGCAATGCAGGCGCTGCGCTGCGCCCCGCCGAACCCGCTGCGTCGGGAGCGGATCAGCGAGAGCTTCTCCACCGGCATCCGCGCAATCGATGTCTTCACGCCGATCGGCCAGGGGCAACGCGTCGGCATCTTCGCGGGCAGCGGCGTGGGAAAATCGACGCTGCTCGGCATGATGGCGCGCGGCGCGGAGAGCGATTTGAATGTGATTGCGCTCGTCGGCGAGCGCGGACGAGAGCTGCGCGAGTTTATCGAGAAAGATCTCGGTCCCGCGGGGCTCGCGCGTTCGGTGATCGTAGTCGCCACTTCCGATCAGCCCGCGCTTGTCCGCTTGCGCGCCGCGCTGCTCGCCACGGCCATCGCGGAGTATTTCCGCGATCACGGAAAGCGTGTGCTTTTCATGATGGACTCGGTCACCCGCTTCGCGATGGCGCAACGCGAGATCGGCCTCTCGGTCGGCGAGGCCCCGAGCAGCCGCGGCTACACGCCGTCCGTTTTCTCCCTGCTGCCGCGCCTGCTCGAACGAACGGGCACCGGCGAGCGCGGCTCGATCACCGCTTTTTACACGGTGCTCGTGGAAGGCGACGACATGAACGAACCCATCGCCGACGCCGTCCGCGGGACACTCGACGGCCATATCGTGCTGAGTCGCGCGCTGGCCACCGCCAATCACTTTCCCGCCATCGATGTCCTCGAGAGCGTCAGCCGACTCGTGCGCGACGTCACGACGCCGGACGAATACGAGGTGGCCTCCAACGCGCGCGACCTTCTCGCGCTCTACCGGAGGAACGAGGACCTGATCAACATCGGCGCCTACGTCAAGGGCTCCAATCCGCGGCTCGACCTAGCCATCGCGAAACACGAGACCCTGCAAACATTCCTGCGGCAACCCGTGGAGGAGCAGGCGCGGCGGGAAGCCAGCGTCGAACAAATCGCCAGCATACTCCGATGAAACAGTTCCATTTCTCCCTCGAAGCCGTCCTGCGCGTGCGCGCCCAGCAGTTGGAAAAATCCCGGCAGATCTTTGCCGAAGGCCTGCAATGGAGGGCCCGCGCCGCCGCAGCGGTCGCCAATACCCAGTCGGAAATCGACTCCTGTCACGCAGCACTCACCGCCCGGCGCGAATGCCGCACTACGCGGACCGATCAGCTCCTTTTTCTCAATGCGCTCCAATACCAGCAGTCCGTCCTTCGCAGCCTGCAGGACGAGTTCGCCCGTGCGGAACGGGAAGTCGCAATCCGCCGTGGCTCAATGATCCTAGCCCAACGAAAGCTCGACGCTCTCGAGAAGCTCAAGGAGCGCAAGCAGACCGCTCATCGCGCGGAAGCCGAGCGGCGCGAAGCGACGATGATGGATGATCTGATCAGCGCCCGCTACATTCTCTCAACTGCGGAGGTGGCGACGTGAAGGGCCTCATCCCGGCACTCATCGGCGCCATGCTCTACGCTGGGGCGAGCATGCTCTTCGTCATTCGCGGACTCTCGAGCATGCCGGAACTCGGTGGCACCCCGGCCAAAGAGAAAACGGAGCTGCCACCACGACTCTGGAACTTCAATAGCGACGCCGTGAATCAACTCATCGCGGACTTGAATTCCGGGCGGGATAAGATCGCTACCGATGAAAAGAACCTGGTCACTCTCAAGTCACAGCTCGAATCGGAAAAGGCGGAGCTCGCGAAGCTGCGCACCGAACTGGAAGGCATGCGCAAGGAGATCGACGAACGGGTGCTCGAAATCCAGGAGAGCGAACTCAAGAACCTCAAGACCCTCTCCCAAACTTACTCGGCGATGGCTCCCGCCGCTGCCGTCGCGATCTTTCGCGAGATGGACGAGAATATGGTGGTGAAGATTCTGGCCGTGATGAAGGTGGATCGCACCGGCCCCATCCTCGGCGAGATGGGCAAGATGCCGGACAAGCCAGGCGAAGAGAGCATGGCGAAACGCGCGGCGCGCATCTCTGACAAGTTGCGCCTCATCAAGCCGATAAAAAAGGAAACACCCGCATGACGACAATCTCCGCCCTCCCATTTTCCGAAGCCACGAGTAACCCCGCCGACGCAGCACCGGCCTCGGTCAACGACGAAACGGCTCTCGCGTTCGATGCGGTGCTCGCGAACGTTTCGGGTGAGTTCGCTACGAAAGCCGCGCCTGGCGTCGTCGAGGAAGGCGCGGCCGATTCTGCGGAAACAACGGGTGATGAGATTCCCGAAAAGGATCCGAACGAGTCCGAACGTCGCGAAACCGAGGTGTGCGCCGATGAACTGATCGTCAGTTCCTGCCTCGCAGCGTGGCAGAACTTGCCGCCGCCCGCTCCGACTCCACCCGCCTCGACCGAGGCCGGCGCAGAGAGCGAAAATGTCGAAATAAATTCTTCCGTTCCAGAGGCACGAACGCCACTCGGATCCGCAGGAAACCTGACTCTTCGAATGCCTGCGGAGCGCGGCCGGGGCAAACCGGCAGCAGTGCCAAACGCGACACCGCGCGATCAATTTGCACAGGAGCAGCCCTCTCCCGTCACCAACGAAGTTTCCTCCGCCGAGGGCGCTGCGAACGTCCCTTCGCCGGCTCAATCGCTCGAAAAGCCGGCAGCGAGCGCACCGACGCCGCCAACGTCGCTGAAGCTCGATCGTCCGACGAAGGCTCTGCACTCCGCCAAGCCTGTAAGCATCGAGGCTCAGACCTTACAGCCGGCAGCCGCCGGGATCGTTGCCACACACCTCGATGGCATACTGGGTGCTAAGGAGCACCGTGCAATGTCAGACATCGTTTTTCACAACCCAGCAAAGATTGCTCCGGCAGCTTTTGCCGAAGGTGAAACGCTGTCAAAGACCATCCACGAAACAGCACCGGGCGTCCCGTCGACCGAGCCACGAGGAGGCGAAGACACCGATGCAGGATCGAGTGGCAGCGGACATCACGAACAATCCACGGCTGATCCATTCCCCCAATTCACCACCTCCGAGCAACGCCCAACGGTGGAAGCTTCGAAGGCCAACGACGCCTCCCCAATAGCGAGCAATACCGCGCAGCTCATTCAGTCCATCGAGCGAGCGGTCGAACGCATGCGCGGCCACGGCGGTCAGCATCTGGAAATGCGCCTGCCAATGCGCGACGGCCAGGAAGTGGTAGTAAAGCTACGCATCGAGCAGGGTGAAGTGAAAGCCACGTTTCAAACAACGTCGGATGACTTGCGCCAGGCGCTCGAAACGGGCTGGTCGCAAGTGGCGCAAAGTTCATCCGAACGCGCTGAGAAGGTCGCCACCACGGTCGTCGAGTCTTCCTCATCGGAGAATGGCACGGGGAATTTTCAGCAATCCTCAGATCAGCGGGATCGGGCCAGACACGAGCCTCTCCCCGACTCCCCATTCTCCACCCCGCCTGCTCAAGCGCAGACCAAAACGCCGTCCGCACCGCGACGCCCCACGGCTCGATTGAGCCCTTCCACAAGTCTCGAAATCTACGCCTAACACCATGCCTCCGATCACCAGCAGCACCTCCACCAATAAGACTGCGGCCTTCGCGGAGCCCCTTCCAGACCCAACACGGACCACCGGCAGCAAAACCCTCGGTGTGCAAGATTTCCTAAAGCTGATCACCGTCCAACTCACGTCGCAGGATCCTCTCAAGCCGATGGAAGACACGCAGTTCATTTCGCAGATGGCGAGCTTTACCTCGCTCGAGCAGATGCAGACGTTGTCGAAGGACTTCGCGGGATTTGCCACACAGCAGAAGTCAAGCAGCGCGCAGGACTATCTCGGAAAGATAGTCACGATCGATGCCGCCAATGGTCAAGTCACCGGGGCCGTATCGAAAGTTTCGTTCAAGGACGGTCTCCCGATGCTGACGGTCAACGGAAGGGACTACGATCCCGCTGACGTACTCAGCATCACCGCCGCGCCGGCTTCCACCGCTTCCCAAACAGGCAACTAACCGTCGACGTAACTACCAACCCACAAAAACAATCCTATGTCTCTCATTGCCAGTCTCGATTCCGGAGTTGCCGCCCTTGAAACTTTTTCCAAAGGCATTCAGGTCATCGCCAACAACATCGCCAACGTCAACACGACCGGATACAAAGGTTCCAGGGCGTCTTACGCGGATAACTTCAGTAATCTCCTCCAACAAGGAGCACCGTCCTCCGGCACGGGAGCTGGCTCGAATCTCGACGCCATCCAGGTCGGCACGGGAGTCCACCTCCAAGCGGCCAACTCGAACTTCGAACAGGGAACGTTGACCAGCACCGGCTCATCCTCCGACCTGGGAATTTCCGGTAGCGGATTCTTCATCGTCCGCGATAGCGTCAATGGCGTTTCGTATGCGACGCGTTCGGGAGATTTCCGCATCGATGATCAAGGTTACCTCGTAACCGCGGAAGGATACCGAGTCCAAGGTCTTGCGGATGGCACGGCTACTTTCGACGCGACCGACGTTGGTGGAACCCTAACGTTCACCAAGACCGCAACGCTTCCGTCAACCGTCGGCGACATCAAGATCAACTTCGATGTCTCCGTGGGCAGCGGCATCACTAACTCCACGGGCGGAACCTTCACCGACGCCGATGTGAACAAATTGAAACCGAGTCAGACCGGCTTTAGCATCGGCCGCAAAGGCGATATCGATATCAGCCTTTCAAACGGAACTAACGTGAGAGTCGGTCGCGTCCTGCTGCAGAACTATCGCGATCCCAACGCGCTCACCCGCGAGGGAAATAACCTTTTTACCGGATTCGAAGCCGCCGGCCCCATCGGTGGGGTAGCTCTGAGCGACACGACTAATTCCCCCGGAGCCAATGGAAACGGCGAACTGGTGATGAACACGCTGGAGCTTTCCAACGTCGATCTTAGCCAGGAATTCTCCAACATGATCGTGACCCAGCGGAGCTTTCAGGCGGGTTCGCGCATTGTCACGGTGTCTGATTCGCTGCTCGAGGAAGTCATCAATCTTAAGCGCTAAATCCTCGCGCTGACTAACCGAACCCCTATCCATGGCAAAACCCGCTACTCCTCCCGAAGCTGCCGCTGCGGATGCTACGGCGCCGGCAAAAGCAGCCAGCCCTTGGCCAGCCTTGATTGCCGCTATCATCCTCATGCCGGCCATCTCCTATGCGACTGCAGAGTTTCTTCTCTTGCCGAAGCTCCGTGGCTTGATCGCCCAAACGGCCGTGGAAGGCGGCGGCCACGCTGAGCCAGCAGAATCCGGTCATGGCGGACACGGAAAAGGCAAAGAGGGCGCGAAGACCGAGGCTTCGTATGACTTCGACGGAGTTGTCGTCAACCTCTCGGGTTCGATGGGAACCCGTTTCCTCAAGGCGAGTTTCACGACGCTCGGCAGCAATCCGAAACTGCCCGAAATCATGGCGGAAAAGAAGAAGCAGTTGCTCGACGTGGCGATCAATGTCCTGAGTTCGCGCAGTATGGCTGACCTTGAGGCACCCGGGGCAAAAAACGTCGTGCGCAATGACTTGATGGCGAACTTCAACCAGGCGCTGAAGTCCGACCTCATCGAGCAGATCTACTTCACGGATTTCGTTATCCAATGAGTGAAGCTGCGCCAGCGCAGACGGAAGAGGCAACCACAGTAGAGGCAGGTCCGCTTTTCGATCTCCACGGGGCGCGGATGCCCGCCACCGAAGCGGCGAAGGTGGAAACTTACAACTTTCGCAACCCCGGCTTCCTCAGTCAGACACAGCTGCGACAGTTTGCGATGTTGCACGAGAAGCTCGCGGGGCACCTGTCGGCGCGGCTCTCGACCTTCCTGCGGCTGGAATGCCTGATAAAAGTCACCAACTTCCAGAGCATGACCTTCGGTAAATTTTGCGAAGGTCTGGCTCATCCGACCCACATCACGTTGTTTCAAGTCGAACCGCTGCGCGGTGTCGGCGTTGTCGAGTTGAGCCTCAAACTCGGCCTCGCCATGACCGATCGGCTGCTCGGCGGCAAAGGCCGCTGCGTGGGGCCTGATCGCATTCTTTCCGAGATCGAAATCACCTTGATCGAGGAAGCCATCCAGCTCGTGCTCAAGGAATGGACGCACTTGTGGGAGGAACCTGAACGGAAGTTGAAGGCGCAGTGCATCGGCCACGAATCGAGCGGGCGCTTCCTGCAAACCGCGCCGGCGGATTCAACTTTCATGGTCCTGCAACTCGAGGCCGCGTTCGGCGAAACGAAGGAGCAACTCCAGTTGGGCATTCCGTTTGTGATGTTCGAGCCATTCGTCAAACGCATGCAGCGCTCTCCGGTGCAGGCCGATGAGCCGCGGGCCAGACAGGTGCAGTGGCGCGCGAGCTATGCGGCGATCTCCGTGCCCATCCACGCTGAATGGCGCGTGCGGGAAATCACGCTCGCCGACGTCCTGAAGATTCAAACCGGAGACGTGATCCCGCTGACCCGCGAGGTGATCCACGACACCCGCCTTCGTCTTTCCGAAACTGAAGAATATGCCGGAACGCTCGGTGTCCAGAACGGGCACCTCGCCGTGCAACTCCGGCAACGTCTTTCCCAGTCCTGATTTCCTATGGCCCAAGTTGCTGAAGATCCCCGACTCAACACCGTCCTCGACGTCCGCGTGCAGCTTAGCGTCCGCCTGGGTTCGTGCCAGCTCGCGATGCGCGATGTGCTCGAGCTCAATCCCGGCACGACGCTGCAACTGAATCAACGCGCAAACGACCCAGTCGGGCTCTATGTGAACGACAAACTGATCGCGTTGGGTGAGGTGGTGGTGGTGGATGAAAATTTCGGGATCAAGGTCACGCAGCTCCTCGGAGGAGACGCATGAGCCCGCGGGCCTTTGGCCTCGCCACGCTGGGCATGCTCCTGCTGTTCGTCAGTGGGCCGGCAATGGCTGATGAAGCGACGCCCTCGACGACGCCAGCGCCTGCGCTCGTCGGCCGTGCTCCCGCCCCGGCACCAGCTTTCCCCGTGGCGCCAGCCACTGGCGGCACCTTCCAGTTGGCGATCTATTTCGTGCTGCTGGTTTCGCTCCTCGGCGGCGGCGTCTACGTCATGCGCAATGGCCTCGGTTTTCTTCAACCGAAGCCGAAAGGTCCGCGAAAACTCGACATCACCGAGACACGGATGCTTGGCAATCGGCAGTTCCTGATCGTCGCCGAGTTTGAGCAGCGGAAGATGCTGATCGGCGTGTGCCCCGGGCGGATCGACTATCTATGCACGCTCTCCGGCGCGGAGCCGGAGTTTCCGCGGCTCCCTTCGGAGGAAGAGTCGTGAGAAGAACCTATCATTTCCGAAGATTCACCTTTGTCGTCTTCTGGGCGGTGCTGCTGCTCGCTGGTCTCTGCCCCGCATCCGCACAGCAGGCCGCGACACAGCTGGCCCCAGGATTGAGCATCAATATCGGGGGCAACGAACAGGGCAACGTGTCGAGCGCGATCCAGATCGTGCTCCTCATGACGGTGCTGACCCTCGCGCCTTCCATCTTGCTTTTGATGACCTGCTTCACCCGCATCGTCATCGTGCTGGGTTTTGTGCGCAGCGCGATCGGCGTGCAGGGCGCACCGTCGAATCAACTCATCATCGGCATGGCGCTCTTCCTGACCTTCTTCATCATGGCGCCGGTGGGTCAGCGAATGAATGACGAGGCACTCCAGCCTTATCTAGCCAAGACGATCACGTCTGCAGAAGCCTACGACAAGGCGTCTGCGCCACTGAAGCAGTTCCTGATGCGCCAGACGCGCCCGAGCGAAGTGGACTTCTTCCTCGGCCTGTCTGGTCGCGGCCCCACCAAGATCGAAGAGGTGCCGCTCAACGTGATCGCGCCCGCCTTCATCGTCAGTGAGTTGCAGACTTCGTTTCAAATGGGGTTCCTCATCTTCATCCCGTTCCTCGTCATCGATTTCCTCGTCGCCTCCACGCTCATGTCGATGGGCATGATGATGATGCCGCCGGTGATGATCTCGCTGCCGTTTAAGCTGCTGCTCTTCGTGCTCGTGGACGGCTGGCATCTCGTCGTGCGGTCACTCGTGGAAAGTTTCGGCGTATGAACATGGAGCAATCCCTCGAAGTGCTGCGCGTGCTCATCACCACGTCGCTGCTCGTCGTCAGCCCGATCCTGCTCGTCTCGCTGGTCGTGGGCGTGACGGTCAGCCTGCTCCAATCGGTGACCAGTATCCAGGAGGCGACGCTCTCCTTTGTGCCCAAGCTCATTGCCATCGCCCTCGCCATCGTCCTATGCGCTCCGTGGATTTTGCGGACGCTAATGCAACTCACCACCAGCTTCCTCACGCGGCTCCCGGAAATGGTGCGGTGACCCGCGACCAGCGGCCATGAACGAGCAAGACATGTTCGTGTGGATGATGGCGTTCGTCCGGACAGGCGGCCTCTTTGCCATCCTGCCCGTCTTCTCCGCGAAGGGCATGCCGGTGCTGTTCCGCGTGGCGCTGACCGCCTTCCTATCGTGGACGGTCATGGCCACGCTCCGAGAGCCGGCGACCGTGCCCGCCGATCTCATCACCCTCGTCCTCGCGACCGCGCATGAGCTAATCATCGGCCTGCTGATGGGACTCGGAGCGCGCCTCGTCTTTTACGCCATCGAAATGGCCGGGCAGCTCATCTCCACCGAGATGGGCCTGTCGATGAGCACGCTCTTCGACCCCATGTCGCAAAACAGCCCGACTCCCATCGGCCTCGCGATGTATCAACTGGGTACGTTGCTCTTCCTGCTCTCCGGGGCGCACCACTACGTGCTCGCCGCGTTCCTTCGCAGCTTCGAGCTATCGCCACCCGGACTGCTCTCCTTTCACGCCAACGCAGGGGAAGTTTTCGTCCGCAGCACCGGCAATATCTTCCTGGTCGCGGTGCAGATCGCCGCACCGATCATGGCGGTGAACTTCATCGTCACGCTGACCTTCGCCATTCTCGGCAAAGCCGCACCCAGCATGAACGTGTTCTCTGAGAGCTTTGCGGCTCGAATTCTCGTCGGATTGACGTTCCTGGGTTTGACCCTCGGAGTGACGGCACAGCTGGTGCTAACGGAACTGCGGAACGCGCCCGAGCTCATGCTTCGGCTCATCCCGTGATCCGAAATCCATGTCCGACAAGGACCTAAAAACAGAGCAACCAACCGAGAAAAAGCTCAACGATGCGCTCGACGAAGGACAGTTCGCCAAGACCGGCGACATCCCCATCGTGTTCGTCCTGACAGCCGGGTTTTTCACGCTCGCGTTTGGCAGCCGGGAGTATTGCGAAAGGATCTTCGCCATCGCCGTCGGCATCTTCGGGCACCTCGGAAAGTACAAGCTCCAGGCCGAAGCCGTGACCGAATGGACGAAGCCGGCAGCCGTCACCATGCTCGGGCTGATGCTCCCCGTCGCGTGCGCATGCGCGCTTGCCGGTGTGCTGGCGGGGGGCTTGCAGAGCCGCTTTCGGCTTACGCCGAATGTCATTGGTTTCAAATTCTCCCGGCTCAATCCGATGTCCGGCTTCTCGCGCATCTTCTCTATGCAGGGTGCCGTCAAGCTGGCGACGGATTCGATGAAGCTCGTTGTCGTGGGCTTTCTCGTCTGGGGCGCGGTGAAGGACTTGATGCACGACCCGATTTTCTACACTCCGGTGCCACCGATGCGGCTCGGCAGCTTCATGCTTAGCACGGCGACGACGCTCTTAGGCCGCTTCGTCCTCGCGCTCGGCGGCATCGCGGCGATGAACTACATCTACCAACTGCGCAAGGTGCAGGGCGACCTGATGATGTCGAAGCAGGAGGTGAAAGACGAGGCTCGCAGCGCGGAAGGTGATCCACATGTGAAGGCAGCCCGCCGGCAGATGGCGCGGCGCTTTCTGCAAAAGCAAATGCTCGCCGCGGTGCCGACCGCCGACGTGGTGGTGACGAACCCCACGCACTTCGCCGTGGCGCTGCGCTACGAACGAGGGACAGACAAGGCGCCCGTGGTGCTGGCGAAAGGCGAGCGCGCCTTTGCCAAACGCATCAAGGCCCTCGCCGCCGAGCACAGCGTGCCGATGGTCGAGAACCGGCCCGTGGCGCGCGCATTGTTCAAATACGGCCGCGTCGGCAAATCCATCCCGATCGAGCTGTATCAAGCCGTCGCCGACATCCTCGCATTCGTTTACAAGACGCATCGCTACTACTTCCACCAACTCAAGGCGCGGAGAGCCGGTCTCGCCTAAGTGATGAACGCGCTCGCAAATCTCGGCGGTTCAAAGTTCCTCGCCGCGCTGAAGAAGGGCGACCTACTCTTCGTCTTCGCACTCTTCGGCACGATCGTCCTGCTGGTCATGCCGATCCCGGCGCTGCTGCTCGATCTCCTGCTCGCGGCGAGCATCGGCATCTCGCTGCTGATGCTGCTAATCATCGTTTATTTGAAGGACCCGGCGGAGTTCTCCGGGTTCCCCACCCTGCTCCTCGCCGTCACGCTCTACCGGCTCGCGCTGAACGTCGCCTCGACGCGGCTCATTCTCGTCGATGGTTACGCCGGCGGGATCATCGAGTCCTTCGGGCATTTCGTGATCCGCGGAAATTACGTGGTCGGCGCGGTCGTCTTCCTCATCCTCATCGTGATCAACTTCATGGTCATCACGAAGGGCGCCGGTCGTATCGCGGAAGTCGCGGCCCGTTTCACCCTCGACGCCATGCCCGGCAAGCAGATGGCGATCGATGCGGAAATGAACGCCGGCCTGATCGACGAAGCAACCGCGGGACGGCGGCGGCTGAAAATTCAAAAGGAAGCGGACTTTTACGGATCGATGGATGGTGCGAGCAAGTTCGTCCGCGGCGATGCCGTCGCGGGCATCCTCATCACGCTGATCAACGTCCTCGGCGGCTTCGCCATCGGCATCGCGCAGAAGGGACTGCCGGTCGTCGAGGCGCTGCAAAAGTACACCTTGCTGTCGATCGGTGACGGCTTGGTCGCACAGATCCCGGCCCTGGTGGTCAGCGTCGCGGCCGGCTTGCTCGTCACGCGCGCGGCGGAGGAATCCAACCTCGGCGCGCACATCAGCAGCCAGCTCACGAAATATCCGCGCGCGCTCGCGATCGTCGCCACGATGATGGCGCTCTTCGGTCTCGCGCCGGGAATGCCGTCCGTCCCGTTCCTCGTCCTTGGCGGCCTGACCGGTTTCGTGGCCTATGCTTTGCGAAAAAACCCGACGACACAGCCGGAGCTCGAAATGCCGATGCAAAAACCCGGCGCCAAAGCCGGGAAGCCCGAGGAGCAGAAGACTGGACCGCAGCCGGAGGACTTCCAGAAACTCACCGACGTCGATGTCTTCACCATCGAACTCGGCGTCAGCTTGCTCAATCTCGCTGAGAAGAAGAATGGCGGCGACCTGCTCGACCGCATCACGGGCGTGCGGAAATCGTTTGCCCGCGAAATGGGAGTCGTCGTCCCGCCGATCGCCATCCGCGACAATCTCGAACTCGACGGCCACGAATATCGCTTCCTGCTCCGCGGCAAAGAAATGGCCCGCGGCCGCGTGATCCCCGGACGCTGGCTGGCGATGAATGTGGCGAACAGCCCGGTGGAGCTCAAAGGCACGGCCACCGTCGAACCCGTCTTCGGCATCAGCGCGATCTGGATCGGGGACGAAGAAAAACGCTCCGCGGAAATCCACGGTTTCACCGTCGTCGATCCGGCCTCGGTGCTGATCACGCACCTATCGGAGAGCATCAAGCGCTCGGCGAATCTCATCCTCGGCCGTCAGGACGTGCAGGCGCTCATCGATCACCTCAAGGAGACGAGCCCGACGCTGGTGAACGAACTCATTCCTGATCTCGTCAGCGTGGGCATCATCCAGCGCGTGCTGCAAAACCTCCTGCGCGAGGGTGTGGCGATCAAGAACCTCGCCGTGATCATGGAGTGCATCGCCGATTTCGCGCCGCATTCGAAGAACCCCGACGATCTTTCCGAACAAGTCCGACGGCGACTAGGCGTCTATTTCGTCAGCGAATTCGAATCGGAGCCCGGCCTGCTCAAGGCTCTGACCCTCGATCCGCGGCTCGAGCAGATGCTGGCGGCGAAAGTACAGCGCACGCAGTTCGACATCGGTCTCGTCGTCGATCCGCAGCTCGCGCAGCACCTCCTCAATGAGCTCACGCGGCGCATGACCGAAATGGCCGAGCAAGGTCTCGCGCCCGTGCTGCTGACCACCGTCGAACTGCGGCTCGCGTTCAAGCGCTTCTTCGAGCCATCGCTCGGGAAACTCGTGGTGCTCTCCTACCAGGAGCTGCCGCCGCAAACCGAGATCCAGAATTTCTCCATCATTCTGCTCCCGCCAAATCTCCAGCAGAAGGCCGCCTAGATATCTAACCGATGAATCCACAACGCTATCGCTTCGTCGTCCGCTCCGCAGAGGAAGCAGTCGTTCTCCTCCGGGAAAAGCTGGGAGCGAATGCCCGCGTGATTTCGGTACGGCAGGTGGAAGGAAAGGGCCTCGCCCGATTCCTGAGCGCGCCGAAACTCGAGGTGACGGCCGAGGCCACGACTGAGAGCGATTCCCCGAAGCCTGCCGCAGAACCCGCACCAACAACCGACGCTGCACCCGCGCCCGTTTCGCGCGTGGCGATCGCTTCGGAAACGGAGACTGAAAATGCAGTCGCGGAACCGCGCTTCGGAGAATCTTTGCTCGTCCGCCTGATTCGCGCCGCCGGTATTTCGACGACGGTGCTGGCTCGACTGCAGGGCCATGAAACCTGGCGTGCGATCGAACGGCTCCCTTCGGGACGCGCACTGGCGCAGGTCGCAACGCTGCTTTCCGCCGAACTGCGCAAGTCCCCAC